>JAIPJW010000060.1 GCA_021734075.1 Cephaloticoccus sp.
GCCCTCGGTTGGTCGGCCATGCTCCGCTCCTGCAGCGCCTGGGACGCCTACAAGGGGCTCCACGGTTCGGAAGTGCAACCGGCCCTGGTCGCGGAGTTCCTGCTGCTGTCGGAGGATTTTCCCCGCTCGGTCCGCTTCTGTGTCGAACAAATCAACCGATACCTTCGCCGTATCTCCGGCGTAGGCGAAGGTCGCTTCAGCAATGAAGCCGAAAAACTCTCCGGTCGCCTGTTGGCCGAACTGCAATTCTGCGAACCCGCCGACATTTTTGGCGTCGGTCTGCACCAATATATCGATGAATTGCAGGCCAAGCTCGACAATATCAGCGCGGCCCTGTTTCAAGCCTATATTTTCCAGCCCTTTCAACCCGATTCCGACGAGCAGCTCCAACAACAAGAAGAGCAACAGCAACAGACCCGCTAAGGTTTTGGCGGGTCTCCCCTGTTTCCGATCAGGATGAAACTAAAAGTATTTCACCGCACCCAATACCGTTATGCCAACCCGGTGCACGACAGTTTCAATGAAGCCCGGTTGCAACCAACGGACAATGAAGAGCAGCAGCGGCAGAGCTTCATCCTCAAGGTGCTGCCCTCAACGCGCCTGACTCATTACCGCGATTTTTACCAGAATTGCGTCCACCTGTTTGAGCTCCCACGACCGCATGATGAGCTCTGCGTCGAGGTCACCTCGATCGTGACGACCAGCAACACCCCGCGCCTGGACCTCGGCGCTCGTCCCGCCAGCATGGAGGATTTGATTCGCTGCGCTGAACTGGATCGCTGTTACGACTTTCTACAGCCCAGCGATTTCGTGGACATGGGCCCCGATATCTGGCGGCTGGCCCTCGACGTCGCCCAGGACGAGTCCGATACCTGGCAAGTGGCGCAGCGAATCATGGGCTACATCAACCGCGAGTTTCGCTACCAGCCCAATTCCACCCACGTGCACTCGACCATGAAGGAGGTCATGCAATTGCGCGCCGGCGTGTGTCAGGATTTTGCCCATGTGATGCTCGGGCTGTGCCGGGTGCTCAAGCTCCCCGCCCGTTATGTCAGCGGGTATCTCTACAATGGTCCGGCCGAACAACTCAAGGGGACCCAGGCCAGCCACGCGTGGGTCGAGGTCTACATCCCAAGTCACGGCTGGATCGGCCTCGACCCCACCAATGACCGGGTGGTCGACGGACACTACATCAAAATCGGCTTCGGTCGCAGCTATGGGGACATCCCTCCCCTGCGCGGCACCTACCGCGGCACCACCGAACGCAAGCTGACGGTGGAAGTTCAGGTCAGCCTGATCGACGAAACCGCCACGGTCGGGCCTGCCCTGGCCACCGCCTAGACTTGGGTCTTGAAATAGCTGATGGTGTGCTTGAGGCCTTCCTCGAGTTCGACCGTCGGTTCCCAGTTCAACAGACTCCGTGCCAGGGTGATGTCCGGCCGGCGCTGCTTGGGATCGTCCGACGGCAGGGGCTTGTGCACAATCTTGGAACTGCCGCCGACAAGTTTCAAGGTGAGCTCGGCGAGCTGCAACATGGTGAATTCGCCAGGATTGCCAATGTTCACCGGACCCACGGATTTGGTCTGGTTCATCAACCGCACAAAACCCTCGATCAAGTCATCCACGTAACAAAAGGACCGGGTTTGCAACCCGTCGCCATAGATCGTGATGTCATCACCTTTGAGCGCCTGCACAATGAAGTTGGAAACCACGCGCCCGTCGTTGGGGTGCATTCTTGGGCCGTAGGTGTTGAAGATGCGCACGATGCGGATATCGACCTTGTTCTCGCGGTAATAGTCGAAGAACAGTGTTTCTGCCACGCGCTTGCCCTCGTCGTAACAGGAACGACGGCCAATGGGATTGACGTGGCCCCAGTAACTTTCCGGCTGCGGATGCACCGCCGGGTCACCGTATACCTCCGAGGTGCTGGCTTGAAACACGCGGGCCTTGACGCGCTTGGCCAGGCCGAGGCAATTGATCGCGCCCATCACCGAGGTCTTGGTCGTTTTGATCGGATTGAACTGGTAATGCGGCGGAGAGGCAGGACAGGCCAGATTGTAAATCTGTTCCACCTCGAACTTGAAGGGATCAATCACATCATGCCGCACAAACTCAAAATCGGGATTGGTCAGCAGGTGCGCGATGTTGGTCTTCCGTCCGGTAAACAGGTTGTCGAGACAAACGACCTCATTGCCGTCCTTGAGCAGACGATCACAAAGATGGGAACCGAGAAATCCGGCACCGCCGGTGACGAGGATACGCATGGATGAGAGTCAGCGAAAAATACCCGTGGCACTCAAGCCAGCAAATCCGCCACGATTACCCGGGTGGACTTCAACCGTGCAGACGTTCACCGGTCACACTGTCGAACACCACCGAACTCCGCGGCGGCAGGTCGGCAACAATGTCCGGACCACCAGGTGGTCGCAGGGTGCGGGTTCCCCCGGACAGGGTGTGCACCACCAGCAGTCCCGCGCCCAGCAAAGTGGTTTCGTCGGCTTCATTCACGATGTGACAACCCGCCGACCGACCGATTTCACGCAGTAGTGCCGGTTTGCTGGGGGCAACCGTAAAGGCCCACCAAGTCACTCCAGGTTCATTCCGCCGCACCGCTGCCGCCACACCATCCTGCCAGCGACCGATCACCTCCACTCCGGTCTCGCCAAACGAGGGGAGTTCTCCCGCCCCGGACAGGTTGCGGGTTTCCTTCGTTCCGTTGACGCTGAACACGAGGGTGGCTGGATTCGCCCAGTGCAATCTTTGCGGGAATCCCGTTGTGGTCTCGGCGCAACCCGCCTCAGCCCGCTCGCCATCGCTCCAGCCCGTAAATCCGGTAAACACGATATGGCGGTCGTCCTGCCCGAGGCGCGAACGAATGCAATCCAGTTGCGTCGTATCAAGCACAGGAGTGGTGGCAAAAATCACCAACCGGAAAGGCGCCAGCTCAAGCAAGGGCAGTTCACTGAGCAACGCTTCCTCATGAATCAATCCGGACTGGTGCAATCCCTCCACCAACGCATCGATCGCAATCGGTGACACGAGGTCGCCCTGCAATTCCGGTGTCGTGCCAAACTTTGCTCCTGCCGGGGGAATCCGTCGACCCACCGTGTGGGCAAAGGACCAGGGATCATGCACCACCAACACATCCGCAGGGCGGGCCAAAGGACCGTTGGTGCGCGCGCTCACCAAGGCATGCAATCGCGCCGCGTCCGCCTGCAAACGGGGATCATCCCACCAACCGATCAGGCCATAGCGCACCGCCTCGGGCGTGCCTGCGGTGGGTCCAAAATCATACCACCACACTCCCCCGCCCCGTGTCACCGGCTGCAGGATGTTGCGAATCTGCACGGCGACATCATCCACCGCCGTGTTGACGAAAGTCTTGTCCCAGGGGCAACCACTGACTGTGGTCGGTTGATCCATCTCATCGAGCCAGAGTTTCCCGGCGCGTCGCACCGGATCAATCAGGCCCCGCGCATGACCCGTCCCACCCGGGGCCCGGGCCGTTGGCACGTAGGATTGCGGAGCGCACAGACAGTCCAAATGGGGCGAAGCCAGCACCCGGTCGAGCGCCAGATGGCCACCCGCCGCAAGTCGACCAAACATGCTGTGAAAGTAACCAAAGAATGCCGCCGTTATGATCGGTCGCGGCCAGGATTCCTTCACTGTTTCAGCGAGCGCGAGTATCGTGTCGGCCAGTTGCCCGTGCAAAAAATAGAAATAGTCGATGACCTGGCGTTGCCGGCGCGGATCACGCAGGATGCCGCAGTCGGCCGTTTCCCTTGCTGCAGAGTCGGGTGGCGTGATTGCTGCCCATTTCAGCCCCGGCTGCGCCCAGGCAAGGGCGAGCTTTTCCTCACTGGTGTAGCGGGTTTGCAGCCAGGCACGAAACGCCGCAGTCGCAGCCGGGCCGTGGTCCGGGTCATGATGCAAAAAACCGAATTGGTGCCATTCCCCGTAAACGCCGTTGGCGATTTGCAGGCCAAACACCGCGCCTCCCTCCCGGGTGGCAGCCAGATCGGTGCAAAACGAACGCAGGTGTTGGCCGGCCCACTCGAGCCAAGCTCTGGAACTGAAACTGGCCCGGCGGGGATGTCCGGCATCCTGGGCGAGAGGCCGTTGCAGACTCCAGGGATGCTCGGGTTCGGGTTCCGTGTCAGCATACCCCACGCATTCGTCCGGGTGTTGGTCCAGCCACCATTGCGGTGCGTTCACATGCAGCCGCAACATGACTGCCGCATCCGGACACGCCGCCAGCACCCCGGCGACTTGCCGTCGCGCCAGCGTGATATCCAGCCGGTCATCCGATCCGATCATCTGCTCAAACCAAAGATCAGCTTGAAACAATCGGAGACCGCTGCTGGCAAACAGAGCGAGATTGCGTGCCGGCACTTCCTCCCAGCTCCAACGCGCGCCGGGACTATCCGTGAGTCCATAAAGCAGGGGTGCAACCCGTTGACCGTTGAGGGTGAGACCGGGTCGCCCTGCCTCTATTTCCACCCGCGCTGAAATCGGTTTTCCCATGGGTATGGTTGTGCTCCGTTCAGGCCAAGCGCGCCGCTGCACCGGTCTCGTAACGCTCAACCCAGGTCCGGTGCCAGGGACCATAGTCACCTGCCTCGATGTGACTGCGGGCCTGCGCCATCAGGTCGAGGTAGAAATGCAGATTGTGCAGGGTCAGCAGCGTGCAGCTGAGAATTTCACCGGCCACGGTGAGATGCCGCAGATAGGCGCGGGAAAACTGCGTGGTGTAGTTTTTGATCTCCTCGCAGATCGGTCGTGGATCCGCCCGAAACTTCTCGTTGCGCAGATTCATGGGTCCATCGGGAGTGAAGACCAAGCCGTTGCGCGCCACCCGTGAGGGCAACACGCAGTCAAACATGTCCACGCCGAGAGCGATCATTTTGAGCAGCTGTGGCGGGGTTCCCAGTCCCATGGTGTAGCGCGGCTTGTCGGCCGGCATGAACGGCGTGGTGGCACCCACCTGTTTGAGCATTTCCGGCTCCGGTTCACCCACACTTACTCCGCCCACCGCATAACCGGGAAAATCCAGCGCCGCCAACGACTCGGCTGCCTCGCGCCGCAGATCATCAAAAGTCGAACCCTGCACGATCGCGAACAGATGCTGGCCGTTCGCGAGAAATCCGCTTTCCGTCGCGATTTCCTTGCATTGTTTCGCCCAACGGTAACTCCGCGCCACGGCCTGGGCACAGGCCTCGCGTTCGCAGGGCCAGGGCGGGCATTCATCGATCACCATTGCAATGTCACTGCCCAAGTTGGTCTGGATGCCCATGACCTCCTTGGGTCCCAGAAATAGTTTGGCTCCGTCCAGGTGCGATTGAAACGCCACTCCGTCGTCACTGATCTCGCGCAACTTAGCCAGGGAAAAGACCTGAAAACCGCCACTGTCTGTCAAAATCGGACCATCCCAACCCATAAATTGGTGCAATCCTCCCAGCTCCCGGACCAGTTCAGACGTGGGACGCAAATTGAGATGGTAGGTATTGCCCAGGATGATCTGCGCCCCGATCTCTTGCAGATGGGCGGGAGTCAGCGACTTGACGGTGCCCTGTGTGCCCACGGGCATAAAGATGGGTGTCTCGACCACCCCATGACGGGTTTGCAGGCGGCCACGCCGGGCGACGGTGGCCGAATCGGTCTTTAGTAACTGGAACGACATGTGATCACCATCCAACATCCAAGGCCCAACATCCAATCCTGAAATTGGGCGATAAGCGGCGTGAATATCGCGGCGGGCGCGGGCAAGCCGCGCCACTACAGAGGACCAACCATCCAGAGAGGTGGTCCGCCCGTGAAATCACGTATTTGTAGGGGCGTGCCTTGCGCACGCCCTCCAGACGCACGCTTGACCCCCATGTCAACCCGTCGGTAGATGCCTGTGTGCTCCTTGTCATCGATAATTTCGATTCCTTCACCTTCAACCTCGTCCAATACTTCGGTCAATTGGGCGTGGATCAGCGTGTATTTCGCAACAACGAGATCACACCCGAAGAGGCTTTGGCGCTCAATCCCGATCGCGTGCTGATCTCCCCCGGACCTTGTTCGCCCACTGAGGCGGGGGTTTCCCTCGACATGATCGGGGCCTTTGCCGGGAAAAAGCCGATTTTCGGGGTCTGCCTGGGAGCACAGTCCGTCGGTCATTATTTCGGTGGCAAGGTCGTCCGCGCCGGCCGGCTGATGCATGGCAAGACCTCGCCAATCCTCCACCGGGGCACCGATGTGTTCCAAGGCCTGCCGCAAGGGTTTGCCGCCACCCGTTACCATTCCCTGCTGGTGGAGCGGGCAAGTCTGCCCGATTGTCTCGAAATCACGGCCGAAACCGCCGAAGGCGAGATCATGGGCATTCGCCATAAGGCCTTGCCTATCTGGGGGGTGCAATTCCACCCTGAGTCCATTGCCACCGAAAAGGGCATGAACATACTACAAAACTTCCTGTCGCTCAGTTAACACCCATCCCATGCGTTGCCCCAAGTGCACCTCAATTGAAGACAAGGTCATCGACTCCCGTATCAGCAAGGAGGGCAATACCATCCGTCGGCGCCGGGAGTGCCTTGAATGCGGCAACCGATTCAGCACCACCGAATCCTTCGTGCGCGACGGTCTGGTCGTGATGAAGCGTGATGGCCGCCGCGAGGAGTTTGATCGCGAAAAACTCGTCCATGCCATCCGCGCCGCCTGTCACAAGCGTCCCGTGGACATCGAGCAGATCACCATGGTGGTGGACGATGTCGTCGACATGGTGGAGGCCCAGTATGAAAGCGACATCCCTTCCAAGGCCCTCGGCGAAAGTGTGATGCAACGCCTGCGCACCATCGACCAGGTCGCCTACGTGCGCTTCGCCAGTGTCTACAAGGAATTTCGCGACGTCTCAGAATTCATGCAGGAAATCAGCACGCTGCCCAAGCCCAAGAAATGACGCCCGACCGCGCCGATCTTCGTCGCCTCCATTTCGTCAACGCCCTGTTCGCCCACGTCACCGGTCAGGACCTTTATCTGGCCGAACAAATCAAGGCGGCGATCACCTTCAGCCTCACCGAGTTGGAGACGCAGACGGTCGAGCACCCCGACTATGCCGCCAAGTTTGATGTGGCGTTCAACGCCGCCGCCGCAAACCTGCTGGCCAAGGCATTCCAGCATCTTCCCGGTCACGGCTTTTTTCATTGGGACGCCGCCCGCACCCTGACCTCGGCCACCCCACTCTTTGCGCGTGACGAAATCATGACCGGACTGAAGCAACTGGCGCCGCATCGTGAAGCCACCCTGCTGGTGACCAACCTGCGTCCCGCCCTCATCCCCCCACCCAAGCGCGCCGTCGGCCGGCGCTTGCAGGAATACGAGGACGCTCTCGCCTTCATCCGCGATCTCGCCGCCGCCCGCACCTCCCCCAACGCCAACCTGCAACTGTTGTTTTTGTGAAAGCGCAAAGACGCGAAGTTTCTAAGCACGAAAAATCAATTTCGGCCAAGTTTGATCCTTTGCCTCTTGGCGTCTTTGCGCTTTGAATTTGCTTATGGTTAAAACCATCTTTCAGAAAATCATCGCCCGCGAAATCCCCGCCAAGATCGCGCATGAGGATGAGCACTGCATCGCGATTCACGACGTGCAGCCGCAGGCCCCGGTGCACGTGCTCGTGATCCCCAAGAAACTGATCGCCCGCGTGGGTGAAGCCAGCCCCGAAGATCAAGCCCTCCTCGGTCATCTTCTCCTCATTGCCGCCAAGATCGCCCGCGACCTCAAACTCGCCACCGGCTACCGCGTCGTGATCAACAACGGTCCCCACGGGGGCGAATCCGTCCCCCACCTGCACGTCCATCTCCTCGGTGGTCGCCAACTGGCCTGGCCCCCGGGCTGAACAGAATTTCAAACACGTCATCATGCAACTTACCCCCGAACAAATTGCCGAGTTCCGCACCTGCGGCTGTCTCGCCGTGCCCGGCTTTTTCGATGCGTCGGAAACTGCCGCGTTACAGGCCGATATCGAGCGGCTCAAGCGCAACAATTTCCTCCGCAATGTCGCCACCGACGGCGATGGCAGGACCACCTCGGGCACCAAGCAGAACCTGCAACTGTGCCCCGCCAATTTCTACAGCACCCTGATTCGGGCCCTGCCTTTCGCGCCCAAGGTCATCGACGCCGTTACCCGTCTGCTCGATACGGAAGTCACTCTGCATCTCGACCAGATTTTTCTCAAACCCGGCAAAACCGGGATGGGCACCGCCTGGCACCAGGACAACGCCTACTTCAAAATCCCCCAGCCGCTCCGCGGCACCGCCATGTGGATCGCCATTCATGACGCCACGGTCGCCAATGGCACGATGCGGGTCGTGCCCCACGCCTACGACACCCTTCTCCCCCACGAGCGGGACGGCAACAGCGACCACCATATCCGCTGCTTCCCTGACGAGACCAAGGCTGAAACCGTGGAACTGAAGGCCGGCAGCGTGCTCTTTTTCTGCTACGGCACCCCCCATTGCACGGGCGACAACACCACCGACATCGAACGAGCAGGACTGGCCTATCACTTCCTCTGCCACGACCAGACCAGTGAGGAATTCTACACCACCGGACGCATCGGCAATCCCCGGCCGCGCTTGACCGGACCACGCGCCACCGGTGGCTTCGAGGAATACGGCGCCACCATCGCCGGCACCTGGGACGCCGAAGTCAGGCAGGCGACCGGTGGAAGAACTTAAACAATCTCGCGGTAGTCCCGGTCCGGCAGCGGGGGGAAGGGTTTGCCCGGCAGGGTTTGATACCAGTAGGCCACCGAAGCGAGGTCATCCTGCAAGGCATGGTAGCGGGGATTGGGGAGCCCCAGTTCCTTCCAATCATGATCCCGCCAGCCGAGGGCTTGCATCGTGATCCGCAGGTCCTGTTTGAAAAATACCGGGTCCTGCAGGTGAAAGCGATACATCGTCATGCGGGCACCGGTCTGTCCGGATTTTCCGACGACATGCTGAAAACCGAAAAACGGGGCGGAAAAGTTGGTCTCGTCGAAACACCACGCACCGCCAAAATAGTCCTCGGTGCCCGTGCCACAGATGGTCGGCCACTCCTTGTCCCCGTCCAAATACATCTTGATTTCACCCTCACCCCACCAGCCGGACGTGTTCTGCTGCCAGCTCATGAAAGTGCCCACGAAGTGGCCATGACCGCTCACCCCATCGAGTATTGTATACACCTCCTTGTAGGGTAGCGGATTGGTGCGACGAAATTGGGCGTGGAAATAGAGCGTGTCCTCCGGAATGGACTCCAGCGTGTAGTTGATCGTGTAAAAGAAATGCGCGATATCGGCCGACCCGTCGTTTTCCACCGTGATCCGCGCATGCCGGTGAAACGGCATCGGGAAAAAGCAGTTCATCCCTCCCTTGGGGTTCACATTGATCGGCAACGCGAGGATGTTTTGGTCCCGACTCCAGGATTGGCAGAAAAAATCCCCGATCGGGCACTCGACGGACGGGTGTTCCTGACCGTCCCAATAGATGCGCAATATCACCTGCCGACGCAGGCGTTGATCAAAGGTGATCCACATATGCCGCACCACTCCCGGCCCGTCGTGGTCCATCAACGTGACGGTCTGGCCGGACTTGAGCGGGAGACAGGGGGAGATTTTCCACCCCCGACCCAGATGGGTGGCCTGCGCCCAAGCCCCCGGCGTGAGCGAAGTCTCATTGGTGGCCATGCCACCGGCTCCCTTTTCACCCCGATAGTTTTCGGCGGAGAGCGAACGTGATTCCGCATTTCGCTTTTGGAAGATCGTGGAGAGGTCGATGGATGGATGCATGGTAAAAAATCAATGGCGCGACTCGAATGAGCCGTCCGCACGTTTGGCGATGAGCCGCTTGATTTCCAGCATCATCATAACGGCGGACACTTGGGCCACCGGCAAACCGGTGTGAGCGGACAAGGCATCCAGCGACAACTGGGCTCCACCCGCAAAGCAGGCCAAAACCTTGCTTTCATCCTGCGTCAATTCACCCGGGAGCGAGGGGGGATTTTCCCGGCCTGGTTTGGGCGGGATGGGCGCTGGACGCAGCCCATCGAGATAATTCAGTTCGGACAAAATGTCGTCCACACACGTCAACAGGGTGGCGCCGTCCCGGATCAACTGGTGGCAACCCTGACTGGTCGCCTGATCAATCCGTCCCGGGACGGCGTATACCAATCGTCCTTGTTCCCCGGCGAAACGTGCGGTGATCATCGATCCGCCACTGACGTCGCTCTCCACCACAATGACCGCATCACACATCCCAGCCACCACGCGGTTGCGCATCGGGAAACTTTGCCGATCGGCCCGGCGACCAAAAGGAAACTCGGAGAGAATCGCCCCCTCCGCTTCGATCTTGCGGTAAAGCTCGAGGTTCTCCGGGGGATAGATGATATCGATGCCGCAACCCAGCACCGCGGCCGTCTTGCCCTCGACCGATAACGCGCCTTCATGCGCGGCCGTGTCGATGCCCCGGGCCAATCCGCTCACGATACAAAAGCCCAGCCGGGCCAGCTCCGCGCCAAATTTTTTGGCCACACTTTGTCCGTAGAGGGTCGTGCGGCGACTGCCGACAATCGCGATACAGGGCTGACCAAACTCATAGTCCCCTTTGCGGTAGAGTCCGATAGGAGGGTCACTGATTTCCTTCAACAACCGGGGATAGCCGGCTTCATCCGGGGTGACAAAAACCGTGCCAGCCTTGGCCATCCGCTCTTCCTCCCGGGCCAGGTCGAAGTGCTCGTTCCAATGCTGAATGGTGCGACTGATCACCGGACCCACCCCGTTGACACTTTCCAAACGACGCGCCGGAGCCGCCAGAACTTCACGGGGGTCACCACCCAATTCAACGAGCAATCGATTGAGGGAAATGGGGCCGATATTGGGCAACGCGTTTAGCACCAGCAGTGCTTGCGATGCAGTCAACTCGGCCTTCATGACTACAGTCTTAAGGCCGGCCCCAGAAAGTCGAGCAACTGGGTCGTGCGCACCGCGACCGAGCCATGGGCCTGCGCCAAGGCATCCGCGGCCCGGCCATGCCAGACCACCCCGCGACAGGCCGCCGCCAAAGTATCCTCCGGCGACAGGGCCAGTTGGGATCCGATGATACCGGCCAATAAATCGCCGCTGCCACCCCGCGCCAGGACCGGGCCCCCAAAGAAACTGTGATGGATTTCCTTCCCGGCACAAATGCGTGTCACCGGTCCCTTGAGCACGACCGTGGCATTCGATTTTTTGGCAAATACCCGCAAGTCCTGTTTTCCGGCGATGCGGGCAAACTCCCCAGCATGGGGCGTGAGCACCAGCGGGCAATGGGCACCGGAGATGATCTCGGGTTGCAGGGCATCAGCATCGACCAGCAACGGCAAGGTAGAGGACTTTACGATATCTGCTGCCAACGCCATCGTCTCAGCTTCACACCCAAGCCCGGGACCGAGCACCAATGCGGATGCCCGTGCCAGGCGTTTCTTCAATAAATGATGCCCCTCCAAGGCGAGGCCTCCATCAGGTGTTTCCGGCATCCCCACCCAGATGGCCTCGGGCACCTGGGCAGCAAAGGCACTGATGAGTGATTCCGGCACAAAGGCACTGACCAACCCCGCTCCACTGCGCAGTGCCGCCGTGACCGTCATCAAGGCCGCGCCGGGGTAATCGCGTGAACCGGCCACCACAAACAAGTGTCCCTGGCGGCGTTTTTCGGTGTGGGGATCGCGCCATGTGCGCAGAGGCTGCAATATTTCCGAGGTCAGAACCTTGTCCGATGCGGTGAATGATCCCCCGTCAGGGAAGAATCCCAGATCCAGATAACGCAGCCGCCCGGCATGGGGCAGCGCCAGCAGGGGTTGTTTAACCACACCCGTGGCATAGGTGAAATCCGCCCGAAAAGCCGCAGAGTCTTCGCCCCCACTGGGCAAATCCACGGCGGCCCGCAACTTAATCGGCAATGCATTGATCTTCTGCAAAGCCGCGACCGAACGTCCATCCAGGGGCGGATGAAACTGAAAACCGAAGAGCCCATCCAAGCAGAAGTCGTAGTGATCACCCAGGGAGTGCAGCGTCACCAGGCGGACTCGCTTGGCCTGTTTCGTCTGCAGGAGCTGCCACGCGCGCAAGGCCAGCGGACGAAGCTGGCGTTGACCATAAACCAGCATCACATCAACCCGGGCATCGGGGTGCTGCTCCAGGATACAACCCGCCGCCAGCAACGCATCACCGCCATTGTGACCCTTGCCCGCGATGACCACGCCACGCCCTAATGAGGGAAACTCACCCAGTTCCCGGAAATCCTGCAGAAGTCCCCGGGCGACCGCCGTGCCCGCCATCTGCATGGCACGCCACTCGGCCGATTCATCACCGGCAAACAGTCGTTCCTCCAATGCCGCAGTTTCGGCACAAGTGAGAATCGGATGTGCACCGGAAGGACTCATATCTATCTCCCATCCCCAGTGGTGGTGCGCGGAGTTGGGGTAGTCTGCAGCCTGATTGAATTCGAAATTCCCTTCCACGTCTCCTCATCCTTTTGTTTGAGCCATTCTTGCCGAGCGCTCTCGGGCTCGGTAAACAACATGGGAGCATTCACCTTGACCCCATGGGTCAGCACGGGACGGGTCAACCGGGCAATGGAACGGTAGTAATAGTTACCCCCACTGCGCAAAATCTCGTAGAAGCGGGAGAACTGGCGGGTATCCACATCCCAGAGGGCCAATTCGGTCAGGTCGTGTTCCCACACCGCATAACGACCCCATTCACTGAAGACCGCTTCGAGCTCGGAAAAATCCGGCTTGGTGCGGGTCACCACCAATGTCTGCGGTTCCTCGGCCTTGACCGGCACTTCAATCACTGTCGGTTCGGGTCGGGGTAACAACCACACGAAGAGTGCACCCAGCACAAACCCAATGGATATCCACGACGGGGTTTTCGAGAGCTGCGAGGGCGAAGGGGTCTTGGGCGTGGGGGTATCCATGAGATTAACTCCGCACCAGTGCAGCCACGGCCATAGCGTGGGTCTCGGTATGTGAGAGGGACAACAAGACACCCGTGCCGCCGACTTGCTGCAGCAGGGCCCGGGCCTTGTCATCCAGTCGCACCAAGGGTTCCAGGCGCACGCCGTGGTAAACCGAAATGGAAGTCCAATCGAGGTGACTCCCGATACCGGTGGTAAATGCCTTGGAGACGGCCTCCTTGGCTGCCCAGCGAGCGGCATAGTGTTTGTGGGGAAACTTCAACTTGGAGCAATAGGCCCGCTCCTCATCGGTAAACGTGCGACTGAGAAACCGATCACCGTGGCGTTCCAGCACCCCACGGATGCGCTCCACCTCGATGAGATCGCAACCCAGGCCCAGCAGGACGCCACCGGGTGGCAGGGAAATGGCCATGCCCGCACTCATGGATTCATCCGGGACTTCATCGTGCCCACCGCTTCCTCAATGCCGGTAAAGAGGGCCCGGCTGATGATGCTGTGCCCGATATTAAGTTCATGCAAATGCGGCAGGGTCCGCACCTCCGCGATGTTCACGTAGTTGATGCCATGACCGGCGTTAACGACCAAGCCGCACTCGTTGCCACGGGCGCAGCCCAGCCGCAACCGGTGAAACTCCCGGGTGCGTTCCGGACCAAAATACGCGTTCGCATAGGCTCCGGTATGCAACTCGATCCACGGCGCCTTCAACTCCGCGGCCAGCTCGATCTGGGGCTCATCTGGATCGATGAAAAGGCTGGTTTTGATGCCGGCGGCGTTCATCGCCGCCACACAATCCCGCACCCGCTCGCGATTGCCGACCACATCAAGCCCACCCTCGGTGGTGATTTCCTCGCGGCTTTCGGGCACCAGGCAGACCGAATCCGGCTTCAACTCCAGGGCCAGTTTCACCATCTCGGCGGTGCAGGCCATCTCGAGGTTGAGCCGGGTGGCGATGCTTTCGCGCAACCGCCAGATGTCGCGGTCGAGCATGTGCCGCCGGTCCTCGCGCAAATGCGCCGTGATGCCATCGGCGCCGGCCCGCTCAGCAACCAAGGCCAGGGCAACCGGATCCGGTTCCACGGCTCCACCGGTGGACTCGGCCGCCGTGCGATAGCGGGCCTGCCGCACGGTGGCGCAATGGTCGATGTTGAGGCCAAGTAGAATCATAATGACAGAGGTTTGACGTGATTAAGTCCTTGGTGATTCTCCATAGCAAAACGAAATGAACGCCCCCGCCAAATCCGTCACCAAAGCCAAGCGGGAAAACCTGCTCATCAACCTGATCTGCAATGTGGCGTTGCCGACCTTGATTCTGACCAAATTCAGCGGGAATTCGGGTCTGGGGCCAACCTGGGGCCTGATTGTCGCCCTCAGCTTTCCCATTGGCTACGGTGTGCATGATTTCATCCGGCGGCGGCGCTGCAATTTCATCTCGGTGATCGGGTTCTCCAGCGTGTTGATCTCCGGAGGATTCGGTCTGCTCAAGCTGGATGGCTTCTGGTTCGCCGTCAAAGAGGCGGCCATTCCATCGATCATCGGCCTGGCGGTGCTGGCCTCGATGCGTTCCAAGCTGCCGTTGGTGCAGGAACTGCTCTACAATCCGCAACTGATGGACGTGGCCCGGATCGAGGCGGCCATGGATGAACGGGGCACGAGATCCGACTTTGCCCCTCTGATGCTCGCCGCCAGTCGCTTGCTCGCCCTCTCGTTTTTCATCAGTGCCGTGCTCAATTACGGCCTGGCCCGTTATTTGTTAAAGAGCCCTACCGGCACCGAGGCCTTCAACAATGAACTCGGCAAAATGCACCTTTGGAGCTGGCCGGTCATTGTGCTGCCGAGCATGGCGATGATGATGCTCGCCCTCTGGCGGTTTATCAAGGGACTGCAAACCGCCACCGGCCTCAAGCTGGACGATCTGATGCATGACGAGGCCGCCACCAAAAAAGTGGCGGCGACCGGGGAAGCAGCGCCGGCTGATCGCAAGCCTTAACCGCGCGAGGCCATCGGCACAAAATCGCGCTTGGCCGGACCCGTGTAAATCTGGCGGGGACGGTGAATCTTTAACTTGGGCGTGGTGGCCACTTCGTGCCAGTGTGCGACCCAGCCCGGCATGCGGCCGATGGCAAACATCACCGTATACATGTCCACCGGGATACCGATGGCCCGCATGATCAGACCCGAGTAGAAGTCGACATTCGGGTAGAGCTTGCGGGAAATAAAGTAGTCATCATTCAAGGCGATTTCCTCCAGCTTCATCGCGATGTTGAGCAGCGGATCATCCTTGATCCCAAGTGAGGTCAGGGCTTTGTAAAAACTCTTTTTGATGATCTGGGCCCGGGGATCGAAGTTCTTGTAGACGCGGTGGCCAAAGCCCATGAGCCGGTGACCCTGACCCGTCTTGGCGGCCTGAATGAAGCGGGTGCCATCGTCATGGTCGGCATGGATGTGCTTGAGCATTTCGATGACCGCCATGTTGGCTCCGCCATGCAGGGGACCCCAGAGTGCATTCACGCCCGAAGAAACCGAGGCAAAGAGGTTGGCGCCGGAAGACGCCACCATGCGCACCGTCGAGGTCGAGCAATTTTGCTCGTGGTCGGCGTGGAGCAGCAGGAACAGATTCACGGCCGCAGCGACTTCCGGCTTGGCGACATAATCGCGATAAGGCTGCGAAAACATGAGGTGCAGAAAGTTCTCGCAGTAACCCAGATCCGGATTGGGATAGTTCAGCTTCAGCCCGTGGGCGACCCGGTATGAGTGAGCCGCGATGGTTCGAACCTTGGAGATCGCAATTGCGGCCGCTTCGTCGAACTGCGGTTTATCCACATTGAGGGTGTTGGCGACAAGATGCGGATAGTAGGCGCCAAGGGCGTTGAAACTCGAAGAGAGCAACGCCATCGGATGAGAATCACGCGGAAACCCCTGAATGAAACGAATCAGACCTTCCCGTAGCGGCGCATGCTCGGTCAACAATCCCGAAAAACGGGCGCGTTGGGCTGCCGTGGGCAACTCCCCATAAATGATCAGGTAAATCACTTCGACAAAGCTCGACTGCTCAGCGAGTTGCTCAATGGGGTATCCGCGATAACGCAAAATTCCCGCTTCCCCGTCAATATAAGTGATATTGCTCAGGCAGGAGCCTGTGTTGCCGTAGCCGTCATCATAAGTGATATAACCGGTGTCCTGGCGCAGGCTGCGGATATCAATGGCCTTTTCCCCTTCGGAGCCAGTGATAACAGGCAGAGACACCTCTTTGTCTTCAATCTTGAGCGGTATTGTGGCCATGCCGAAAACCAAATCTGAAAAGCCCGACCTTGCAAAGCAAAGTTGCCAGTTGCAGGCACCTTTTACAGACATAAGACACGAACCTGCGCGCATTAGCAAAGCTCACAGCACCTGACCGATCGGTCGGCACTGGCAGGCCGGTCAGCGCTTCGCCGCCACCGTCACAAAATTCCGGTAAATCTGAATGCCCTTGGTCTGACTTTTCTCCGGGTGAAACTGGGTGGCAAAACAGCGGCCGCGAGCAATGGCCGCCGTAAATTTCAAACCATAGTCACATTCCGCGAGAACCAAGGCGGGATCAGTCGGCACGCAATAGTAACTGTGCACGAAATAGAACGCCTCGCCCTCCTGGGGCAATCCGGCGACCAGCGCCGAATCGGGCTGCTCGAACCGCACCGTATTCCAGCCCATATGGGGCACCTTGAACTCCGGGGGGAGCTTGAAACGCACCACCCGACCGGGGAAAATTCCCAAGCCGGTCGTGGCGGCCTCTTCGGAAAAATCAAAAAGTGCCTGCAGGCCCAGGCACACGCCGAGAAAAGGGCGGTCAGCGGCAATCCAAGATCGAACCCCTGCATCCATCCCACTGGAACGCAGGGCAGAAACACAATCGGCCAAAGCACCCACTCCCGGCAGAATGACGCCGTCATAACCAGACAGTTCATCCGGCTGGGTGACCACATGCACGTCCCCCCCGGCCGCTTCCACCGCCTTGGTGACACTGCGCAGGTTACCCATGCCGTAATCAATTACGGCGATTCGCGGTGAAGCCTTCATGGGCTAGAGCGAACCCTTGGTGCTCGGCAGGGCACCCGCAGTGCGTTCATCGATCCGGGTGGCCTCGTCCAGGGCACGCGCCAACGCCTTGAAGATGGCCTCCGCCACATGATGCGGCTCCTCGCCATACTCCAGTTTGACGTGGAGATTGCAGCCCACTGCATTGCTGAAGGCACGGCAAAATTCCTTGACCAATACCAGATTGAAATCCCGCACGAACATCGTGGGGGGCACCGAGTCAAACACGAGACAGGCCCGGCCACTCAGATCCACGACCACACGGGCCAAGGCCTCGTCCATCGGCAAAAGAAAAAAACCGTAACGGCGAATGCCCAGTTTTTCACCCAAGGCCTGTTTGAACGCATTGCCCAGCACCAAGCCCACATCCTCCACGGTGTGGTGATAGTCCACGTCGATGTCACCAATGGCCTTGAGCTCTAGGTTGAAGAGACCGTGCTTGGCAAACAAGGTGAGCATGTGGTCGAAAAACGGCACTCCGGTGTCGATTTTGGAAACACCGGTGCCGTCGATTTCCAAGGTAAGATTGATGTCCGTTTCTGCCGTTTTGCGGCTGAGGGTCGCTATGCGTGCTTTAGCCATGCTTCGAGGGTGTTTTGGAGGACGGTCATCTCGTCATCCGTGCCGACGCTGATACGCAGAAACGAAGCGGTCAAGGCATGGCTCGGGAAGTAGCGGACCAGGACCCGGTGCCGGGAGAGATATTCATAAGCGGATTTTGCCACGACCGGTCCACTTTCACCCCGGGCATTGCATGGCTCCGTGAATATGAAATTTGCCTCTGATTGATACGTAAACCAACCGGATTCCCGCCACAGATTCTGGTAGTGGTCGCGGGTGCGACAAATCCTTTGGATGAGATCACTGTAGTAGCCCTGATCCTCCAACGCCGCCAAAGCGGCGACTTGGGACAGCCGGTTCACGTTGTAACTGTCGCGCACCCGGTCGAGCAAGCCGATGAGGTCGGGATGGCCCAGGGCGTAACCCACCCGGATCCCGGCCAGGGCGTAGGCCTTGGAAAAAGTGCGGACGACCACCAATCGGGGATGGTTGGCCAGCAAGGATATTGCATTTTCCTTGGCAAAGGGGGCATAGGCTTCATCCACCACCAAAATGCCGGAAAACCGCGATAGTATCTGGGCAATCTCGGAGTTTGCAAAGGCGACCCCGGTCGGGGCATTGGGCGAAGTCAGAAAGAATATCCGGGCCGAGGAATTCGATATTTTATCGAGGGGCAGCTGCATCGAACGATCGAATTCAATCACCGCAGCAGCCCCATCCTGAATACCCACCAAGACGGGATAGAGCGAATAGCTCGGAAAAGTGAAACCGGTGCCGGGCCCAGGGGCGCAAAAACACCGCATGAGCAAATTCAGGATGTCATCGGAACCGTTGCCCACACACACATTCGCGGGTTGCAGTTGGTGGTGTGCAGCCAGTGCTGCCCGCAATGGATTGCTGGAGGGATTGGGGTAGCGGCGCAGGCTGTCCCCCTCCTCCCCGATTTCCCCGAGTAATGCCGCCGCCACGCGGGGGCTGGGGGCGTAGGCACATTCATTGGTATTCAGTTTGGTCCAACCTGCTTCGGTCGGCTGCAGCCCCGGCGTATAGGCATGCAACTTCGCCAAGTGCGGCAAGGCCAACGAATGGGGAAATTCGGCGTCCACGGGGCGTTCAGGCTTGAGTGCGGATCTTTACCGAGCGGCCATGAGCATCCAGTTTCTCCATGGTGGCGAATGCATCAACGACCTTGTATCCGGCCCGCACACTCTTGGCGTCGTAGCGCACGATGCTGGTGCGCCGCAGAAAATCGGCCACCCGCAACCCGCTGAAAAATCGACCCGTGCGACCGGTGGGCAGCACGTGGCTGGGTCCCGCGGTAAAATCCCCCAATGCTGTCGGGGTGTAATTGCCAATCATGATGGCTCCGGCCGTGGTGATGGTCTTGATCAGTTTATTCAGGGCTGATTCTTTCACGATCAGTTCAAGATGTTCAGGCGCCACATAATTGGCGATCCCGGCAGCACGCGACAAACTGTCGGTCACGATCACCAAAAAGCCCTCGTCCAATACCTTTTGGGTCTTTTCCGAACGGGAGAGCGTGCCCACTTGCTGCTTAACTTCCGCGATTATGCTGTCCGCGATTTTTTCCGCCATGACGACCAGATAGATTTTTTCCCGGCCCGAACCGTGTTCGGCCTGGGCCAATAAATCCGCCGCCACAAAGTCCGGCCGGGCGGTCTGGTCGGCAATCACCATGACTTCACTTGGACCGGGCAATGAATCCACCCCCGCGACCCCAAACACCTGACGTTTGGCCTCACAGAC
>JAIPJW010000061.1 GCA_021734075.1 Cephaloticoccus sp.
GCTCAGGGGTCACGGATGCCGCGACGTTGGACCTGGCCATCCGGGCGTCCTCGCGGGTCTCGCATCTCATCCTCGAGGGTCTGGCGCAGAACAATCTCAAAGGGGTGATCACCAATTCCGTGCGCGCCCTGCCCACCGGAATACTAAAAGGCGTGGATCAACAATTCACCGGCAAGGTGGAGCGTATCGACAAGGATTTCATCACCAGTCTCATCAATGGGCAGGTGATTCCCGTCATGGCCCCTCTGGCCTTTGGCCCCGACGGCCGCTCCCTGCGGGTCAATTCCGATCTGCTTGCGGCCGAACTGGCCGAAGCGTTGCATGCGACCAAAATCGTCTATCTCACTCCGCAATCAGGCTTGCTCATCAATGGTGAGCTCCGGCCCCAGATTTCAGTGGAAACCCTCCGCAAACAGCTCGGCGAGGCGCCGGAGCAAATCGCGGAACTCTGCCGCACCAAGGCCAGCAATGCCGTGCGCGCCATCGATACCGGCACCCCGCGCGTGCATATCGTCGACGGACGCCTGTTCGACAGCCTGCTGAATGAAGTCTTCTCCAACGAGGGTGTCGGCACCCTGATTTACGGCAACGATTACCAGCAGATCCGGAAAGCCACCCGGCGTGATGTGCGCTTCATCTACAGCCTCACCCGGGCCGCCGTAAAACGGGAGGAGCTGCTCCATCGCACGCAGCAGGCCATCGAGAAAAACATCGATCAATTTTACGTCTTTGAAATCGATGAGAACATCATCGCCTGTGTCACATTGATCATCTACCCGGGCAAACCGGCGCTCGCGGAGATCGGTTCTCTCTATGTGCTCCCATTTTACCACAACCGCGGCATCGGCAAAAAAATGGTCGAGTATGCCTGCCTCATGGCCAAGGAACGCGGGGCCGCCAATATCGTGGCCCTCTCGACCCAGAGCTACGGCTTTTTCAGTGGTGTGTGTGGCTTTGCCGATTCAGACAAATCCGTGCTCCCGGAATCACGCCTTAAACTTTACGACGACAGCGGTCGCAATGCCAAGGTGCTGACCAAGTCATTGAGCTGAGCATACCGCACCATGGGTAACACCTTGCGACTGGGTTGTGCGCAATTTACCGCCCGCAACGGCGATACGGCCGCCAATCTGGCGACAATTGCGCGATTGGCTGCAAGTGCAGCCAAGGATGGCGTTCAGCTCCTGGTTCTGCCCGAACTGGCCGTGACCGGCTATGCCCGCCCCGAAATTGTAGCCGCGGCGGCCAAGCCCATTCCCGGACCCGCCTTCGACGCCCTGTCAGCTATTGCCATTGGTCATGGGATTGCCTTGGCCGCCGGGTTGGTCGAAAGTGATCCAGCTTCCGGCACGGTGCACAACTCGATGGTGTTGATCGCCAGTGATGGCTCCGAGCGTTTGCGCTACCGCAAGGTGCACCTTTGGGATAACGAAAAAGCCTGGGCCACGCCCGGTAACATTTTCCCCGTGGCCCAATATGGCGGATTTCCGCTTGGCATGTGGATCTGCTACGACAATCGCTTTCCTGAAGCGGCCCGCACTTTGGCCAAAAATGGTGCTCATCTGGCGCTCGTCGCAGCCGCCTGGCTTGGACCCGCCGCGGAATGGGAACTCTCCCTGCGTGCCCGGGCCATGGACAATGGCATCTATGTCGGCGGCTCAGTCCATCTGGGGCCAAACTTCAATGGCGTCGCAATGATTTCCGATCCCCACGGCAATTTGATCGCACAGGGAGAACCCGGGGTCGATCAGGTTGTCACGGCTGACTTGGAACACGCTCAAATTGAATCCTTTCACGCGCGCATTCCGCTGCTCAAGCACCTGCGACCCGATAGCTACCGTTGAGAGCCTCTGCCGAATAGATCAGCCCGCCCGGGCTTGACGCACGCGATCCAGAAATACGGCGGCGATAATCACGACGCCGATTATGATTTCCTGAAAATAAGTCGGCCACCCCATTTGTTGCGACCCATTGCGCAGCACAGCCATGATCAATGCTCCGATCATCGAACCCAACACGGTGCCCACGCCACCATTCAAACTCGCGCCGCCGATGATCACGGCGGCAATGATATCCAACTCCACGCCGATCGCCACCGTGGGATCCCCCTGACGCAGGCGTGACAATTGCATGAGCCCGGCGAGACCAAAAAAACAACCCGCGAGCACGTAGATATAGATTTTGTTTCGCACGGTCGCCACCCCGCAAAGCCGGGCCGTTGCCTCGTTTGAGCCAATGGCAAAGATATGCCGCCCAAACACGGTGCGGCGCAGCATCACGGCGGTGAGCACGGCCAGCACCAGCGCCAACCACGCCCCCGCGGGCAGTGACCACCCGAAGGGATTCGCGGTCGTCATCCAACCATTGATCGGTGAGGTGTCGTAGTTGACGGTTTCATTGTTCGCCAACCATTTGGCACCGCCCCGGGCTATACCCAGCGTGCCGAGCGTGATGATAAACGGCGTCATGCGCAGTCCGGCTATGGCCGCTCCATTGAACAGCCCGATCAGGCCACCCGCCGCTATCACCGCCAGCACCACCCCGGCGGTCGGCCAAGCGTGTTGGATCAACAAGGCTCCCACCACACTCGTCAGTGCGATCACGGACCCCACGCTGAGATCGATGCCGCCACTGATAATGATCAAGGTCATGCCCAACGCGCCGATCGCCACGATCACCGTTTGTGTCAGGATGATTTTAAAATTGGCGTAGCTGAGGAAGTATTCCCTCACCTCGCTGTCGAGCGAGAATAGACCCACCACCAGCAGCAGCCCGAGAAACGGTCCAAATTTGGCAATGAGCTTTTTCATGGGTAGCGAGGTTTGATTTATGCGGCGACCGTGCCAATCGCCGCGCGCATCAAGGTTTGTTCGGTCCATTCGCCGGTGGGGCGGCACTCCACCACGGCTCCGCGTCGCATCACGGCAATCCGGTCACAAAGGCCGAACAATTCCGGCAGATAGGAACTCACCAAAATCACGGCGCGACCTTGGGCGGCGAGTTGGACAATCAATTCGTATATCTGTGCCTTGCTGCCCACGTCGATGCCCCGGGTCGGTTCGTCCAGCAGCAGGACCTTGGCCGGGTATTCAAGCAGCCGGGCCAGTGCGACCTTTTGTTGATTACCTCCGGATAGTTCATCCACCCGTTGCTTCGCATCGCGGGCCTTGATCCCCAGATCGACAATCCATGATTGTGCCGCCGCTTCGGTTCGTTGGGGCGACAGCCAACCCCAGCGCGCCAGCCGGTCAAATTTGGGCAGGGTGACATTCTCGGAAATACGCAGGGGCAGCATCAGGCCTTCCTCCTTTCTGTTCTCACTGAGAAAACCCACCGCTTCCGCCCATCGTCGTCGTGGAGTGGTGTCCAGGTTGGCAGCAAAATCGAGACCGAATGTCCGGCGCAGCAATTCCGTTCGTCCCGCCCCGATCAATCCGCCTATGCCCAGAATTTCACCCGCGTGCACTTTCAATCCGTCCTCCAGGGCAAAAACCACGTCACCGGATTGGGCCGCGCGCTGAGGATATAGTTCGGTCACCTCCCGGCCCACCATCAGACGCACAATCTCGTCCTGACTGGTGGAACTGATCTCACCACTGCCCACCGTCTGGCCATCCTTGAGCACGGTGAAACGGTGGGCGACCTGCCGGACTTCCTCAAGGAAATGGCTGATGTATATCACCGTTACCCCCCGGGCCTGCAGTTGTCTGATCACCATAAACAATCGGGCGGTGTCCTGCTGGGTCAGGCTGCTGGTTGGTTCATCCATGATCAACACCTGTGGTTTGGTCAGCAGCGCACGGGCAATTTCAATAATCTGCTGCTCGGCAATGGGGAAAGTCGCCACGGGCAGATCAACATCGAGATGCTCATGGGCCAAACTGGAGAGAACCTCGCGGGCACGGCGTTTGGCAACATGATGGTCCAGCCAGCCCCAGTGTTGCGGCTCGTCACCCATCACAATATTTTCCCACACACTCAAATGCGGGGCCAAACTCAGCTCCTGATAAATCATGGCCACGCCATGCCGACGCGCCGCCAGGGTGTCCGCCGGCCGGTAGGCCTTGCCGTCGAGTTCCATGTTGCCGGCATCCGGTTTGATGACGCCACTGAGCACCTTCATCAGGGTGCTCTTCCCCGCCCCGTTCTCACCGATCAACGCGTGCACCTCGCCCGGGGCAACCTCGAGCGAAACCTCGCTCAAAGCCTGGGTTGCCCCAAAGGCCTTGCTGATGCCCGTGAGTCGGAGTCTGGGACGCATCTTCAGTCCAGATATTTACCCAGGGGTGGATTCAAGAGATCCATGGTGGCAGGCTCGTTGAGATTATCCAGCGTCACGAGTTCGCAGCCGGTATCAATATCCTTCTCAACGGTTTCTCCCCGCAGGCTCGCGACGATGGTCTTCACTCCGAGGTAGCCCATCTTGAAGGGGTTCTGCACCACAAGACCCTGCAAATCTCCGGTCTTAAGTCCCGCGACCGTTTGGGTGCCGGTATCGAAGCCGACAAATTTCACTTTGCCGCCCGCCAGACCGGCATCACGCAGCGCAAGCAACATGCCGGTGGCGGAGGATTCGTTGGGGCCGAATATCCCCGTCACCTCGCGACCAAAGCGGTTGAGCAGATTCTGCGCGGCACGATACGCCGTGTCGCGTGTCGCCCCGGCGTGTTGATCGCTCGAAATCACGGTGATGCCGGGATAATCCCGTGCCAGGGTATCAAGAAAACCGGCCTCACGCTGTTCCGTGCTCGTCGATCCAGCCAATACGCGCAGCAGGATAACCTTGCCCTTGCCATCGAGTAACTCGGCCAGCCGACGCGCTCCCAGCACGCCGCCCTTGTAATTGTCGGTCGAAACCGTGCTAACCGGTTGTGTCGAGTTGAGACCCGAATCGATGATCACCACCGGGATGCCTGCCCGCACGGCCGTCTCCGCCGGGGCAACCAATGCCCGGGCATCAAGCGGGGCCAACACAATACCGCTTACCCGGCGGGCAATGAAATTTTCGACCACCTGCACCTGTTGTTCACGGTCATCCTCCCGCAGGGGACCTTTCCAAATCACCTCAACATTGGTCCCTTCGGCCTTGAGTTCCCGCGCTGCCTTGATCGCACCCGCATGAATGGATTTCCAGAATTCATGCGTGGTGCCCTTGGGAATAACCGCGATACGATAGTCTTCTCCGCGCGCGACCAAAGTCGCGCATAGTATGACCATTAAGATCAGTGATTTTTTCATGGGGTAAGGGTATCTGGCTGTGCGCTAGGCTGACTGCATCAGGCCTTCAATTCGACAATGACTTGAATCTCGGTCGTGGTGCCCTTGGGGAGTCCGTTGGTGGCCACGGCGGCACGCGCGTGTTTGCCGGCCTCACCAAAGACGGCGAGGAAGAGATTGCTGGCGCCATTGATCACGGCGGGACTGTCCTCAAAACCATCGACGGCGTTGACGAACCCATTCACCAGAACAATGCGTGCCACCTGGTCGAGTGAACCGACCGCCGCCTTGATGTTCGCGAGCGTGTTCAGGGCACAAACCTCGGCGGCTTTTGCCCCGCTTTCGACGGTGTGCTCCTTGCCGACCTGACCCGTATGGGTCATTTTTCCGTCTATCATGCAAACCGTGCCCGAACAGTAGAGCAGATTACCGCTGCGCACCGTAGGGACATAGCTGCCGGCAGCGGCGGGCGGATTGGGCAAAGTGAGACCGATGGCGGCTAATTTGGCTTCAGGATTCATGCGGATAGTGGTGGCGTAATCAGAGGACGAGGCCAAGCGATTTCAACGGTTACCTGACGGGCAAAAAGTCAGTGGTGGCAAAATCCTCGGCGCGCAACGGTTGCTCCAAGATATTAAACTCGCGCAACACATCGATTTCACCCTGCAGCCGTTTGAGGTCAAGTTGACCGATGTCTTCGCCTTTCGCGGGGTATCCCGCCACCAAGGCATAATCGATCAGCGCCTTTCTGGAGTAATCCAGCTGCCCCTGAGACATGTTGCCATTGCGTTCAAGAATCATGGCATCGGCTGGTGCGGGATCATGCGTCAAATAATCACGCCAACCGCGGATCGTCGCAGCCAAAAAGGCCCGCACCACCTCCGGTTCCGTGCGGATCAAATTCCGTCGGCAAACAATGCCTTGATAAACATCATAGCCCGCCGCCGTAAGCGGCAGGGTGCGCACCGCCACGCCCTGCTGCCGGGCATAATACGGCTCGCTGGTGAGAAAACAGCTTTGTATGAAGTTTTTGTCCCCCAGAAAGGTCGCCAGCCCATAGGTGGTCGGTATCAGACTGAAATTAATCCCGTATTTTTTTTGAATGAAGGGAATCCAGGCCATGCTCAATGGCGCCATGATGGTGCGACCATCCAAATCGCCGAAATCCTTCACCGGGCTGTGCGCATGCACCAATAATGCCTCGGCATCGTGTTGCATGGTCGCGGCAATCAGCACGAGGGGCAAACCTCGACTCACGGCCAAAGCCGTGTCGTCACTCCGGAGCATGCCGAAATCCGCGTTGCCTTTCGCCACCTTGAGTTTGATGGCCGCCCCGGGACCACCTGACACGATTTCGACATCAAGCCCGACTTCCTCGTAGTAGCCCTTGGCCAGTGCCTGATAGAAGCCACCATGCTCCGCCTGGGGAAACCAATCGGTCTGAAATACAACCTTCCGCAGCGCGGAGGGAGAGGGTTCCTGATGTGGCTTGCAACCTCCCATTATCACCACGAGGGCGGAAAATAGCATACCTGTGTAAACGATGCGCACGCTCCCAAAGTGAACCTTGAGCTGGCAGCAGGCGAGCAACATTCATGTATTATTGAGGCATGACTGCCGGTTTAACCGGTCCAGCGGCGGTCCACTTCCTGCCCAGGGAATTTGGGCATCCAAGTCGAACCACCCACCACTGGTCAGAATATGTCGTCGACCTATATTGCCAGCAGCTTGGCGGCGTTGGCCCCAACGACCAATTTCAGGTCGGCGGCGGCCAATTCTGACCGATGAATTTCTGCCACCAATCGCGACATATTTGGTCCGGAATCAATGCCGGGATACAAATTGAGGGGGTAATCCGAACCAAAGAGCACGCGTTCTGGTGGCACCTTGGCACAAAATCCCCGCCAGATCGCCTGGGGATAAAGCAGGGGAGAGGCAGCCGTATCGTAGAAAATATTATCAGGAATGGGTATTCCGATGACCAAGGGCAAAAGTCCGCCCCAGTGTGCAAGGATGAATGTGGTCTGCGGGTGTTGGGTGGCCAGGATGACAAAATCCTCGAGGGGAGTGGCCACTTTGCCGGGAAAATCACGACTGGCTGGATCGGTCACATGCAGATTCACCGGCATCCCCCACTCTCCCGCCTGCGCCATGAGAGCCTGAAACACCGGATCAGCCAAGGCAATGCCCTGGGAATGGGGCGACAACTCGCCCACGCCAATTAAACCTTCGTCTCGGGCGCGGCCGAGTTCCGACATGGCTCCGCTTTCACCAAAAACGGGATGAATAGCGGCAAAGGCCGACAATCGATCCGGATGCAACCGAATGCATTCGGCATAAAACCGGTTCTGCATCGCACATGACTCAGGGTGCTCCCAATACCAACCCAACAGCACCGCCCGTGCAATGCCGGCGACATCCATCGACCGGAGCAATTCGTTCACCGTGGGAAAACTTTGCACCGTAAGGCCATTTTTTCGTTTTCTGGTGCAGAGCGTCGCCCAGTGCGTCTCGCCATTTGCAATCGCCCACGCTGCCGGGTCACGGTTCACCACGTCGGGATAGAGATGAATGTGGGCGTCGATGAGGGGCATGAAATCGTTCTCGTTCTCATTCTTATTCTCGTTCTCAATCCCGCAAGCAGAGAACCCCATGCTCCAACGTTTCTTCAAACTCGAACAACACGGCACGACCATGGGTCGTGAAGTTCAGGCAGGCTGCACCACCTTCGCTGCCATGGCCTACATCCTGGCGGTCAATCCGGCCATTCTGGCCGCGGCAGGCATGCCCGTGGCCGGCTTGATCACGGTGACGGCAGTAAGTGCCGCGGTCAGCACGCTGATCATGGCGTTGTTCACCAACTTTCCGCTGGCCCTGGCTCCCGGCATGGGCATCAACGCTTATTTTGCCTACACGGTCTGCCTCGGCATCGGCGTGCCCTGGCCGCAGGCGCTCGGCTTGGTTTTCATCAACGGTCTCGCCTTCCTCGCCCTGTCGATCTCGGGCATCCGGGAGAAGATCATCATCGTGATCCCGTTCCAGTTGAAGATGGCCATTACCTGTGGCATCGGGCTCTTCATAGCCTTCATCGGTCTGAAAAACGGCGGGGTAATCACCGGCAATCCCGATACCCTGGTCACCCATGGCATTTTGGGTTCACCTCCGGTCCTGCTTTGTTTTGCGGGCATACTTTTGACCATCGTCCTTATGGTCCGCCGGGTCCCGGGCGCCATCATCATTTCCATTCTGATCGTCACCCTTGCCGGTCTGCTGGTGCCGGACGGTCACGGCGGTCGGGTCACCCAAGTGCCCGACCACTTCGTATCGTTGCCGGCCCCGATGACTGATACCTTCATGCAGTTCAACCTGGGCTACTTCGCCGCGGATTGGTTCAAGGCCACAACCGTGGTCCTCACGCTGCTACTGATCGCAATTTTCGACAATGTCGGCACGCTGATCGGTGTTACCCAGCGCGCCGGCCTCCTAGACAAGCAGGGCAATCTGCCCGGCGCAGGCAAAGCGTTGATCGCAGACTCGCTCGGCGTGATTGCCTCCTCGATTTTCGGCACTTCCAATGTGGTGAGTTACATCGAATCCGCATCGGGCGTGGAGGCTGGTGGGCGCACCGGTTTGGTCGGAGTCACCGTGGCCGGACTTTTCATCGTCGCCCTGTTTTTCACGCCGGTTATCCAGGCGATCCCCGTGGTCGCCACAGCGCCCGCCCTGGTCGTGGTGGGTATTTTCATGTTCCAGTCCGTGGCCCAGTTGGAACTTACCGATCTGCGCGAAGCCGCCCCGGCATTCATAATCATTCTCGCCACGCCACTGACCTTCAGCATCGCCGAGGGCATTGGCTTGGGCTTGGTCGCCTACGCGCTCATCCACCTCACCACTGGGCGTGCCCGCCAGACTTCCTGGCTGGTATACGTCCTGGCCGCGGTGTTCGCGGTTCACCTTTTCCGCGACTTGTTTGCGCGCTGAGCCGCGCTTGGGGTCTCAAAACTGCCAACCACTCCGCAGCACCGGCGTGTAATCGGGCGCCGCCCTGGTCAGGCCCACATAGAGGGCAAAATCCATCCAACCCTGTTGATGAAAAGCGTATGTCACCCCGACGCCAACTTCACCCGACCCGTTTCGCATATCCTGAAGGTCAGTCCAACCGGCAAACTCGCCATAGAGTGCCACTTTATCCGAGCAGATGCGGGTGACTGCGGTGCTGGTATAAATTGCCGCATGCCGACCACCGGTGCCGTCGCACAGCAAATCCACCCCCAGATTGGCATGCCATTGGATGATTGCATTTATCGGGCGCGCAAAAATCAAAACCAGACCGGGTTCGAATTCCTCGTTTCCGATGGCGGGATCCGCGACTGGTAATTTGAGGGATGGGAGCAAGGCCCAAGCCGGTCCGTTTTCCTCCTCCCCGGCGAAATTCCACTTGGTCCGCAACCATGCCTCGCCTTGGCTTGAATCACTTTGCGTCGGCCCGTTGCCCGACACCCTCTCATTCCGCCAAAGTTCCATACCGAATTGCACATCCCAACGATCAGTCAAACCGGTCGAGAGCAGCACCGAACCCAGCGTGGTTGATCGGTGATGCTTGCCATCGCGCGCGGAAGTCCGGTTATCAACAGCCACCCTCAGTATATCGATTTCCCATAACCAACCACCCGCAGGTGCCGTCGAAGTAACCTCGGTGGCTTGTGCAACCAATCGCGCTGCACCGGCCCAAAACAAGAACAACCCGCCAATTAGGATGGAACCCATTTTCATGCCGCGCCGGGAGAAACTACCCTGCCATCTGGTGCCAGATAAAAGCTACGGAAAAAGTCACCACAATGCCGATCATCACCGGTAAGAGCGTGGATACCGCGGTCCATTTCACACTGCCCGTTTCCTTGTAGATCGTGTATATTGTCGTGCTGCAGGGATTATGCAGCAAGCTGAAGAGCATCAAATTGACCGCGGTGAGCAACGTCCAGCCGCCCGCCTGCAGTATCTCTTTGGTGGCGCCATTTGAATCGAGCTCGAACATCACTCCAGCGCCCGGTCCCACCCCATGCACCCCGGCTACCAAAACCGTGAGCATCAGTATGGTGGGAATGACAATTTCGTTGGCCGGGATGGCCACCACATAGGCGATCAGGATCACGCCGTTCAAACCGAGGGCAAGGCCAACGGGATCCAGGTTATGAATCAACCAATGGGCCAGGCTGGCATCGCCGACCGGGATGTTGGCAATCAGCCAGATCACCGCGCCGGCCGGAATGGCGAAAACGACGGCCCGCCACAGCACAAACATGGTTCGGTCGATCAACGAGGTGTAAAGGGTGCGCAGCAGTGCTGGGGGGCGATAAGGCGGCAGTTCAAGACTAAAGGCGGATACTTCACCTTTCAGCACTGAACGTGACAACACCCAGGACACTATCAAGGTGAAGAGCAGTCCCAGCAAGGCCACCCCGGTCACGGCCGCAGCCGATATCAGGCCGGCCCATTGGGCCGGGACCAGACTGCCAATAAAGATTGAAGCAATCAGAATTTGGGTCGGCCAGCGCCCGTTGCAGAGGGCGAAATTGTTCGTGATGATCGCGATGAGACGTTCCCGGGGGCTGTCAATAATCCGCGTGGCCACCACCCCGGCGGCATTGCAACCAAAACCCATCATGGTGCTCATGGACTGCTTGCCATGCGCCCCGACGGTCTTGAAGAGCCGGTCCAGGTTGAAGGCCACGCGCGGCAGGTAACCAAAATCCTCCAGCATGGTGAACAGGGGGAAAAATATGGCCATCGGCGGAAGCATCACACTGATGACCCAAGCCATGGAAAGATACATGCCATCCACCACCAAGCCGGTGATCCAGCCGGGAATTCCCAGACTGACAAACCCTTCGCGCAAAACCGGCCAAAGCCAGCCGACGAAAAAATCCGCCAACCAGCCAGACGGCACATTGGATCCAATAATGGTGATCCAAAACATCAGCGCGAACAACAGCAGCATGATGGGAAAGCCCCAGAGCCGGCTGGTCAGAACATGATCCAAGGACCGATCCAAAGTGGGTCGGGCGGAACGCTCCGGACGACTCACGGCCCGGTCGGCAATCCGGGCGGCGTCACCGTAAATCGCCTCGACAATCAGTTCATGCACATCACCGGGGATCTGCCGACGCAAGCGACGCACATTTTCCATGATGCCAGAGGCATCCGGCGGAACCGCACTGACATCAGCTTCGCTCATACCGATGAATCCTCCATGGTCATTGTTGAAACTTCCCGGGCCTTTCGGTTCAGCGTCAGATCACCCAGGGAACCTTCGCGCACCGCCGTGGCCAGTGATTCGTCACCACCCAACAGACGCATTGCCACCCAACGTGCGTTCGGCAAACCGGGATAAGCCGCATCAAGCTGTGTGACCAGTTCATTGAGGGCCGACTTTAGGACCGGCGGCTCGTTGGCCAGGCGATGCGGCCGGCAGACGACCTTGCCGGAGGCCACATCGGCCACGACTTGGAGCAATTCGGGAAGACCTTCACCCGAGCGGGCGGATGTCGGCACCACCGGCACCCCCAGATCACGGGCCAGTTGCCGGTCATCCACTGCGACCTCATGTCGCCGGGCCTCGTCCATCAGGTTCAGGCAAAGCACGACCCGATCCGTGATTTCGAGCACCTGAATCATGAGGTTTAGATTGCGTTCCAAACGGGTCGCATCCGCCACGACGATGGTCACATCTGGTTGGCCAAAGAGGATGAAATCCCGGGCAATCTCCTCATCCAGACTGGTCGAAAGCAGCGAATAGGTTCCGGGCAAATCGACGATTTTGAACCGCTGGTCAGCGTAGGCATACCCACCCTCGGCCCGCGTTACGGTTTTGCCCGGCCAATTGCCGGTGTGTTGGCGCAATCCCGTCAACGCATTGAAAACCGTGCTTTTGCCGGTGTTGGGATTGCCGGCGAGGGCGACCATGAAGTCCCACTTGTCCATGTTGACCCCAAGTTTTTTGAGGTTGGCTGAACGGTAAACACTGCACGTCGCGCAGGCTTCGCTGGGAGGTGGCTGGATTGTCGGTTCCGGCTTCATGGGAGCAATGCAGATTCCCGGGCCACCGAGCGCTGGCCAATCCTGATCATGCGCGCCTGTTCGCGGCGCAGCGCAATGACGGTGCCCCGCACGCGATAGGCAGTGGGGTCTCCGGACGGACTGATCATCTCCACCTCCAACATGGTTCCCGGCACAAATCCGAGATCCAGCAAACGCCGCCGTTCCGCCCCGCGACATGACGCACTGAGGCTGATTACCCGGGCCTGCTCCCCCTGCTGCAGATCAGAAAGATATTCCTCCTCAAACAAGTCGGCCGGTGTCGCTCCCGGCACCGGCACATAGGCAATATTGTTGGCCAGGATGGGCGTGAGCGCGAGTTCCCTTCCCTCGGCCCATATTCTCACACATTCAGTTTCTTTGACGAAGACGCAAAGGCGCATCCCCGGACGCAAGCCCAGGGCCAGAATTTGCCGGTAAACCGCGTCGGGCTCGTCTTCAATATGCACAATTTCCAACGGCGTGTTCAGGGGCGCGGTGTTCAAAGGCCGCCCCTGGTCCGCATGCAGGTCGCCGCCCGATTCGGGAATGGCATCACCATGCGGGTCCAGCATGGGATTTCCCAGGCGCGCTTCCAAGACATTCGCCTGTTCCGGAGAAATCGAGTGCTCCTTCCTTTCCGCCAGCCGATGCCATTGTGTTTCCGCCACGCCGGTTTGGTCGGCCAGATAGCTCTCCCATAAACGGTGGGCCCGCACGATGTGCAGGGCGAGTTCCCGACCTGCTGGCAACAGCGTCAATCTGCCTTCCCCGTGTGAAATCAAATGGTTGCGTTCCATGCCGCCCAACAATTCAGCCGCAATGTTGTCCCGCAGGTGCAGTGCCCCCGTCACACTGTTGAGGGTGGGTTCCTGGCCGTTAACTTCGCATTTCAGGATGTGTTTGAGCGCATCCTCACGGCGAACCCGAATCTGGCGGCGTTGCGCGTCCCGCCAACGGGATATCACACCAATCCCGGGCCAAAACAACAGTCCGGCAATCAGCATGAACAAAAGTATGATGAGAGTTTCTGCCATAATTGAATTCATACCAGTGCTCCGACCACGATCTTGGCGGCCACCGGCAGACCGAGAGTAATTTTCTGTCCGGTTTTCATCTCACAGTGGACCACGCCACTCGTTTCATCGCGGCGCACCACCTTGACCCAGGCACCCGGCTTGAGCCCGGTTTCCTGCACATAGGCCAGAAAATCGGGCGTTTGGTCCAGAATACGTGTCACCCGCAGAGCCTTGTTGATGGCGCTTCCCTGCAACGTGACTTGGGCGGCGGTGTCGGCAATGGTGCCCGTTGCATCGGGTATGGGGTCCCCGTGAGGATCAGCGGTAGGCCGTCCAAGAAATTCATCAATACGCTCCAACACCCGGTTGGAGACCGCATGCTCCAAAGCTTCGGCTTCCTCATGCACCTCCGACCAGTCCATCTTCAGGGTCTGAACCAGAAAGGTCTCAACCAAGCGATGTTTACGCAAAACTCCCAGGGCCAACGCCCGACCGATGGGGGTTAATCGCACGCCTTGACGTGATTCATGCTCCAAGAGCCCTTGAGTGGCCATCGCCTTGACCATGGTCGTCACCGTGCCGGGCACTACCCCCAAGGCCTCGACCAGGGCGCCCATCGGCACAATGCCGTCGCACTCCTGTTCATGCAGCAGGGTGGCTTTCAGATAATTTTCTACAGTGCTCGTGGCCATGAGAGATAATAACGACTTTTCGTTAAATGTATTTTGATTAGTCAAAATGCAAGTGGATTCGCATATTTTCGCTACAGCCCCGGTCCGGAGAATAATAATTCTCGTTCAGCATCAAGTTTTGATCAAATACGCCTTGCCGCATTTCCAAGCCTGAGCCCAAACTGCGGCCCGATGTCGAAAACCTTCGCGCGTGTCGTCTTTGCCCTGACGGCTACTTTCTTCGCTGCGTTCTTTATTTGGCCCATAATCCAAATCCTTAAGGGCGGTTTTATCGATGCCGACGGCAGGTTCACCATCGATTACCTGACCGCCTTGCTGAGTGATCCGTTATATCTGGGTGGTCTGAAAAACTCGCTGCTCCTGGCCTGCGCGACCACCTCCCTGACACTGATCATCGCCCTGCCCCTCGCTTTCATTTCGGATCGATTCCTGTTTCCCGGGAAAAATTTTCTCGGCTCCCTGATTCTCGTGCCGATGATTCTGCCGCCCTTCGTCGGAGCCATCGGCATCAAGCAGATTTTCGGTCAGTATGGCGCAGTCAACAGCTTGATCATCGAGTTGGGCATGCGGCCCGCAGGATGGACCTTCGACTGGTTCGCCGCCAATCAATTCTGGGGCGTTGCAGTGATCCAGGCGCTGTCGCTCTACCCCATCATATATCTAAATGCAGTGGCCGCTCTGGCCAACATCGATCCCGCCATGGAAGAAGCCGCCCAAAATCTCGGCTGCACCGGCTTCCGTCGCTTTTACAAAATCACGCTGCCCCTGATGATGCCGGGCCTTTTCGCCGGAGGCACGATTGTCTTTATCTGGTCATTCACCGAACTCGGCACCCCGCTGGTCTTTGACTATGCTCAGGTCACCTCGGTGCAAATTTTCTACGGTTTGAAGGATATCGGCGGCAATCCGTTCCCCTTCGCGCTGGTGGCCGTGATGCTGTTCAGTTCATTTGCCTTGTATGCGATTGGGAAAGGACTCTTCGGTCGCACCAATTACGCGATGATGGCCAAGGCGACCAGCACCGGGGGTCCCCGCAAGTTAACAGCAGGCCGCAGCTGGCTTTGCACGGCGATGTTCGGTGGGGTCACCCTGATTGCCATCCTGCCCCATATCGGGGTCGTGCTCGTGGCGTTCTCCAAGGACTGGTATGGCACCGTTTTGCCCCAAAACCTCACCCTCGATAATTTCAACATTGCGCTCGGCCACGACCTGACCGTGCCGGCCATCGCCAACAGTCTGAAATTTGCCAGTATTTCCACGATCATCGACGTGATACTGGGCATCGCCATTGCCTATGTCGTGGTGCGAACAAAAATAGCCGGACGGCAGGTGCTCGATTTTCTGGCCATGCTCCCCTTGGCCGTGCCCGGGCTGGTGTTGGCTTTCGGCTATCTTGCCATGTCGCAGGAGGGCAAATTCTTCTCCTTCATCAACCCCATTGACAACCCCACCGTGCTTTTGATCATCGCCTATTCTGTGCGACGTCTGCCTTACGTGGTGCGATCGGCGGCAGCTGGATTCCAGCAAACCAGTGAGACTTTGGAAGAAGCGGCCCAGAATCTGGGCTGTCCGCCCCTGAAGGCGACCTTCAAAATCACCCTGCCCCTCATCACCGCCAACTTGATTGCGGGTGGACTGCTGGCCTTTGCTTTCGCAATGCTCGAGGTGTCGGACTCGCTGATCCTGGCTCAAAAACAGGCCTATTATCCGATCACCAAGGCCATCATGGAACTCTTTCAACTGCTCGGTGACGGCAAATTCATTGCCAGTGCGCTCGGGGTTTGGGCCATGGTATTCCTCGGCGTCACCATCGTGGGCATGAGCCTCCTGCTCGGCAAGAAACTCGGCGCCATCTTCCGGGTCTGACCTCGCCCATGCTGCTGCTGCTGCTGACATCCCTGGTCTGGGCGTTTTCCTACGGTTTGATCAAGGGACAATTGACGGGCATCGATGCGACGGCGGTAGCCGTGCTGCGATTGCTCTGTGCCGCCCTTTTGTTCATGCCATTTCTGCGCCTGCGCTTAATTCCGCGCCGCCATGCGTGGCGTCTCGCAGTGATTGGCGCCCTGCAGTTTGGCATCATGTATGTGCTTTATCTGCACGCATACCATTATTTGCAGGCCCACGAGGTCGTTCTTTTCACCATCTTTACCCCGGTCTATATCGCCTTGTTGGATTCAGCGCTGGAGCGGCGGTGGTTCTGGCGTCATATGCTGGCCGCGTTCCTTGCTCTTGTGGGTGCGGGCATCATCCTGTGGAAAACCGCCCCGGGCAGCGATATTGCAGTTGGTTTTATCCTGATGCAGTTTTCCAATCTCTGTTTTGCAGCCGGTCAACTCGCCTGGCGCCGTGAGCGACTGCGACTGGCAGAGTTCAGGGAGCGTGATGTATTCGGGCTGCTCTATGTCGGAGCCGTTGGCGCCGCCCTGCTGCTGTCAGGATTAACGACGGACTGGTTGGACTTAAGGCTGACCATACCCCAAATTGGCGTCATCCTCTATTTGGGCATCATCGCCTCGGGCATCGGATTCTTTTGGTGGAATCTCGGCGCCACCCGCGTCAATCCCGGCACTCTTGCTGTGATGAACAATGCCAAGATTCCCGTGGGTATTGTTGTTTCATTGTTCTTTTTCGGGGAACACGCCAACCTGCCACGACTGATCCTCAGCGGTGTGATCATGCTAATCGCAATCGGTGTGGCAGAAAACTGGTTTGGCCCCCCGCAAGGCACGACCGGCAAACCATGAAATCACCCGGGCTACCGGATCGCTAAGCATAGTGGGCATTGATCTTGGCCGCAACGTCGCGAAAACCGATATCTTCACGGTAAATTTCCTTAAACTCAGCAATGGCCGCTTCCCCCTGTTTGTCCTGCTCGAGGACACTGCCGAGCTCATAGACCACTTCCTTCTTCAGGTCATCCAGGGTGGCAAGTTCACTTTTTGCCGTCCGTAATTGCGCGATGGCCAGATCATGCAAGCCGCGTGAGCGGAAACACCGGGCCAACCCCAATAGGGAACGCACCCTGAGCTTCGGCACTTTCTGCACCTGTTGGTATTGGGCGATGGCATGTTCGATTTCGCCGCGGACCAGTAACAGTTCCGCCAAGCGAAACCGAGCGTCCGCATCCAGTGGGTGACGGTCAACCAGTTCCTGTGCCGTCTGCACGTCGTCGACCGTGGCTGGGGGCGCCACTGGTTCGTCGGATTCTGGCGGATTCAAATCAGATCGAGTGAGACGCGCGGCCTTTCCCAATGCCACTGACTCCGCTTCGTTGCTCAATTTCTCACGATAACTGCCATCTGATTCCCAGTGGCCCAGCCTGGTCGTTTTGTCTATGGAGGCTTTGCGCATCAGAGTCTGAGCATCGCCATCCACTGGATTGAGCCGCAGGAGTTCGTCAGCCACCTGCAAGGCGGCATCGGGGTTTTTTGCCCTCAGCCAAGCCTCACCCAGGGCCAGCAGATTTCTACGATCCGTTGGTTCAAGTTCGCGAATGGCTTCCAGGGCAAACGCCGCCGTCTCCGGCCATTCATTGAACACGGCCACCTCAGCCAACAGGTTCAAACCTGTGATACTGTAGGGATCTTTGCTGAGAATGCTATTCGCCTGCACCAACATGGCCGCCGGATCCCGGCGACCTGAACCAAAGGCAAATGGTAAAGCCGTCAGTCCTTTCAATGCTTTGCTCATCCATCCCCCGCGACCGGAAAATTGTCTGACTTGGGCTGCCCGGAGCAATTTTCTCACCGGCAAACATCCCGGCGCATCCTGGAGAACCTGCGCACAGGCGGTTAAAACGTAATCAAGCTTGCCCTGTGCAAAGGCCCGGCCCGCATTTTCGACCAGTTTTTGCTGGCGAATGTCGAGCGCTTTGAGGGGCAAATCCGGCATGTGGGGGATTGGTAACGCACCAGCCGTGCAGAGCAATGCTAGAGCACCACCAAATCGGTCCGTGCGGCAAAATCCAGGCGGGACATGGCCCCTTCGATTATGGCCTGCGAGGGACCTTCGACCAACAGGCGCAGCTTTGCTTCGGTGCCGGAATATCGCACCAGGACGCGCCCCCGGGCACCCAATTCAGCTTCAAGGGCGTGGATCGTGGCCGTGAGTGACGGACATGAGGTCAAATTGCGCTTTTCCGCCACCCGCAGCCCTGCGGTCAGCTGCGGAAATTTGTGCAAGCATTTGCGTAATTCTGAAAGCGCAAGACCGGTGGCAAGCATCACCTCCATCACTTTCAGGGCAGCCACCAGCCCATCACCGGTGGTCGCAACATCCGCGCAGATGATATGACCGCTTGATTCCCCACCGAGGGTTACACCGGTGGCCAACATCTGCTCAATCACGTAGCGATCTCCCACGGCCGTGCGCAACACTTTGCCGCCATGCACGCTGAGGGCAGCATCCACGCCCAAGTTGCTCTGCACCGTGATCACCAAGGTTTTTCCCGGCAATCGGTTCTGTTTCAGCGCGTGCACCGCCAGGATGGTCAAAATCTCGTCCCCATCCAACACCCCACCCAATTCATCGCATAAGACACAACGATCTCCGTCACCATCATGAGCAATGCCCAGCTTGGCACCTGTTTTCAGCACGGTCTCAGACAAGATCAGAGGAAACTCACTGCCCACGCCGGCATTGATATTGTGCCCATCGGGCGCATCACCCAGGGCGACAACTTCGGCTCCCAATGCACGCAAGACCACCGGACTCGTCGAGACAGTTGCACCATTGGCGGTATCAAGCACGATCTTCCATCCCACCAGTGACTTTCCCGGCAAGAGCTCAGTCATCGCCCCGATATAATCCGCAGTGGCCGTTGAGGTGTCCTTTGGTGGCAGATCGATGTGTGCCATGGCCGCACCCAGATGTTGCTCAATGGCCAGTTCATCGGCATCGGTGAGCTTTAGACCTCCAGGACCAAAAAACTTGATGCCGTTGTCCGAGGCCGGATTGTGTGACGCAGTGATGACCACACCCAGATCGGCCCCCGAATGCTTGACTGCGCGGGACACGGCCGGGGTCGGCAACAC
>JAIPJW010000062.1 GCA_021734075.1 Cephaloticoccus sp.
CCGCGCCCACAAGGGTCTGCCCACCTCGAGGAAGGCCTGGTGCAACGCATGAACCTGGTAGGCATCGTGCGCCGCCATGTCCTTGAACAGGCAGGTGATGCTGTGATCAAAGGTCTTGTCGACCACCGGTCGGGCCGCCACGGCCGCCGGCGAGCCCAAATAAAACGCGCTGACGCTGGGGACCTCGCTTAGCGCGGACAAGGCCTTGAGAAATGCCGCGCGCTGGGCGTCGGTCAGGTCGGGTTTGAGCCAGAAATAAACGGAGTGAACGAGCATGGACCGACTAAACTAGACAATCGTCTCCGGCGGCAAGCCTCAGTATCAAAGCGCCTTGATGCGCGGGGTGTAGGCCTCGAGATAACGACGGTTATGTTCGTCGCCCCCGATCATGTTGGCGCTTTTCCAAACGGGCGGTTCCACCCCGTTTTTGAGGCAAAGATCGATGGTCTCCATCACCAGCCAGTTGATGCAAAAACAGGCGAGCACATTGCAGGTGCCGCCGACTTTCTGGGGAAATCCCTCGAGTTCCAGCAGGGTTTCACCGTGGGGAATGTGGTTGTCAATGAGCACATCGGCAATCTCACCCAGATTTTTTTGCGAACTGTGGCGGGCCACGAAATCCCGCGGGGTGTGGGCGGCAAATTCCGCGGAGGAGATGCCGATCACCCGGCAGCAGCGACGTTTGGCTTCGAGCGCCGCGTCAATCGAGCATGCGTTGATCCCGTAGGCACTGGTGATGATCAGCAGATTGTCCGGGCCGAGATGGTGGGCCTTGACGATCTTGTCCCCGATGTTTTCGACGCGCTCCAACATGGTGGATTTCTGCCCCCCACCCGCGAGTGAAAGGCTCGGTTCAAACATGGGACTGATATTAGCCAACCCTCCGGCCCGAAAGAAGAATTCCTCGCTGCCCACGTAGGAATGGCCGCCGACCCCGTAGACATGGATGAGGCGGTCGGCCTTGATCTGCTCGTAGCAGAGTTGGGCGGCGGCATTGATGGCGGCCTGTTGGGTGGCCGTGATGGCTTCAAACCGGGCGGTGATGCCTTCGCGATAGCGTCGGGCAATTTCACTGGATGGGACAGCAGTCATGCGGGGAAAACTAAACGACTGGCACGGAAACGGAAGTCCAACCCGTCGTCTTCCGTCAAAACGAGCCAACCTCGGGCCATCGCCCGTTGCCCATCCGATCCCATGGGCTTCCGCCGCCGCATTTTCCCATTTATCCCGGGAGCAATTTCCCCAGACTGTCCGAGCATGAAAACCAAGACTGCCTTGGCCGTCCTGCTTGTCGCCTGCGCCGGGTTGGCGTTATCGGGACTTCTCCATCTCATCCCCGCACGGGCCGCCGGACTGGGTTTTGCGGCCGCATTGGCGGTGACAGGCATCGCTTCGGGCGGATTCCGGCGCTGATCCCAATGCCAGCCCGGACCCCATGTGAAAACACCGCTGCCATTTTCCGGCCTTGACGCCCAAGGGAAGCACCCCACCTTGGTCAACCTTTACAGGACTTACTGCCCGATGGTGTAATGGTAGCACAGGTGACTTTGACTCACCCAGTCATGGTTCGAACCCATGTCGGGCAGCCATTCGACGCGCTAGCTGAAGCTAGCTTGCTCATGGCCTGCGGCCCGGACTATAAGGCTGAAGTGTTTTCGTTAGCAGCCAAAGCGCATCGAATGGTCCCGAGCCTGTCGAGGGGCATGCCGTGGTTTATATCCTACGCCTTTGTTCGAATGTCATCTATGTTGGGTGCTCAACAGATCTGGAACAACGTCTGCGTGACCACCAATCGGGCAAAGCATGCAGGACCACCAAACTTGAGCCTCCGACCGACATTTTAAGGGTGGAAATTTTTACGTCATTCCCGGAAGCGCGGGAACGGGAACTTCCCCTCAAGCGTTGGTCGCGGGCCAAGAAAGAGGCGTTGATTAAAGGTGATCACCGCATGCTCAAGGATCTCAGCCGCTCGCACGATTAAATTGCGACCGCAATTTGCATGACGAGAATGAATGAGAACCATTTGGTTCGACAGAGCGAAGGGAGAAGGGACGCGCGGTCGTAATGCGATGCCGCTCAAGCGGCACCTACCCATGTCGGGCCACCATTTGCTGGGCAAAGCCTGCTTCAATCCCCTGCGACCGGCAGCAGCAAATGGCTGGTCGACCCCCGGCCGGCTTCGCTTTCAATGCGAAATTCGCCGCCGTATATTTTGGCCAGCAATTGCACCAGCGTCAGCCCCATCCCCATGCCGGTTTGATCAACCTCCTTGAGCTTGGGCTGGGTGGGACCGCTATTGATCACCACCAGTTGCGGCGGAGTCAGGCCGCGGCCCACGTCACTCACACTGAGGTGAAATTGTATGCCGGTCACCCAAGCCGACACGTGCACTTGGGTGGAGGTGCGGGAATAGGTCAGCGCATTGTCGACCAGTTCCTCGGCCATGATCGCCAAATCAACCGGTGCGACCCGCAACGTTGCCCCGGATAATTTCATCATCACATCCTGACTTCGCTGGTGATTTTGTTTGGCCGTGTTGATCCCCCTGCTCAGGGCGTCGACGACTTGTTCTGCCGCCAATACTTCGGCCCGAAACTCACCCCGGGCGGTTTCCAGTTCCAACAAGCGCAAATAATTGCGCAGGCTGCGATGGAGCCGGCGACCCGCGCGGTGGATGTCACCCAAATCCTGGCGAACTTCCTCGGGGCTGAGCGTGGTAAAGTCCTTTTGCAGCATCTCGGTCAGGCCCAGCACAACAGCCAGCGGCTTGAAGAACAGTTGCGGCAGGTCTGCATGCAGATTGCCCTGCAATTGCGCGACGGCCTTTTCATCCAAGCGGCGGCTGAGATCCACCCGTTGGAAACGTGCCGCCACACATGCCAGGAGGGCGTCGAGGGTGAAAGGCTTGAGCAGAAAATCATCTGCGCCGAGATCCATGGCCACCCGGGGATTGGCGTAATCCGCCTTGCCGGTCATCAACACAAACTGGCGATCAGCCAGCGCGGAATCCTTGCGCATTTCCCGCAGCAGTCGGCTGCCGTCCATGCCCGGCATTTCGATGTCGCAGAGGATCAGGTCGGGCAGATGTGCCAGGGCCAGTTGCAAGCCAACTTCGGCATTGGGTGCAGAGAGTGTGCGGCAGCCATTGGCTTCGAGTCCCATGGCGAGAGTCGCCGCGAAATGGGTGTCGTCATCAATGATGAGGATGCTTTTGTTGGCGAATTCTTTCATGGTTGGTCCCCTGGTTCTGCGGCTTGATCAAACCCTCGTGCGAATAGTATGGCGCAAGTTCATCATACTATTGTCCATCAATCCAACTATTACCAGGGCAGCAGCAGCCATTGGGTCGGGGGCGTTCATAAATAATGGAAAATACCGCTGCCTGCGGTGCTGGCCCGCCGATCAAGCTGAGGGAGTGGCCGGTAAGGAACCGCAGAATTGACTCAGGCCACGCGGTGATATTTCTCCGCCGGAATCTTGAATCGATGACCGGAATCCATGTCCGTGAAAATATGCCAGTGCGGGTCGTCAACCTTGTGCACCGCCACCTCCAGCCGTTGACCGGCTTCGTAGTGGTATTCTTCAAACACAAGGTTGTGATCCTCATGCTCGATCGCTTCGCCAAGTTCACCGCTATGCGGCTCTTTGATTTCAATCTTCCAATACATGGGAGGAACGGGGGTTTTGCCTCCGCTGGGGGCCGTCAGGGGGCGGTCCCCAGGTTCGGCGTTTGATTACAGTTCCAACCTGCCAGAGCCGGACTCCGCGTCAATAGCCTCAACACCGGATTACCCACTATTTTGCGGTAAAATTTCGCCAAATAATGCGGAGATTTGGACAGGCCGTGCGCAGACAGAAATTTGGCGGAAGAAATCCGCCATGAGTTACTCTCACCCCCATGCACAAGTATGCTGGAATCCTGGGGTTGTGCCTACCATTGCTCGTGGCCACGCCCCTCATCCAAGCGGAACAAACCTTCTCCAGCGGGACGGTCCAAGTGGCGTTGCTGGAACTTTTTACCAGTGAAGGCTGCAGTAGTTGTCCCCCCGTCGAGCAGTGGCTCGGTCACTACCGCGATGATCCAGCGCTGTGGCTCGAGGTGGTGCCGGTGGCCTGGCATGTGAACTACTGGGATCGGCTCGGCTGGAAGGACCGCTATGCCACCAGGGAATTCACTGCCCGGCAATACGCCTATGCCAGCGTGTGGCGCTCAAACTCTGTTTATACACCCTGCCTCGTGCGCAATGGGCTGGAATGGCGACAGGGAGGGACAATCAGACCGGCCGCCACCAAAGCAGGACAATTGACGGTAGTTTGGTCCGGCTCCGGGCTTGCCCTTGTGCGTTTCACGCCTCCACCCGACTCTTCCCCGGATGACTATACGGTGACAATTGCCCTGCTTGGCGGCAGCATCAGCAGCCAAGTGCAGAAGGGTGAAAATGCCGGCCGTGAACTTCATCACGAATTCGTCGCCCTCCGGACGGTCGAGGCCGGTCTCACCCGTGATGGGGAGGAAGGTTACGTCACTTCCATTACCCTGCCCTATTCCAACCTAACCTCCACGCCACGCCAGGCCGTCGCAGCGTGGGTCACTCGCAGCGGAGAATTGGCCCCCTTGCAGGCCACGGGCGGATGGCTCAACTAAATCGCCCACTCCCGCGTGGCGGCCAAAATATTGTCAAACTGCACACGGGGTTTTCCCAGTTGCTCCCGGTGTCCCGGCGACATTTCCCACTGGTGGAATTCCGCGCCATGTCGTTACAAGGCCAGCTACTACCTAGGGAGTAAGCGGTCATTCATGGCTTGACGCTTTCGGTTCGGATTGTCTTACTTGGACATCATACCTTCTCTCCCCGTGTCCAAGCATCAGTCCCGCAACCTGCCGTGGAGGTTACCAGGCCAAAGAACAAAAATGAGCATCCCTGCCGCAATATCCTCCCTGGCCCAACGCAGTGATGAGTTGGTGGAGCAGCTGGAATCGTGGGCCAATCTCAATTCAGGCTCCAGTCACATCGCCGGACTGGCGCAGATGCGGAAAACCCTGCGCACCGCCTTCGCCGCCATTCCGGGGGTGCTCATCGAGGAAATTCCCCTGGTGGGCACTCCGGCCCAGGCTTTGCGGGTGCGCCTGCATCCGGCAGCTTCACGGCAAATTTTTCTCAGTGGCCACTACGACACGGTGTATGAGGCGGATCATCCTTTTCAAACCTGCTCGCGGCTTGATGAAAACACCCTGCGGGGTCCCGGCGTGGCCGATATGAAGGGAGGCCTCGTGGTCATGCTCGCCGCCTTGCAAGCCTTTGCCCAGACTCCGGCTGCCGCCAAACTGGGCGGGGAAGTGCTCCTCACGCCGGATGAGGAAACCGGCTCCCATGCCAGTGCGCCCTTGTTCGCCGAAGCCGCGAAACGTTGTCAGTTCGGCCTGGTCTTTGAAGCCGCCCGGGTCACCGGCGATCTGGTTTATTCCCGCAAGGGCACCGGACAATTCGCCGTGACCTGTCGCGGGCGGGCAGCCCATGTGGCCCTGGCGAATGAGGGCCGCAACGCCGTCGTTGCCCTCGCCGCCTTCGTCCAGGCCGTGAGCAAAGTGCCCGAAGAATTGCCGGGGGTCCTGCTTAACGTGGTGCGTTTCAACAGTGGTGAAGGCGCCAGCAACATTGTGCCCGATCAGGCCGAGGTCTTGCTTGATGTGCGTGTCACCCGGGTGGCCGATCAGGGCCTGGTGCTGGCCCGCCTGCACGAATTGATCGCGGCGGCAAACTCGGCGGACGGCATCCACTTGGAACTCAAAGGAGGCTTCAATCGCCCGCCCAAGGAATGCGGGCCGGTCGAGGAATTCGCCTTTGCCGCATGGCAGCAAGCCGCAGCGGATCTCGGCCTCGCGCCGTTTTCATGGATTCACACCGGCGGGGGCTCGGACGGCAATTTGCTCGCCGCCGCCGGGATGCCCAACCTCGACGGCGTCGGTCCGGTTGGAGGCCAATTGCACAGCGATCGCGAATTCTGCATGGTGCCGACCCTGGTCGAACGGGCCCAGGTGGTCGCCCTCTTCCTGCATCGGGTCGCCGCTGGTGAAATCCTCCTCCCCGTCGCCGCCCGTTCAACTCCTTCCCTCTCGGCCGATTGAATCCCCTCCATGTTTACCGTCCGGCCCATTCGTGAAAGCGATTTACCTGATTTGGTCTTCCTCGCCAATGCCACCGGAGGGCTCACCACCTTGCCCCCCGATGAGGACTTTCTCGGCGGTCGCATTGCCGATTCGCTGCGGGCCTTCAACCCCCGGGTGAAACGGCCCGGCGGCGAGTATTATCTGTTTGTCCTGGAGGATAGTGCGACCGGCGAAATCATTGGCACCAGTGGCATCGCCTCTCGCGTCGGCGGTTTTGACCCGTGCTACAGTTATGAAATCCGCGCGGAAAAATTCACCCACCTGCCCCTGAAGATCGAAAAGGAAATCGCCACGCTGCATCTCAAGCGGGAACACCGCGGACCTTCCGAAGTGTGTTCCCTGTTTCTCCGTCCCGACCGGCGCCAGGGTCGGAACGGCCGCCTGCTCTCCCTCGCCCGCTTTCTTTTCGTTGCGGCGTATCGCCAACGCTTCACCGCCACCATCATCGCCGAGCTTCGCGGCTACGTGGACGAAGCCGGCCGCTCGCCGTTCTGGGATGCCGTCGGTCGGATATTTTTTGAGTTCGAATTCTACCGCGCCGACATGTTGAGCGGTCTGGGCGACAAGGAATTCATCGCCGACCTCATGCCCAAGCACCCGATTTTTGTGCCCTTGCTGCCGCCCGAGGTGCGGGCCGTGATCGGCCGGGTGCATCCCCAGACCGAACCCGCCCTCGCGCTGCTCCGCGCAGAGGGCTTCGCGATGACCAACGAAGTGGATATCTTTGACGCGGGTCCGCTGGTCCGGGCCGAAACGGACCAGATTCGCACCATCCGCGAATGCCGCACCGCCGTGGTCAAGGCATTGGTCAAGGAAGCCCCGGCCAACCCCACCCATCTGATCAGCAACGCGTCGCTCGATTTCCGGGCCTGCCTTGATGAAATCAAGCCCCATGCCGACGGGATCACCATCAGTGAAACCGGCGCGAAGGCCCTCGGGGTCGGCCTTGGCGATCGCATTTCGTTCAGCCCCGTCAAATGAAATTTTCCTCCCTCAATCCCGCTACCGGTGAAATCGTCTGGACGGGCGAGGCCGCGGGGATAAGCCAGGTAAACGCCGCCATCGAATGTGCCCGGGCCGCCGGTCGCGACTGGGCAAGCCGGCCGCACGCGGAACGTGAGCAGCAACTCCGCGAATTCGCCCTGGTGCTCACCGCCCGCAAAGCCGAACTCGCCGGGGCCATTTCCCGCGAGGTGGGCAAACCCACGTGGGAAGCACTCACCGAAGTCCAGACCATGATCGGCAAGGTCGAGGTATCCATCAAAGCCCACGCGCAGCGTTGCGCCGAATTTGCCGGTGGACCGGCGGTCACGCGTTTTCGTCCCCATGGCGTCGTCGCCGTTTTCGGCCCCTTCAATTTCCCGGGTCACCTGCCCAACGGCCACATTGTTCCCGCGCTCCTCGCCGGCAATACGGTGATCTTCAAGCCCAGCGAAAAGGCGCCGCTGGTTGCCGAACTCACCGCCGCCATCTGGCGCGAGGCCGGTCTGCCGGACGGGGTTTTCAATCTGGTGCAGGGTGGCCGTGAAACCGGCGCGGCCCTCGTTGACTCGCCCCGGGTCAACGGGCTGTTCTTCACCGGCTCCGCGGCCACCGGGCTTTGGCTGGCCGAAAAATTCGCCCGCACGCCCGAACGCATCCTGGCGCTCGAACTGGGGGGCAACAATCCCCTGGTAGTCTGGCAACCGCGCGACCTGCAGCCCGCCGCGTTGCTGACCGTGCAATCCGCCTACCTGACCGCGGGACAACGCTGCACCTGCGCCCGTCGGCTGATCGTGCCCACGGGCGGCAGCGGCGATGCCTTTCTCGCCGCATTGATCCGGCAAATCGCCACGATCAAGGTGGGGCCGTTCACCGACAACCCGGAACCTTTCATGGGCCCGGTCATTTCCGCCGCCGCGGCCGACCAAGTCCTTGCCGCACAAGGCACCTTGCTTGCCTCTGGCGCCGTTGCGTTGGTTGAAAGCAAAACTCTTCGACCCGGCACCGGCCTGCTTTCACCCGGTTTGATTGATGTGACAGCCGTCCCCGACCGCCGCGATGAGGAAATTTTCGGACCTCTCCTCCAGGTAATCCGCGTCGTTGATTTCGACGCAGCCATCGCGGAAGCCAATGCCACGCGTTTTGGCCTCGCCGCCGGGCTCATCTGCGACGACGGCACGCTTTACAGCCGATTCCGCGCCGGGGTCCACGCCGGGTTGATCAACTGGAATCAGCAACTCACCGGCGCCAGTGGCGCCGCCCCCTTCGGCGGCATCGGGCACAGCGGCAATCATCGTCCCAGTGCCTTTTTTGCGGCAGATTATTGCTCCTATCCGGTGGCGAGCATCGAAATTCCGGAATTGAAACTCCCGGACAAGCTCCCTCCCGGGCTGACCATGCAATTTCCTGAATAACCGATCTCACCGCTTCATTCAACATGCCCGCCCAAGAGGTAAATTTCGACGGACTCGTCGGCCCGACCCACAACTATGCGGGCCTTTCCCTCGGCAATGTGGCGTCCATGACCCACGGCGGCGGCACATCCCACCCGCGCGAAGCCGCCCTGCAGGGTTTGGCCAAGATGAAATTTCTCGCCGATCTCGGCCTGCCCCAAGCGGTGCTGCCGCCGCAGGAGCGACCCTCGATCACCGTGCTTCGCTCATTCGGTTTTGGCGGCGCTGACGATGCCGCCGTCCTGGCCGTGACCGCGCGGCAAGCCCCTGAAATTCTCGCCGCCTGCAGTTCCGCTTCCAGCATGTGGGTGGCCAATGCCGCAACCGTGACGCCCTCGGTCGACGCGGCCGACGGTCGCGTGCCCTTCCCCCCGGCCAATTTGATCGCCAAGTTTCATCGTTCGATCGAGCCGCCGCAGACGCAACGCACGCTCCGGGCCATCTTTCACGACGAGGCCAATTTCGCGGTGCATGACCCACTTCCGGGAGGACAGGCCCTCGGTGACGAGGGCGCCGCGAATCACACCCGCTTTGCCCCGACCCATGCCATGTCGGGCCTGCATTTTTTTGTCTATGGCCACCGGGCCTTTGGCTCGAAGTCCGACGAGGGTCCCCGGAAATTTCCCTCCCGCCAATCCTTTGAGTCCTTCGCCGCCATTTGCCGCCGTCACCAGTTGTCGGAAGCCTCCACTGTGTTCGCCCAACAAAGTCCCGAGGTCATCGACGCCGGGGTTTTTCACAACGACGTCATCTCGGTTGGCAATGAAAACGTGCTGCTCTATCATGAAGGCGCCTTTGTGCAGACCCATGGGGTGATCGATGAACTGCGCCGGAGTTTTCGCGCCTTGTCGGGTGGCACCGACCTGATTCCCATCGAGGTGCCGCGTGACCTGGTGCCCCTCGCCGATGCGGTGAGTTCCTATTTGTTCAATTCGCAAATCGTCACCCTGGCTCCGGGACGCATGGCGTTGATTGCGCCGGCCAATTGCGCGGAGACCCCGAGCGTCAAGGCCTACATCGAAACGCTGCTCGCCGCACCGCGGACTCCCTTGCGCGAGGTGCACTATTTCGACCTCAAACAGTCGATGCACAATGGCGGCGGCCCCGCTTGTCTTCGCCTCCGCGTGGTGCTCAACGATGACGAACTCGCCGCCCTGCCCCCCGGTGTGCGACTCAACGATAAATCCTACTCCGCTCTCGTCGCCTGGGTAAACCAGCACTACCGTGAGCAACTGACGGCCGCTGATCTGGCCGACCCATGTTTGCTTGATGAAAGCCGCCGCGCGCTCGACGAACTCACCCAACTGCTCGGTCTCGGGGCCATCTATCCCTTTCAACTCTGATCTTATGAAGTATCCGCACACTCCCCCGACCACGGCCGACCTTTACGACGCCCACTCCCTGAGGAATTACAATCGCTCCCCGCTGACCCTGGTGCGCGGAGCAGGCATTTATGTGTGGGATGACGAGGACCGGCGTTTTCTCGATTTCACTTCCGGTATTGCCGTGAACACCCTTGGCCATTGCCACCCTGATTGGGTGGAGGCGGTGCAAAAGCAGACCGCGCAGCTCATCCACGTGAGCAATCTTTTTCGCAATCCCCAACAGGGCGAACTCGCCCGACGTCTCGCGGGTTATGCCGGTCCGGGTCGCGTGTTCTTCTGCAACAGTGGCACCGAGGCCAACGAAGCCCTGATCAAGTTGGCCCGTCTCCACGGCGTGAAAAAAGCCGGCGGCGAGGAAGGCAAATGCCTGAAGATCATCTGTGCGGAAAGTGCCTTTCATGGGCGCACCTATGGCGGCATGAGTGCCACTCCGCAGGATAAAATCCAAAAGGGATTCCGGCCCCTCGTCCCGGGCTTCGCCTTCGGTCAGCTCAACGATCTGGCCTCGTTCAAGGCGCTGATTGACGACACCACGGCAGCCATCTTTGTGGAAACCATCCAGGGCGAAGGGGGCATCCATGCCTGCACGCCGGAATTTCTGCATGGTCTGCGTCAACTGTGTGATGAGCACGACCTGCTCCTGATGCTCGACGAAGTGCAATGCGGCGCGGGACGGACCGGCCGGTTTTTCGCCTTCGAACATGCAGGCATCGTGCCTGATGCCATCGGCATGGCCAAGGGTCTCGGCGGGGGATTCCCCATCGGGGCAATGTGGGTGCGCGACGCGCATGCCGACCTTTACCAACCAGGCAACCATGGCTCGACCTTCGGGGGTGGAGCGTTGGCCTGCGCCGCCGCCCTGGCCGTGCTAGATATCATGGAGCGCGACAAGCTCCTCGCCCGGGTGTGCGAGCAAAGCGGTCCCTGGCACGCCGCCTTGCGCCAGCTCGCCGCCGAATTTCCCACGCAACTGAGCGACATTCGCGGACAGGGCTACCTCGTGGGGGTGCAGTTGACCAGCGAAGCCCCGCCCTATGTCGCGGCCCTGCGCGAGCAGGGTCTGCTGGCACCCATGGCCGGCGGCAACGTGATCCGGTTGTTGCCCCCACTCAACGCCACGGCGAAGGAACTCCAATCGGCGGTCGACATCTTCCGCACCGTGCTCGCGGCCAAGACGTGAAGGGCTGCAAAGCCCGGGGGTTACCGCCGCATTTCATCTCGGCGTTCGCAATTGGTTTGTTCTGATGAGGATACCTGTCATGGTTCGGATTTTCGCTTCCCATGGCAAAATCCCGCAAGCGTCGCGTCCACTATGTGCCCAGCACCCACTGGGATCGTGAGTGGCATAACCCCCTCTTCGGTTTCCGCTACGGCCTGGTCCGTTTGCTCGACCGCGTAATTGCCGCCCTTGAGGACGGCTCGCTGCCCGGGCCTTTTCAAACCGACGGCCAGTCCATCCTGTTGGAGGATTATCTGGAAATCCGACCCGATCGTCGTGCCCGGATTGGAAAACTCGCCCATGCGGGCCGTTTGGCCATCGGTCCGTGGTATTCGATGCCGGACGAATTCACGGTTTCCGGAGAAGCCATCATCCGCAATCTGCTTCTCGGACGGGAACAGGCGCGTGAGTATGGCGCGAGTCCCGCTGCCGCCGGCTACGTGCCCGACATGTTCGGGCACAACAGCCAACTGCCGCAGATTTTTGCGGGCTGCGGAATTATCGCCGGAATCATCTGGCGCGGAATCAACGACGAGACACAGCGCAATTTTCTCTGGCGTGGCGCAGATGGCACGGTGCTACCCTGCCACAAATTCGCCCGCCAGGGTTACGGTGCATATCAAGCCCATGTAGGCCGCGCCCATGAACCGAATCGCCGGATTGAAAACGAACCGGAGGAATTCGCGCGACTGTTGGTTAAATTCCTCGACGAGGAAGCCAAAGCCACCGCGGTGGATGCCCTTCTCCTGCACGATGCCTGTGATCATCAGGAATGGCACCCGCAACGACATGCCCTGCTCGTGGCCGCAATGGCGAAGAGCAAGGACTACGAATTGGTGCACTCATCCTTTGATGACTACCTGCGTGAGCTGGTCTCCCAGCGCAGCCGCATCAAGGGCCGGCTTGAAGGGGAACTGCGCGATCCCGGTCGCGCTGTCTGGGGTGACCAGCCGCTCGAGGCGGGCATGCAATGGGTCATTCCCGGCGTGCTGTCCAGCCGGGTCCGTCTGAAACAAGCCAACGCCCGTTGCCAGACCCTGCTCTGCCAATGGGCCGAGCCCTTCACGGCTTACACGCACAGCGTCACCGGCCAGGAATTCGCCCCGGGCTTTCTGGCCCTGGCGTGGCGCAAGTTGATGCAAAATCACGCGCACGATTCCATCGATGGATGCAGTGTCGACCAGGTTCACCGCGACATGGAGCATCGCTTCGATGAGGTCCGCGTGATTGCCGACAAACTGACCACCGAGGCCACCAGTCGTTTGGCCGCCAGCATCACGGGTGAAATCAAGGCGGACGAATTGCGCGTCACCGTGTTCAATCCCCTGCCCCGGGATTTCTCAGGGGTCACCGAGGTTGTGCTGGGCATTCCGCAAACCTGGCCTGCCTTCAACGAATTTTTCGGCTTCGAACCGAAACCCGCTTTCCGGATTCATGATGCGCAGGGCCGGGAAATACCTTACCAGCGGCTCGCACAGGCCATGAACCGCCTGCGGCCACGCATTCGCGAGACCAAGTTTCCCGAGGTCGTCAACCTGCACCAAATCACGGTGGCGGTGAGGCTCGCCATCCCCGCCCTCGGCTACACGACCCTGGTCGTGCGGACGGCCAAGCCTGAAACCCCGACGCGACATCCCGAAGTGCCGGGTCTGGCCACCAGCGAACGCGCCATGGCCAATGAACATCTCACCGTGCAAATCGAGGCCAACGGCACCCTCACCCTCACCGACCGGGCCACCGGGCGCAGTTACCGGGATCTGCTGACCTTTGAGGACCGCGCCGATATCGGCGACGGCTGGTATCATGGCGTGGCGGTCAACGATCAGGTTTATGTTTCCACCGCCAACCAGGCTGACGTCGCCCTGGTGCACAATGGGCCCCTGTTGACCACGTTCCGGATTCGGATGACGATGCGGGTGCCGGTGGAGTTTCAATTCGACCGGATGATCCGCTCAGAGCGACGCACCGAGCTCGTGATCGACAGCCTCATCAGTTTGCGCCCCGGCCAGCACCATCTCGAGGTGCAGACCACCGTGGACAACACCGCTGACGATCATCGACTGCGGGTGCTGTTGCCCAGCGGCACCAAGGCCAAGACCTGGCTGGCTGACACACCTTTCGACGTGGTGCAACGGCCCGTCGCCCTGCGCCCCGACAATCATGAATACCGTGAGCTCGAGGTGGAGACCAAGCCGCAACAATCATGGTCGGCCGTGCATGACGCCAGACACGGGCTCGCCGTGATTGCCGACGGCAGCTTGCTGGAAACCACCGTGCGCGACCTGCCGGGCCGGCCCATCGCCTTGACCGTCTTTCGTGGCACCCGGCGCACCGTCTTCACCGATGGCGAACCGGATGGTCAGATGCGGGGCAAGCTGGTCTTTCGCTATGCCATTCAGCCCTTGGCCGGAGCACCCGACCGCACCCAACTCAGCCTGTTGGGCCAGCACCTGGCTGCCGGTCTGCGCAACGTGCAACTGCTGGCTGCCGATGTGGAAATTTTCCGGAGTGACAAAACCCTCCCCGTGGAAACGGGACTCCTGCGCATCGACGGCCCCGCCCTGACCAGCAGTTTGCGCCATCTGGGCTCAATGATGGAGGTGAGACTCTATAATCCCCTGGAGCGCCGCAGCGTGACACAATTGGTCCTGACCGATCGCAATTTCACCCCGACCAAGGCCGAACACGTTGATTTCGAGGGGAATCACATCGCGCCGCTGCGTTTTGTCGGTCGACGGCTGAAACTGGAATTCAAGCCCAAGCAAATCATCACCGTGAGGCTCGGTTAGTCGCCGGCAGAGTCGCAAAGGCAAAAACAGGCTCCTCGTCTCCATCTCGGGAATTGACGCGGATTTTACCGTGCCGTTTCATGATCGCCATGCACGCCAACACGACGGTGGATTCCCGGGTAAAATATAAACGCATCATATTGAAGCTCAGCGGGGAAGTCCTGCGCGGGGGCAAGAACGGTGATCCCATCGACGCAGCCACGCTCGAAAAGACCTGCGCTCAGGTTAAGGAAATCAACGACCTCGGCGTCGAGGTCTGTGTGGTGATCGGCGGTGGCAACATTTTCCGGGGCCTGCAGGGCGCCAAACGCGGGGTCGACCGCACCACCGGTGATTACATGGGCATGCTCGCCACCGTGATCAATGGCCTGGCCATCATGGATGGACTTGAAAAAATGGGGGTGACCACGCGGGTGCAAAGCGCCATTCCCATGAATCAGATCGCGGAACCGTTCATTCTGCGCCGGGCCATGCGGCACTTGGAAAAAGGTCGGGTCGTCATCTTCGTGGCTGGCACAGGCAACCCCTACTTCTCCACGGACACCACGGCCGCCCTGCGCGCCAGTGAGATGCACGCCGACATCATCATGAAGGCGACCAAGGTGGACGGGATCTACGACAAGGACCCCAAGAAGCATCCCGACGCGGTCAAATACGACGAACTCACCTTTATCGACGCGCTCAAACAACGCCTCAATGTCATGGATTCCACGGCGTTCTCGCTCTGCCTGGACAACAATGTGCCGATCATGGTTTTTGACCTCGATGACGAACATGCCATCCGCAAGGCTATCATGGGTGAAAAAATCGGCACCCTCGTGCATGGTTGAATCCCCCGGCGCCATCCGATCACTCTTCAACGCAAATCATCCCATACCATGAGTCATCCCATTCTTACCGACATGCAGACCAAGGCCAAAAAGGCCGTGGAACACACGCTGCACGAGTTCAGCACCATTCACACCGGCAAGGCCACGCCCACCATGGTGGAAACCGTCATGGTTGAAGCCTACGGCTCGATGATGCGGCTCAAGGAATGCGCCGCGATCAGCACCCCGGATGCCCGCCTGATCCAGATCCAACCCTGGGACGCCAGTCTGACCAAGGCCATCGAGAAGGCCATTCAAATGGCCAACCTCGGCTTCAATCCCATCGTGGACGGCAAACTCATCCGCATCCCGCTGCCCGACATGAGCCGCGAGCGGCGGCTGGAGTTCGTCAAGGTCGCCCACAAACTGGCCGAGGAAGGCCGCGTGCATGTGCGTAATGTCCGGCGTGAAGCCATGGATTCGCTCAAGAAAGCCGACGGCCTTTCGGAAGACGATCGCAAGCGTCACGAGAAGGAAGTGCAGACCATGACGGACGATGCCATCAAGGACATCAACAACCACCTGGCCCACAAGGAACAGGAACTGTTGGCCGTCTGAAACATTCCGGCCCTTGCCGTCCGGTAACGATTGCCGCATATTCCCGCCCGGCTGGCATGACCTCCTCCTCCCCTTCAGTGCCATCCCGCAACCCGCATCCCCGCCGCATTGTCGTGAAACTCGGCACCGGGGTGCTGACCTCCGGCGTCGGTGAACTGAATACGCAACGCATCCAGGCGGTGTGCGCCCAAATCGCCGCTTTGCGCAGCAGTGGCACCGAAGTGATTCTGGTCTCCTCCGGCGCGGTCGGCCTCGGCATGGGCCGGCTCGGTCTCAAACGCCGCCCGGCCGACGTCACCAAGAAACAAGCCTGCGCGGCCATCGGCCAAAGCCTGCTCATGCAGACCTGGCAGGCTGGTTTTGCCCCGCACCAACTGACGGTGGCGCAGGTGTTGCTCACCCATGAGGACCTGCGCAGTCGGGAACGACATCTCAGTGTCAAGGCCACGCTCGAGGCCTTGATCAGCTACGGGACCATCCCGGTCATCAATGAGAATGACACGGTGAGTGCGGCCGAAATCCAGGCCATGCTCAAGTTCGGTGACAACGACATGCTCTCCGCTTTGGTCGCGAGTCTCGTGCACGCCGAATACCTGTTCATCCTTTCCACCGCACCGGGCTTGGTCGATTACCAGAACCAGGGCCGCATTGTCCCGGTGGTGGAAAAGATCACCCGGGAAATCGAAGCACTGGCCGGCGGCACCAAGAGTGAGACCGCCGTTGGCGGCATGGTTTCCAAACTTGCCGCCGCCAAGCTCGCCGGCCGGGCCGGTTGCGGCGTGTTCATCACCAGCGGGGCCGAAACCGACATCATCGCCCGCCTGCTGGCCGGACAAGGCCCGGGCACTTTCTTTGCCCCGAGCGGCCTGCCGATGGAGGCCCGGAAACGTTGGCTCGTCTATTTCCAACGCCCCACCGGCACCATTTACCTCAACGCCTCGGCCGTGCCCGTGCTCACCGATCAGGGGCGCAGCCTGCTGGCCGTGGGCGTGACCCACGCCACGGGCGAATTTGCCGCCGGGGATGTCGTCAATGTCGCCGCGCCCGACGGGACCATCATTGCCCGCGGCAAGACAACCTTTGCGCATTCCCAGATTCCCGAACTGGCGGGCTTGAAAGGCGATGCCGTCGCCGGGCTGTATCCCCAGCGCAAGCGGCACGAGATCATCCATCGCAATGATCTCGCGCTCCTGTGAGCGCCCCCACTTACCGCCCGGCCACGGATCATGATCGTGAGTGGGTCTGGGCGACCAAACAACAGTGCCTGGGCAGCTACGTTAGGCAGACTTTCGGAGAATGGGACGAGGCCGCGCAAACCGCCCGGTTTCATGCCAATTTTGATGCCAGCGAGATCCAGATCGTCAGACTGGACGGAAAGGATGTCGGCTATGTGGCGGTCGAATATGGGGAGTCTGAAATCAGGCTCTTCAACATCATGGTGCTGCCGACCCACCAAAACCAACGGCTCGGCACGAACGTGATGCTGAGTCTGCTGGCCGCAGCGCGGGAAAAACAAATACCCCTGAGTCTTCAGGTTCTGAAGGTCAATCCCGCCCGCACCCTCTATGAACGGCTCGGCTTCGCCGTCATGGGGGAGACCCCAACCCACTACCAGATGAGGTGGTCGCCTTGAGTTATTCCCGCGACTATTGCCAAAGTATATAAAACCACTCAGCTTCACTTTATATGGCAACAACGCCCAATATTTCCGATGAAGGCATGACTTTGTTGGCCAGTCGCTTTGCCGTGCTGGGCGATCCCCTCCGGCTCAAGCTCCTCCATGCGCTGTTTGCCGGGGAAAAAAGCGTGAACGATCTCGTCGCGGTGGCCAAATCCACCCAGCCCAACGTCTCCCGCCACCTGCAGAAACTGATGAGTTCCGGAACAGTAAGCCGGCGCAAACAGGGCACCACTGTCTTTTACTCCATCGCCGATCCCACGCTGATCAAGCTGTGCGAGCTGGTGTGCGGCAGCTTGGAGAAACAGCTGAACGCCAAGGCCGGCAGTTTTCGTCGGGCCGGTTGAGATCGACAAAAGCCGGGTCGCCCTCCCCTTGCTGATCCCGTCAGTGCCGGGGCGGGAGTGATCGTCGCAAGGTGCCGTCACTCAGGATCCGCGCCCGCAATCCCCCTCGACCCCGCAGCCAGTCGTTGGCCCCCGTGCCCAAAGCTCCATCCATCCAATAGCAGGGTCGGCACTCCTCGGCCCCAACAAACCTGACGCCTTGGATCTCGAATTCCCGGCCCACCAGCGCATTGAGGTCGCCCCCACTGACCAGCACATTGCGGCGGGCATCTTCCGGCCGCGCATCAGTCAAGCCCAGTTCACGGCACAACTGATCAAAGATTTCGCGGGAAAAGAATGTGATCTGGCCCTTGCCGTCCGGCGCATGATCAAAATATCGATCCCCCCGCACTCCGCGGCCGGCGACACATTCGATCGCATCGACGGCAACGGTTGGGTTATGGCCGGCCGGTCGGCCGTGATGGCCGACAAAATTGTGGCCGGGCGAGACAAACAGGCCCTCGATCACCAGCGTCGAACCCGTGGTTCCGCCCGTTACCGTCGGACCTGCCATCAACAGCCTTCCTTCTTCTTGCGGCGGGGTGGCGGTGTCGCCGTGGGCGCACCGGGTGCCACCACCGGCACGGTCAACTGGGGCATTTCCGGCGTTCCCGGATTGGCATCGGCACTGCCGGCCCCCCGCGGGGTGCCGCCAAAGAACTTCGCCACGGCGGCCCGCTTCGCAAATTCGATCTGGTCCTTAGGTGCAGCCTCAACCGCCGGAGCCACCGGATAGAGGACCACATCCTTCCACTCCTCCAGGCCGCCGAACAGCATGTAGGCGGACGGGAATCCCAGCGATCGAATGAGCAGCCAAGCCTGCGCGGCGTGGATGCCGCCGTCACTGTAGAAGACAATCCGTTCGTTCCGACTGGCAAAATCCGCCGTCAAGCCGGCCAGCGGGATATTGATCGCACCCGGAATATGGTAGGCGGCAAACTCGGCCGCATCCCTGACGTCCACCAGCACGTAATCGTTGCGCCCCTCGACAATCCAGTCCGCCAGTTGTGCCACTGACACATGATCGGCGGCCGTCCCGGCGTCAATCGCCAGTTGCTTGGTGTCAATGGTGGCGAACGCGGTTCGGTAAGGGTTACCGGCGAATAGCGCCACGAAACCCATGGCCACAAAGCCGAGGGCAAATCCGCGCACCGGGGTGATCCGGCGCACCGGCTCAAGCAGATCTCCCGGTCCTGCTTGCCGGCCACCGACGACCTTCTCCGCCCACTCCGCCGCCACGAAGGCGCCGATGGCCATGACCACCACCGCCAGAACCAGAAGGCCGTAGGGGATGTTGAACAGGCCCGCGAGGGTCACCTTGCCCATGGATGTCATCTTGGTGAGCGGTTCGACATAAGGATACACCTCCGCGAAACCGACCAGACCCAGCAGCAGTCCCCCCACGAACACCATGCCATCCACCCGGCCGGTCACGGCCGAG
>JAIPJW010000063.1 GCA_021734075.1 Cephaloticoccus sp.
CCACCCGGCCCAACCTCAGGGTGACCAATCCATACTCGACCACTCCGGAGGACAAACTCCCTTCGAAATCGACGAAATGAACGGGTTGCTCGATCCAAGTATTGGGCACAATCACGACGGAACACACGTCGCCGTAAAATCCGAGGTAATTTTGCCGCCGTAGTTCTTGTCGCCCGTTCAACCCGCCAGCAACGATTGTCCGCCATCGACATAAACTTCGGTGCCGGTGACAAAATCCGAGAGGTCGGAAGCCAGAAACCAGACCACCCGTGCGACTTGGATCGGGCTGCCGTTGGGTCCGCCAGTCAGCGGCACCTTGCCTTCAGGAAACAGGACCGGCAGGTGCAGGTCGCGCGTGTTGCGAAACGTCGTGCTCTTCACGATGTTCGTGGCAAAAGCGCCGGGGCAGATCGTGTTCACCCGGATTTTGTGCCTGGCCAGTTCCAGCGCGATCATCCGGCCAAAGGCGACCATACCAGCCTTGCTGGTGGCATAGCTCGAGGCACTGGAGGTGCTGAACATTCGTGTGCCCATCAAGGATGACATGAGGATGACCGAGCCCCCGCCCGATTCCTTCAGTAAGGGTGTGCTGGCGCGCACCGTCAGGAACGTGCCCTTGAGATTGACGTTCATGGTCCGGTCCCATTCGTCCGGGGTGATTTCGTCCACTGGCGCCCAGACCCCGTTGATTCCCGCATTGGCCACCACGATGTCCAGCCTTCCCCAGATTGCCTTGATCTGCTCCAACCCCGCGGCGAGTTGATCGGGCGCCGACACATCAGCCACCACGGTCAGGGCTGTGCCACCCGCGGCAACAATATCGGCCACGACGCGTTGCACCGTCTCCTTGTCACGATCCAAGGCCGCTACCCTGGCGCCGCACGCCGCCAACAGGCGGGCAGTCGCCTCGCCCAAACCGGAGCCCGCACCCGTGATCAACGCCACTTTTCCCGCCAGGGAATCAGTCGGAGGATTCATGATCCCGACGCTCATCCCCGAAATGCGCAAATCGCAAGCTGATAGCGACGGTTTCGCTTGGACAAATGGCTCGATTCGGCACCACGGTATCACCCGCATGGATCTGACCCCCTACCGCAATTGCCTCACCGAACTAGCCGCGGCCAGTGGCGAATTCATCCGGCCGTTCTTTGGCCAGGCCGGTCTCGTGGTGGAAACCAAGGCCGATCAATCCCCGGTCACCGCCGCCGACCGGGGGGCCGAGGAACTCATTCGATCCCTGCTCGCCAATAAATTTCCCGCCCACGGCATCATTGGCGAGGAACTTGGCAGCGAGCGCCCCGACGCTGAATTCGTCTGGGTGCTCGATCCGATTGACGGCACCAAGAGTTTCATCACCGGCGTGCCGCTTTGGGGCACCCTCATCGCCTTGTTGCATGAAGGCCAGCCCGTGCTCGGCTGCATTCACCAACCCATCCTCGGTCAACTCATGATCGGCGACGGCACCACGACCACCCTGAACGACCGGCCGGTGCACACGCGCAAGACGACGCAGCTCGCAAGCGCCACATTGCTGACGAGCGACCCTTTCAATTTCCGGAACCGCATGGGTCCCGGCACCAACGATTTTCTGGCCCAAGCCAAACTCGTGCGCACTTGGGGTGATTGCTACGGCTACCTGCTCGTCGCGGCGGGCCATGCGGATATCATGATCGATCCGATCATGAATCCGTGGGACATCGCCGCGCTCGTGCCCATCATCCGCGGCGCCGGCGGAGTCATCACGGATTGGTCGGGCGGCGAACCCTACCCGGCTGATTCCACGGTCGCCGCCACCACTCCGGCCCTGCATGCCGCCGTGCTCGCCGGACTGAAGGCGTGAATTGCAGGGCGGGGCTTCCGCTGCCCGCCTTCCGGCTTGTGATTTTTACCGCACTCGAGGCGGGACCAGCCTGCGCGCCATAGCCTTGGCGACGGCGTGCGACCCCGCCCTACATTTCACTTCCCTTTCGGCGCATTCTTCCACTCGGCCGTGATCCGGGAACTGAAGCCGCCGCGCGCTTTCCAGTTGGCGATAATCGTCAGGCTGCGCGGCTTGAGCGCCTTGCCCAGGTCGTCGCAAATCTTGTTGGTCGCCGCCTCGAAAAAGATGCCCTCGTTGCGGTAGGCGTGGAAATACAGCTTCAGTGACTTCAATTCCACGCAGGTCTTGTCCGCCACGTAACGGACGGTGATGTCCGCAAAATCGGGATGGCCCGTCATCGGACACACCGAGGTGAACTCATGATGCGTGTGCTCGATCAGAAAATCGCGGTGCGGTGCGGGATTGGGAAAAGTTTCGAGTATCTTTGGGTCGGCCATGGGTGAAGCAGAAAGCTTTCGGCTTTGGGCTTAAAGCCTAAAGCGGCGCGGCTGGGCCGCGTTACGTGGCTGTTTCGGTGAAGCGTTGTTCGCGGATCACCGTGATCTTGATCGAGCTGGGATATTCCAACTCCGCCTCGACGCGCTGCCTCAGCTCCTTGGCAATCTCCCGTGCCCGGTCATCCGTTACCATTTGGGGGGCCACGACGACGCGAATCTCACGACCCGCCTGAATGGCGAATGCCTGCTGCACCCCCTCGATGCTCGTGGCCAGTTGCTCCAGTTTTTCCAGGCGTTGCACATAACCGGTGATCGATTCAGCACGGGCCCCGGGGCGCACCGCCGAAATGGTGTCGGCCAGAATCACCAATCCGGCATACACCGTCTCCGGCTTCACTTCCTCATGGTGGGCCGCCACCGCGTTCACGACAATCGGGGTCTCACCATAGCGCTTGATAAATTCGGCCCCGATGTGGGCATGGCTGCCTTCCAACTCCGCCGAGGCCGCCTTGCCGATGTCGTGCAACAGGCCGGCCCGTTTCGCAATGTTCGGATCTAGGCCGACCTCGCTCGCGATCATCGAGGCCAAAAACGCGGTTTCCACCGAGTGGTCGAGCACGTTTTGATTGTAGGAAAACCGGTATTTCAGGCGGCCGAGCAGCGCGATGATCTCCGGGTGCAGCCCGTTGATGTTGAGCTTCGTCACCGCGTCCTCCCCCGCCTGGGTGGCGATCACGCCGACCTCATCCTGGGCCCGCTTGACAAATTCCTCGATCGTCGCCGGATGAATCCGCCCGTCCACGACCAGCGCCTCCAGCGCGTTGCGCGCCACTTCCCGCCGCACCGGATCGAACGACGAGATCAGCACCGTCTGCGGGGATTCATCGATGAGCACGGTCACACCCGTGGCCGCTTCGAACGCCTTGATGTTGCGGCCCTCGCGGCCGATGATGCGGCCCTTCATTTCCTCACTGGGCAATTGCACGATCGTCGCCGTGAGATCGTTGCGCGGTCGGATGGCCAGCCGCTGCATCGTTGCGATGAGCGTGCGCTGGGCCTCACGCTCCATCTCACTCTCCGATTTCTCCAAAGTCTCGCGGCGCAGGGCGCGCAGTTCGTCCTGACACTCCAAAATCACTTCCTCGCGCAGCGCCAGCCGGATTTCGTCGGCATCCATTTGGGAAACGCCCTCGAGCCGCTTGCGCACACTCTTGGCCAGGGCGCGCACGGCATCCCGCGCCTGGCGCACGGCCGCATTTTCGCGGTTCACCCGCTCATGGCGTTGCTCGACCTGATAATCAAGCAGGGCCAGCGATTCCTCGTGGGCGCGGATTTCCCGCAAGCGCACCTCGCTGTCGATTTCGTAGCGGGCGAACTCCTTGCTGAGTTCGGCATGCTTGCGGCGGATTTCCTCGGCGGCCTTTTGCTTGATCTCCTCCGCTGCCACCGCGGCTTCGCGCCGGGCGACCTCGATCAGTTCACTGGCATTTTCATGCGCCAGACGCCGGGTGTTGCGGGTCACCGCCCAGACCACAAAAAACCCCAACCCCATGCCCAGCAACAGGGCAATCAGGAGTGGCCAATCGATGTGACTGCCTTCGGCAATCATCTGGGCGGCGGCAGTGGTTGAACTTTCTGGTGTCAAGGGGCGGAGAAGCTAGTTCGCGGCAGTCAAATCTCAAGCTTTCTCCCGTTTACCGCTGCGGGAGTGGTTTTTGGAACTCGGGCACGGTTCCGGCCAGCACTTCCTGCAGGCGGGTTAAAGCTGCCGCCTCGCCATCCACCGCATCCGTCTGCACCAACACGTAGGCCCAGCGATCGGCCCGGCCGTGCCGCAAGCGATCCCATGCCGCATAGGCCATGCGCTCCCAATGCGTAGCCACCATCCGGTCACTGTTGACAAACCAATAGGCCAGAAGCGCCGGAAAAATGCGGCCCGTGCGCGTATCCACCTGTTCCACCCGTAAAACGGTGGTCGGCAGAGTGATTTCATCCCTCGCGGTGATGACGAAGTCGTGGTCGAAACGGCTAGTAATCGTCCAACCCTGTCCGGTGACACAAAGTTCCGGCCGGTGGATGGAGGTGCGGTCCCGCCCGCTGAGCACGATGGAAAGAAACACTTGGTGCCCGGGTTGATGCAACGCGACATAGTTGCGCCGGGCATAGCCGGTGTCCGGCGGCAATATTTCCCGCTCAATGGCCGTGACCGCGGTCTGGCGGCCAATCCAGTCGACTCCGATGAAAGCCGGCAACGGCACCGGATTGATCCCCTCCGTGGTCAGGCGCACTCCCGTTTCCGAGCGCAGGGGCAGGGCATCAAAATGCCGCGTCAGCCCCACGGTGCCCAACGCCAGCAGGAACACCGGCCCCACCCTCACCACCAGGTCGCGCAAAAAAAATTGGCCGGTGTCATTGGCGGCCGGTGTTGACCAAAACGGCGCGGTGGCGTCCGGGGCGCCCAACCGGATCCCGGGGACCAGCCGGCCCAACCAGCCGACGCTCAGCTGCACCAAGCCCAGCACGATCACAAAGACCACAAATCCCGCCCACTCATGCACGATCATTCCCGCGTCCTGCCCCCACAATTGGGCCGCCAGAATGATTGCGGAGATGCGCACGACGTTGCCCAGGTAGGTGAATGGGAAACTCAACACCAGCACCAGACCCCGGGCCCACCAGGAGCGCAAATTGAGATAACCCACGAGCAGTGAGAGGGCGGTCAGGGCCAGCAGGGAGCGCACCCCGGAGCAGGCGGCCGCCACATCATACTGGTAGCGACCATCGGGGGAAAACAACTGGGTGCCGTTGCGCACGACCTCAATGCCCGACCAGTGCGCCAGCGTGTGACTGGCCTCGATTACCCACATGCGGAGCCAGAAGCCCGCTGTGTCGAGCACGTTGATCGGCAGGGCGAAAATCATGAACGCCAGCGGAAAGGCCGCCGCCCGGCCCCAGCGCTTGCCACCGGCCAGGACCAACACCCCCCAGACAAAAACCAGCAGGCCCAGGATCGAGATGCGCGATTGCTGCACGGCATAACCCAACACATGCAGGCCCAGGCCAACGCCCATCGCGAGCAGCGCCCGGCCTGGTTGTGCCGGATTCGGTGCCACCGGCAATTGCAGGGCGTTGCGCCAGAACAACCAGAGGCTCAGCCCGAGAATCATCCACCCATGTTCCATTTCCGAGGCGGCGTTCGCCCATTGGAAACCCCACCAATAAAACAACGAATTCGATTCGATATAGCCCTGCGTGGCGTTTCCCCAGAATTGAAAGACCGCGAATCCCATCGCCGCACAGGCCACCGCCGACCAGATAAGCGCGGTCCGGGATTGCAGGTTTCTTGTCATTTCGCTGAATGGGAACCTATCTTTCCCGACTTGGCAAAACCATCTCCAGCTTCCGCACCGCAGATGCTCGTGGCCGAATTGTGGGGCTTGGGCGATGTCGCGCTGGCCCTGCCGTTTCTTCGCGCCGCCGCCACCCACGGCCCGGTCACGCTGCTGGCCAAGGCGCATGCCGGTCCCCTGTTGCGGCGGTTTGCCCCCGACGTCGAACTGATCGCCCTCGATGCCCCCTGGACCGCTTTCCGGGGCAAATACCGCCTGCATCGCTGGCCGTGGTCCACCCTGCGGGTCACGGTGCGCAACTTGCGCAGTCGCCAATTCACCCATGTCATCTCCGCCCGGCCGGATCCGCGGGAACACGCCCTCTTGAAACTCGTCGGCGGGGAAAAACTCATCGGCTTTCCTTCGGCCGGTTCCGGCCGGTTGCTGACCGACCGTCTGCTGCCGCCGCTCGATCCGCATCGGGCGGCCCGCTGGAATTTTTTGGCGGAATACCTGGGGTGGGACCTCGAGCCGATCCCACCCCGCACCGGCGGGGGTCGCCATCTGGTCATCCATACCGGAGCAGGTCAGCCGGTGCGGCGCTGGCCCGTGGATCGCTACGCCGAAATCGCCGACCGCTTGCGCCAGCACGGTTGGACCGTCTCGGTCATCGATGAGCATCACGGGGACCTGACGGCCCTCGTCGACCTGCTCGCCACCGCCGACCGGTTTGTCGGCAATGATTCCGGACCGGGCCATGTCGCGGCCCTGTTGGGCGTGCCGACCTTCACCCTCTTTGGTTCGCAACTCCCCGAAAATTTCGCCCCGGTGCATTCTCGGGCAGCCTGGATTGATGGTGCCCCTTGCGCCTACAAACCCTGCAGTGATTACTGCCGTTACCCCGCCCCGCATTGCCTGCTGAACATCACGGTCACTGACGTGTGGCCGCGGCTGACCGCTTGGCTAAACACCTGAAGTCTGCCGCCAGACTGCCACCGTTTCCCGCGCGCATTGGGTCCAGGAAAAATCCGTGGACCGGCACAGCCCGGCCACGCGCAGCTGCGCGCCCAAGGCATCGTCAGCGCGCAGGAGCTGCATCGCTTGGGCAAAATTCTCCGCGGTAAGTTCGGCATAGAGCACGGCATCAGCCCCCACCTCGGGCAGGCTCGCCACCCGACCGCAAATTACCGGACAACCCGCCGCCATCGCTTCCAATATCGGCAGCCCGAATCCCTCGTAAATGCTTGGGAACAGCAACGCTTGGGCCCGCCGGTAGAGGGCGAGCAGAACTTCGTCCGCTTGATGGCCCAGAAAAATCCAGTTGGCCGGTGCTTCCCCTTCGGTCTTCACCCCCGCCCAACGGGCACCGACGATGACCAGCGGAGGCAGTTGATTCCCGTTTTGCCGTGCCTCGAGCCAGACTTGGCGCAGCAACGCCAGATTTTTCCCCGGCTCCAAAGAACCCACGAACAGGTAGAATTCAGTCGGCAAATTCACCGGAACGATTTCAGTTTTCGCCAGTGTCACCCCATGGTGCACTACCGTGATGCGTTTCGCCGGGATCTCCAGCAGCGCCATGGCTTCATCTGCCGTGAATTGGCTGACCGCAATGACGTGATCAGCCTGCGTCACCTGCTGCAGCCGCCTGAGTCCATTGCGAAGCTGCCACCGGCGGTAACGCTGCGGATGTCGCAACAATCCCAGATCGTGCAAAGTCACCACATGACGGCAAACCGGATACTCCACCAAGGGGAGCGCCGTGGAATGCAACAAATCATACCGATCCTGCCTAAGGCGCAAAGAGCCCGACCACTTCGCCCAAGCTAGTTCACGCCAGGCTGTCTTAAGCATGCGCAAGGGTTGGGTGTAGTTGAAATTCTCCACGGGCCAGGCCCAGGGTTCCACCCGGTCATCACGCAGGGTCAGCGTGTCCAAACCCTCCAACAATCCCCTCACATAACGGGCCACACCGGCCCGGGTGGTGTATAGTGGATTGGTATCGAGGGCGACGCGCACGGTGGTGTCGGCGATTGCGCCATACTTTGCGGCAATCGGCAAGCGGCGCGTGCCCTTATCCCACCGGACAAATTTACTGCCGAAACTGAATTTCCCTGCTCCCATCGCAAAATGTTCTCGTCGCCCCTGCTCGAGCCAGAGCGCTCCCAGTTGCCTCCCGTCCTGCGCAACCGGCTCGGCTCATGGTTGAGTGGTCCCCCACGCGGTCCGCGGACCACGCGCTACCGCACCGCCATTTTCCAACTCGACCGTCTCGGTGATGCGGTCCTCACCCTGTCCGCCATCCGCCTGCTGCTGCAAAACCGGACTGATGCAGAATCCCTGCTGGTGTTGACCGACGCGGCGGCCCCCCTTCTGGCGATCGAGTTTCCCGCCATTCCCCGGATTGTTCTGCCCACCGCAGCACCCGGGGTTTTGCGCAATATCCTGCCCCTGTGGCGGCGGGCGCGGCCGCAATTTGGCCCGGTCCAAGCGGAGCAAACGATCTGTCTCAGTCACAACCGCAATCTTTACAAGGAAGTGGCAGTTTCGTGGCTGGACTCCAAACAGGTTCTTCAACTGGACCGCCGCACTTACCCGCAAACTTTCCCGCCCGATTCGTGTTTTGAGTTGGAGGCCCATCGCCAACTGCTGGCCGCCACGCTGCAGCGCCGCGTCACTCCTGGCGAAGTTTTGCCCCGGTTCGACCATGTGCCAACCAGCGAGGGGATGGATCTGCTCGTTTGCCCCCTGGCCAGCGAAACCATCCGGTGCATTCCGGCATCACTGTTGCTCGCCGCGCTGGGCCACTGGCGGCGGCGCAGTCGCGCTCCGATTACCTTGTGCGGACAGCGGGAGCAAAGCGCTGCCCTGCAGAATCTGGCGGCGACGATCACCGCCGCGGGGCAAGGTCCGGCGCGGGTTGTTCTGCCCGCCGGCATTCCGGAACTGGTGCAGCTTATTGCTGAGGCGGGAGCCGTGTTGGCGGCCGAAACCGGGCCGGCACATATTGCCACCGCGTTGGACAAACGCGTCATCACCGTGGTGGGAGGAGGCACGCATGGTTTGTGTTACCCTTGGCGACGCTCGGAGCGCCAACAGATCATCTCGAACCCGCTGCCCTGTTATGGTTGTGGCTGGCAGTGCACGCAGTCCGAAACCTATTGTCTCACCGGGATTGATGCTGCGACGCTGGCCGCCGCCCTGCCCCCTCTCTGAATTCAAATGGTCCTGACCAAAACCGCATTCAAACAACGGCTGTTGCCTATCCTGCTGGCGCAAGGCTTCGGGGTGGCCTGTGGCATTGCGGGCGTCAAGGTGACTTCTGCCTGGGTGAATCCCTCCGATCTGGGACTTTTCGGCGTCTGGCTGACTTTCACGACCACCGGCATGTGGATCGTGCACGCGGGTTTGGTCAAATACGTGGCCCGCCATTGGGACAGTGCCACCAACCGACGGGCCCTGCTGGCCGAGGTCATGTGGGCTTGGGCGCGAAAATTGCCCTGGCTGGCGGCGATTGCAGTGGCGGCCGGTTTCGCCATTGACCGCCCTTTGGCTGCGCTGGGTATTTTCGCGGCTTCATCACTCCTTTCCCTGGTCGCAATGGCCCAAAATGCCTTGCAAGCGGTGCGCGAAAACTGGCGCGACTGCGGCGTTGCCATGGGTGCGTCTTTGTCGCGCACCTTTCTGCCCCCATTGGTGTATTTTTTGGCCGGGGGCTGGTGGGCGGGGCTTTGGCTGGGCTTTGTTGGTCATGCTCTGGTTGCCGCCGCCGCGGGGGCTTGGGCGCTGCAGCGCTATTGGTCCGGTCCACCCGCGGCCGCCCCCCGGGATCGACAGCTTACCGCCGTCTATACCGGCCCGCTCTTTATCACCTTGGCGGTGGCAGGTTGGGTCCTGAACGGCGCAAACCGCTGGCTCGTCGCCGCAAATTTTGGGGCGGTGGAAGCGGGTTATTTTACCTTGGCGGGCAACGCGGCGATCATTGTGCCCACCGTGCTCAGCGCGACGTTTCTGCAATTTTTCCGACCCTCCCTGTTCGCGCAGGCCGATCAGCAAGGGCTTGCCCCCAAGGTATACGCCCGCTCGTGGGATCACGTTGTCGCCGGCTTCGGGGTCCTCGCCCTGTTGGGTCTGTTGCTGCTGGATTACATCGCGCCCTGGTTGGTGGGGCCCCTGATCAATCCCACCTATGCCGACGCCCTCGAATGGATATTTCCCGTGGGTTGCTTCGGCATCGCCACCAACACCGCCTTGTTTTATCACACCTTGCTCCTCGCCGGTCACCGTGAAAAGGCCTGTGCCCCCTTGGATCTCAGTTTCATTGCCGTGATGATCGCCGGTTGCACCGGCTCGGCCTTGCTGGGGCGGATGTGGTTCCAGCAATGGCTGCTACTCACGCCCGTGATCGCCTGGATGCTGGCCCGGCCCCTGACGCGGCATTACCTCTTCATGCCGGACGCAAATCAAACGTCCGCAGTGGACCGGTGAAGAACATTCGGCCCAGTCGGATAATTTGGCCGGGTTCGCGGCACATGGCGGCAAGGAGGGTTCGACCCGCGGCGAAAATCCGGGCTGGACTCCGGGAAAAGGCGAGCGTCTTGCGTGCAAAATATACGGCCAGCAGATTGAAATTATCCTCAAAACTACGCGCCGCGAAAAACTCGTAGAGGGTGGCGTAATCGGGCGGCACTTCGATCCAACCATTCACCTCGGCCAACAGCTCGGCCAACTTTTCGGGTTTACCCGCGCGTCGCCGCGCGGTGATGAGCCGCACAATACAGGCATTGAGCACCTGCGAAGGCCGCTGCTGCACGGTGACCTGGACAGGATGCAGGCGATACTGGGTCAGCACCTCGGCCAGCGCACAGGAACCATGGTGGTCCGTTATCCGGGTGAATTGATCATAGTCGCTGGCGACCCCAAAGCACTCCCGATAGGGATTGCTCTGCACCACTTCACGCCGCGCCATGAAGGTCGGGGTGCCGGCAGGCATGTCGTATTGGCTGAAGATGCGGTGATCACGCCCGCTCAATAACGTGAACCAACTGCCCGTCACTTCACCGGCGGGATTGATCGTCTCAGCCGCACTGAAGACCAAGGCAATTTCCGGATGGGTGTCGAGAAACTCCGTTTGCACGGCAAAGCGGCGGGGCAAGGCGACATCATCAGAATCAAGCACCGCCACATATTCGCCCCGGGCCGCCGCCAAACCCGCGTTCATGCCGAGAGGGATGCCCAGATTTCCCGGCAGGGCAATCCAACGCAACCGCGGGTCACGACCCACCGGGCCCAGATCCTCCGGCTTCATCCCGCTGCCATTATCCACGAACAACAGCTCCCAATCACTGAGGGTCTGCCTGAGCACGCTGTCGACGGCCACCTGCACGAAAGGCGTGTTGCGATGAACGAGCACTATGACCGAAACCAGGGGCATGATGACATGCAAGCGGACCGGGCTTGCGGGGCAAGCCCGCCGCCATATGTTTCTGGCTCGTTTTGCCGCCGGGCATTGTCATGACTTGGGTTGATCCCCGCATGATTGTTTCACCTCTATGGCGCACCCGACTGGTCATGATTGGCGCCTCGGCGCTTGCCTTCTGGTTTGGCGCTGGTTTGGCTCAACAGGACTATTTCTGGCCGATGTTGATCGCGGGTGGGCTGACCATGCTGGCCCTGAGCCGGCTCTTCCGCCTGCCCATTGACGTCATTTTGCTGGGCTTGACCTTGTTCGGTTATATCGCCGGCAACCGTGGCTTTGCCCAAATCTCCTTGTTAAACCGGTTCCCCCTGCTGCCCGCCGAGTTTGTCTTGCTGGTGGCCGGGGTCACCTTGCTGGTGAAGAGCGCGTTTAGTCGCATGCTGCCCGTCAGGCGTGAAATCCTCAATGTGGCCATCCTGGGCTGGATGTGCATCTGCGGGGTGAGGTTGGCTTTCGATCTGCAGACGTTCGGATTCCTCGCCCTACGGGACTTCGCCACCGTCTATTACGCTGCGTTCTTCTTCATCGCCCAAAGTATCGCCCAAGGTGGACGTAATCGCCAGTGGTTGCATCGTTGTCTTATCGCCGGGTTTTGCGGCATGATGGTGTTGCATCCACTGGTGGAATATTTCCCCGGCTTCTTCTTGGATACGCTCACCGTGCGAGGAAACCCCGTGATCTATTTCAAGGGCGACCTCGTGGGCACAATGCTGGTCGCCGGGGCCATTCTGGTTTTTCACCGGTTGGAAAAGCGCAACCTACCCTTGGCCGTGGGTGCCAGTCTGATCATGACCGCGGTGGGCCTTACGACCAATAATCGGGCTTCGCTGGTCGCAGTGGGTTCCGCCATGGTATTGCTCCTGTGGGGGCGGCGTTGGCGCTTCGCCGCCACCCAGTCCATCGCCGGCGTGGTCGCCGTCGTTGGCATCCTATTCTTTGCCTATCTGACCAATACCTCTTGGCGTCAAACTCCCCTCCACGGAGTGTATGAACGCGTGGTATCCATCGTCGATGTGGCCGGCGAAAGACATTATTCCGGTGAAGACACCTACTACAAAGGTGACAACAATCGCTTTCGCATGGTCTGGTGGCATGCCGTCGTCAAAGAAACCATGGACGCTAACCCTTGGTTCGGTCTCGGTTTCGGCGCGGATCTGGCCAGCCGGTTCGTCTCCGAATACTATCCCGAGCAGGGCGAGGAGTTCGACACCCGCAGCCCGCACAATGTGATGCTGACCCTTTTGGGTCGCGCCGGTCTGGCCGGGTTGCTCCCCCTGCTTTTGATCACCAGCCTGATCACCCGGCGCATTTACCGCGCGGCCCACACCCACGACCCCTCTCTGGGCACCTGGTGCGCCGCCTGGGTTATCCTCATCAGTGCCTGTTTTGGCGTGGTTCTGGAGGGCCCGATGGGGGCGGTCGTCTTTTGGAGTGCCTTGGGTCTGGCCAGTGCCGAGACCCAAACGGCCCCGGTCGAAATCAGCCTGGACGCACCCGAGTCATTGCCAAACGCAGGTCCATCTGCATCTGTTTGAGGCGCAACCGCCGTGAAGCTCTCCTCGCCCCTCGATACCCTTTCCATCTTCAAAACCAATACGCGCGGACGTTGGGATTTGGCTAACCCATTGGGTATATTCGGGTTAAGCTTGTTTGGGGTCTTTTTCATCTATAGCGCCCAGCTCTCGGTGGGAGGGACCAATTGGATCACCCAACTCGTGTGGCTGGCCCTGGGAGCCACCCTGTATCTGGCAGTCTCGCTGATCGATTACCGTTTCTGGCTCAGTGTGGCCCATTGGTTTTACGCCTTGGCCATGTTCCCCCTCGTTTTGGTGCTGATTCCGGGGATCGGCAGTGAGCGCTACGGGGCCCAACGCTGGCTCGATTTCGGCTTTTTCGGCTTCCAACCTTCTGAAACAGCCAAAGTTGCGGTATTATTGATCACCGCCAGTCTCCTGGTGCGCTCCAAAATCGGCACCGTCACCCAATCACTGGAAGTGCTGGGCAAATTGGCACTTGCGGTAGGTTTGCCATTGGTTCTTATCCTGCTTCAGCCTGACCTCAAGTCGGCCATAGTGCTGCCCCCGATGGTCTTTTCCATGCTTTTCGTATCCAAGCTCTCGTCCCGCTTCTTCGCGGGTGCGCTCGCCGCCTTCCTGCTGATCATCAGCATCGTGGCGTGGGATACGTGGCGTTATGCCGATTTCATGGAGTCGAACAACCACTCCTACGTGCACGACAAGGGCATATTCGAGTCCCATTCGTGGGTGCCGCTGCACGATTATCAGCGCAATCGCATCATTTCATTCGTTGCCCCCGACAAAATCGACCCGATGGGGATCGGTTGGAACCAGCGCCAGTCGCTCATTTCCGTCGGCAGTGGCGGCGTCACCGGCAAGGGCTGGACCGAGGGCACCCAGGCCCAACTCGGTTACCTGCCCCGCTCGGTCGCGCACAACGATTTCATTTTCTCGGTTATCGCCGAGGAGAAAGGTTTATTGGGAAACCTCACGGTTCTCAGCCTGTTTGGTCTGGTTTTGTTTAATGGCATTCGTATCGCGGGCCTCGCCCGGGATCGGCTCGGCAGTCTCATTGCCGTCGGTGTCACCGTGCTTTTCACGGTTCACGTGTTTGTGAACATTGCCATGACCATCGGACTCGTGCCCATCACGGGCATACCACTTCCCTTCATTAGCTACGGTGGCTCCTTTGTGCTCAGTTGCTGCTTGCTGCAAGGACTGGTCCAGAGCGTCTATCGATTCCGCAAGGACTTCACCTAAACATGAAGCTTTGTCCCGATATTGACCGCTCTGCCGGAATTTCCTGCGCCGCAACCGCCGCGCCCTGGGGCCCCAAAAAACACACCCACGTAACGCAACATGAGCGATCACTCACCATCCAACACCGGGGCCCCCCAGGATCCCGCCCACAACTATGACGAGGAATTGGCCAATCCACCGCCCGTCGCCGAAGTCTCCGTCGCCAATCCCGACGACCTGAAGGCCAGCGCCGCAGAAAGATCCAAGCAACGCCCGTTGCTCCAGAAAATTCTCTCCGTCTTCCAGAAGGAAAAGGAATCCTACCGCGAACTCATCATCAATGCCGAACCCCTCGAGAAGCGCGTCGCGCTGCTCGTTGACGGCCGCTTGGAAAAATTCGAGATCGAGCGCGATTCCGACAACCGCATGGTCGGCGGCATCTACAAGGGCCGCATCAAGAACCTCGACCCCGGCCTCAAGGCCGCCTTCGTCGACATCGGCTACACCAAGAACGCGTTCCTGCACTACTGGGACATGCTGCCGGCCGCCACCGACTCCTCCGTCGAGGTCGTCCGCGTCAACAAGCGCAAGGGCGACAACTCCCGCCGCGCCGATCCCACGGTCAAGGACATCCCCAAGCTCTATCCCCCCGGCTCCGAGATCGTCATCCAGGTGACCAAGGGCCCCATCGGCACCAAGGGTCCGCGCACCACCACCAATCTCTCCTTCCCCGGTCGCTATCTCATCCTGATGCCCTTCAGCGATGGCTGCGGCATCTCGCGCAAGATCGAGGATCCCGCCGAACGCAAACGCCTCAAGCAGATGCTCAACGAGCTCACCATTCCCGAGGGCATGGGCGTCATTGTGCGCACCGCCGGCGAGGGCAAGAAGACCCGCTACTTCATCCGCGACCTGCATATCCTCCTCAAGAAATGGGAGGAGATCACCGAGAAGATGCAGACCCAGCGCGCCCCGGCTTGTCTCTATCAGGAGCCCGATCTCGTCGAGCGCACCGTGCGTGATTTCCTCACCGAGGAGGTCGACCGCGTTCTCATCGACGACAAGGAAGGCCACACCCGCACCCAGGCCCTCGTCAGCCTCATCTCCAAGCGCTCCGCCTCCAAGATCGCCTATTACGACGACAACATCCCGATCTTCGAGCGCTTCAACATCGAGCGCCAGATCGAGCAGACCTTCCAGCGGCGCGTCTCCCTGCCCTCCGGCGGCGAGATCATCATCGACGAGACCGAGGCGCTCATCTCGGTCGACGTCAACACCGGTTCCCACAAGAACCGCGGCGGCGACGAGAAAAACACCATCTACGCCGTCAACCTCGAGTCCGCCGTAGAGGTCGCCCGTCAGATCCGCCTCCGCAACCTCGGCGGCCTGATCATCATCGACTTCATCGACATGAAGGAGCGGCGCCACCGCAACGCCATCTACGACAAGATGGTCGAGGAAATGGCACAGGACAAAGCCAAGAACCACATCCTGCCCATCTCCACGCTCGGCATCATGCAGATGACCCGCCAGCGCCAGCAGGAGTCGCTCTCGAGCAACCTATACACCGACTGCCCGTATTGCCGCGGCCGGGGTATCGTCAAGAGCGCCACCACCATGTCGGTCGAGCTCCAGCGCAAACTCTCGTCGGTTATCCGCCGCCTCACCGCCAAGAACGGCAAGGGCGATTACTCACTCCGCGTGCTCGTGCACCCCAGCATCCTCGAGCGCCTCCGCAGCGAGGACGCCGACCTGCTCGTGCGCATGGAGTCCCTCTACGGGGTGAAACTGGCCTTCCGCGCCGACCTCAACTACCACGTCGAGAACTACAAGATCATCAACGCAACCACGGGAGAAGAATACCGCTGAGATTTTGACTGCTCAAATTAAAGTCGAGTCCCTGGGATTAAAGTCCAGTTCCTCAAATTAAAGTAGAGTTCCGGTCATATTAAACTCACGTCCTGGTAAAATTAAAGTTCAGTTCAAGCCCGCGAGGATATCCTTGCGGGCTTTTTCTTGCTTACAGATCAACATAACCGCAAAGCAGTCGAAAAATTATGGAGGGTGCCTGACACCCGCCGACCAGAGCACGCTACTTTGAAGGGCATCAGGCTTTCGTTGGATTAGCTCAGAGAGGTCGTGATTATTCGCAGGAATGGCTACTGGCGGGCCGCAGTCTCCTCGGTGGGTGCAACCGAACTGGTATTGCACCCTCAGACTTGCCGACGGCGGGCACTGATGCTTCATTCGCCGCCAATGTCGCACCATTTTGCCACTCCCCATGCAGGGGTTAGTCTGAACACCAAATCATGAACGGCCCCGAAACCTCCGCTCAATCCACCCCGGAACCGGTGGCCGCACCTGCGGGCCTGTTCGGTAAAATCGGGCATATCATCCGCCGTTTGCTGGGTGGGGGTGAACCATATCGCATCAAGGAAACCACGTTGCTGGTGGTCATTTCCCTCTTCATGGCGCTGGCCTACAACGCGGTGTTTTTTAGCAAGGTGTTGGCCATCTATCCGCCCGGTCTCCACTACCTGCTCTTTCACGCCTCCATCTTTGTGGTTGTGGTCGCGCTGATGGTTTTCCTCCTGGCCCTGGTCAGTTCGAAATTCACCACCAAGCCGCTCGCGGTGCTGCTTTTCTTTCTGTCCTCGCTGGTCTGCTACTTCGTCAACACCTACGGCGTCGTGGTCGATGTCGACATGTTGCAAAATGTCGTGGAGACCAACGTGGCCGAATCCCTGGATCTGCTGAGCGTGCAGCTGGGCCTCTACGTGCTGTTCCTGGGCATCCTGCCTGGGGTGATTGTGTGGCGGCTCAAGGTGACCTACCGCGGTATCCTCAAGACCCTGCTCGGCAAGGCCATCTTGATCGCGTGCTCCCTCGCACTGATCGCCGGTGCCCTGTTCAGCTCGGCCTCCACCTTTGCCTCGTTCTTTCGCGAGCACAAACCCGTGCGCGCCTACGTCAATCCGGCCGGTTACATCTATGCGGTGGGCAAGCTGGTCGCCAAACACTATGCGAAGCCGGAGGGTCCCGTTCGCCCCTATGCCATGGATGCCCGGGTCCGTCCGCACCAAAACGAGCGCCGGCTCGTTATCCTGGTGGTGGGCGAAACCGCCCGCGCCGACCATTTCTCGCTCAATGGCTACGCGCGCGAAACCAACCCGTTGCTCAAGCGCGAGACCATCGTTAACTTTTCCAATGTCATGGCCGCCGGCACCTCGACCGCCATTTCGGTGCCGGCGATGTTTTCCCATCTGGGCCGTGAGGAATTCGACGGCAACGTAGCGCGCAACACCGAGAACATCCTGGATATCCTGGCCCGCGTCGGGGTTTCCGTGCTGTGGCGCGACAACAATTCCGACTCCAAGGGCGTCGCGGTGCGCCTGACCTATGAGGATTTCAAAAATCCCGACCGCAATCCCATCTGCGATGACGAATGCCGCGATGAGGGCATGCTGGTCGACCTGCAGGACTACATCGACCAACAGACCGGCGATGTGATGATCGTGTTGCATTCCATGGGCAACCACGGCCCCGCCTACTACAAGCGTTACCCGAAGGCCTTCGAGGTATTCACGCCCGTCTGCAAGTCCAACCGACTCGAGCAATGCAGCGCGGAGGAAATCAACAACGCCTACGACAACGCCATCCTCTACACCGATTATTTCCTGTCCAAGGTGATCGCCCTGCTCAAACGCAACGACGACAAGTTTGAGACGGCCATGATGTATTTCAGCGACCACGGCGAATCCCTTGGGGAGAACAACATGTATCTGCATGGCTATCCCTATGCCCTGGCCCCGATGGAGCAAAAACACGTCCCGGCGGTGTTTTGGTTCGGTTCAAAATTCCCCCTCGACCTCGAACGGATCCGCGCGAAATCGGGCGAACCCTACTCGCACGACAACATCTTCCACACCCTGCTCGGCCTGTTCGAAGTCGAAACCACGGCCTATGACCCATCGCTGGATATGGTGAGTAAGTTTGTGCGCGATAAGCGGTGAGCGGAAAGCTTTAAGCCATCAGCGGTCAGGTTTGCTCCTTCACCTGCCCAGGGGCCTGTCCGCCATAGCCCTGAGTATGTCGAACGGGGCGACGATGGGCACCCGGTTCAGTCGGCTCTTCGAGCCACCGTCTTCGACGGCACCATCCCTGATCGCCTGTGGAGCCGCCAAGAGCGGTTACACTTCGAGCTTCCGCCCTTCGTCAGGTCCCAGCGGCCCCGCCCCGCCTCAGTCTCCCTGTTCTCCATTCCGAGCCCTTTCCCCTTCGTCCGATTTATCATCACCAAGATTGCGCCTCGCTTGCGCACCGGGCAATTAAGCAGGAATCCCTCTATCATGCCCCCCAGCTGGCCATTGAGCCAATTCGCATTCGCCTTGTGTCAACCAGGAGCGGAGGCGCGCCTCAAAGCAGAGCTGAAACAGTTGCGACCGACTTATCATCCGGCGTTTCAACGCCCGGGTCTGGTCACGTTCAAAGCCCCATCGGTCGAGATCCGACCCGACGTCGACCTGCGGGCCATGTTTGCCCGGGCGTGGGGCTGCTCGGCCGGTCCGGCCAAGTCGCCCGAAGACGTGCGGCAGTTCATCGATCGCCTTGATCCGGCGGTGGTCTTTGTCGGGCCCCGTGTTCCCGGAGGGTTGGTTGCGGAGGAATGGATGAACCTGCGGAATACACAGACAGCCGGTCCGCCCCGGCGCGGACAATTGGTGGTCGATGTGATCGTGCCGGAAGGGGAGCCAACCCTGATGGGCTGGCATGTGCACCCACACAGTCGGCATATCACCCCGAGTGGCATTTTCGACTACGTCGTGCCCGATGCCGCACCATCGCGCGCCTACGGGAAGGCAGTGGAAGGTCTGATGTGGTCGAGGGCTCCGATCCGCGCTGGCGAAGTGCTGTTGGAAATCGGTGCTGCCCCCGGTGGCACGACCTTGGCCTACCTCGAGCGCGGACTGAAGG
>JAIPJW010000064.1 GCA_021734075.1 Cephaloticoccus sp.
GGTGCTGGTGTTGTCCCCGCCCGCGGTGAGCGTGCCCGACCCGAGCGTGATCGCTCCGGCCCCCGCAATTGATCCCACCGTGTCGGTGTAGTCATTCACGTCAAAGGTGCCACTGTTGACGGTGACCGCCGTGTTATCCGACAGGCTGTTGTTGGCCCCCAGTTGCAGCACGCCGCCGTTGACGGTCGTTGTCCCGCTGTAGGTGTTCGCCCCCGACAGCGTAATCGTGCCGGAACCCGCCTTGGTCACACTGCCGGTGCCAGAGATCACACCGCCAAATGTCGAGGACCCGCTGTTGACACCCAATGAGAGTGCCCCGGATCCCAAGGTGACCTGGCCAGAGCCTGCGATCTGGTCGAGCGATTCATTGAAATTATTGAGATCGAGCCGGCCATCGCTGGCGATGGTCGTCAAACCGGCGTAATCGGCTATCTGATCATTGGCGTTGAGCTGCACGATTGCGGAAGCCGCCAAACCCGCACCGTCACCAATGTTGATGATACCCTGACCGAGTGCACTGGTGCCCGCGGTCTTGCTCAAGACCACGGTGCCATCATTTATATAGGCGCCGCCGGTGAACGAATTTCCCGAGGAACCGGACAGGGTGAGGGTTCCGGTGCCATTTTTTGTCAGACTGCCGCCACCGTAGATCTGCCCACTGGAGGCAATGTTGCCTGCCCCGATGGTGGTGAGATTTGAGCCCAGGGAAAGCCCGCCAATGTTGAGCGTCCCGGAGGTGGATCCGATAGTGGTGTCTCCGGCAAGATTGAGTGTCGCATTGAGCGTATTGGTGCCGGAAATATTGTTAATTGCGCCGACGCCACCATCACCGGTGCCTTGGAGTGAGAAACTGCCCTCGGTCAGGGTGATGCCGCCCTGCATGCCCAGAGTGGCTCCACTGGCAATGATGTTGCCTGAAGTGGATGTGCCCAGGGCGGTGTTGCTGGCTGCGATCAGGGTGCCGCCATCAATATAGGTAAGACCGCTGTAGGTGTTGTTGCCACTCAAGGTGAGGTCGCCGGTGCCGTCCTTGTGGAAACTGCCGTAAGTGTCACTGATCGTGCCGGTGAAGGCGGTGTCGGCTGTAGTATTGGTGGTGAACGAGCCCCCTTGGAGATGAAGGGTGCCGGCACCGGATAATGAACCGACCGTTTCGGTGGTGCTGTTGAGTTGCAGCGTGCCCGGGGCGGCAATGGTGATGTTGGTCGAATCGGACAACACGTTGCTGGCGCCCAGCTGCAAGGTGCCGTTGTTGATCGTGGTCGCCCCGGTGAAGGTGTTCGCCCCGGTCAGTTGCCAGGTGCCGGTGCCTTCCTTGGTCAGGGAAGTCGCCCCGGTGCCATTATCGGCAAGGATACCGGCCAGGGTGTTGCCGTCGTTGTAATAACTGGTGTTGGTTCCGGTCAGGGTGAGCGTGCGTGCGGTGTTGCTGCCGCTCAGGGTCACGGCGGATGTGTCGGTGAACTTGAGCGTGCCGCTGCCCGAGGCGTCTAGCGTGCCGCCGCCAGTGCCCAACGTGAACTGGCGATTGGTCGTGGTTGCACTTCCGGTGTATTGCAAGGTTCCACCGTCAATGATCAAACGGTTGGCTGAGTTGGTGGAGTTGCCAATGCTGCTCGCGCTGCCGCCATTGGCCAGGGTGTTGACGGAAAGGGTGCCCCCTGAAATGGTGGTGCCTCCGGCGTAGGTGTTCGCCCCCGTCAGGGTCAGAGTGCCGATCCCCGCCTTGGTCAAGCGACGGCTGCCACTGGATTCGTTGATGACGCCTCCGAGGGTCAGGTTGCTGCCATTTACGGTGATGGTGCGATTGGCCGAACCCATGTTCACGGCTCCGGTGCCCAGATTCAGATCGTTTGCGCCCGTAAAGGTGAAATTGCCATTCCAGGTTTGGGCATTGTTGTTCGTGTTGGTAACGGTGCTGCCGCTCGTATTGTTGAATGTCGTGTTGGCGCCGATGGTAAAGGTGCCGGTGCCCAGGGCGGTGGCGCTGTTGATGTTGAGGATGCCGGCGCTCAAGGTGGTGCCGCCGTGTGCATTGTTGCCCGAGAGCGTGAGGGTGCCGGTGCCGGCCTTGGTCAGGTTTCTGGATCCGGTATCCTGGGAAATATTTCCAGAGATCAGGGCCTCACCACCGGTGATCGTCAGGGTGCGATTGGCGGTTCCGAGGCTGACATCTCCCCCGACATTCAGTCCCGCAGTGCCCACCGCCCATGTCTGATTGCCGGTCAGATTGAGGTTTGCGTTGATGGTCTGGAGATTGCTCGTGCTGTTGGTAATGCCGGAGGTGCGCAGATAGATCGTCCCGGTGCCGCCCAAGGTGATTGTGCCCTCGTCAAAATAGAGACCGGCAACATAGTCTGTTCCCGTATTGCCGACGTTGCCACTCACCGTGATGGTGTAGCTCCCCGTCGCATTGCTGCCGGCCGAGAAACGGGCCCTGCCACCCGAGGTGCTGGTAACTTTCGTCGCCCACGTGCCGGTCGCGGCGGTGCCGGCAGCAGTAGTGGTCCAATTTGAAGTGCTGCTCTGGTCCCATGTTCCGGCTGCGGTAGTCCCTCCTGAAGCACCAGTCGTGCTGCCATTTGTATCCCAGTAAACTGTCGTTTGGGCAACAGCGGAGGAAATCAGACCAAGGAGCCAAAACCCAAAACAGAGTCGCAGAACATTGAAACCCGATCGACCGCGGCTAGGGGACGGGTTCATACTGCCTTTTATTGGGCAAAAGGGACTCATTCGGGTGCGAGTTTTTTTCCGCCAAGACAGTTTAATAGGGTTAACCGGGATGAAACTCATCCGATTGTCGATAGGATATGAAGGATATACCCTAGGGAGCAAATCAAATAAACTGAATAATCACATTTGAAGACTGCTGACCTCACTGCTTTGCTTTTTTGGCAATTGGCAGATAGTATGATGCCTATGCCTTGAGACAATCCGGTTGGTCATTCCGCGGACGCACTGGCTATGCTGGTAGGAGGTATGCATCGCAATTTGCCTTAACCCGGGCCATAGACTTCAGGCGACACGTTTCGCGCACCACCAGCTGACAAAAGGCCTGACTTGAGCGTTGCCGGCATGGGTGGATGGGTTCTCAATTTTTCTGAAAAACACCTAAGACGGTGCACGTGAAGCGCTAAGTAGAAACACTGGCCGTAACTAGGGGTTATTACCTAAGAAAGATTGACAAAGCTCATTTGGACCTACTGTTTATTGCAATTAGGACACAGGTGAGAGCATAAGCAATACCCCGCATTCACATGAATTTTACTAAAGCCCGATCATTACTTTTTGCCGCATTTGGATTCGTTTTCAGTCTCAGCGCATTCGCGGCACCGGCACCGACGGGTATCATCACCTACAACCCGACGCCGAAAACGATTCAGGGAAATCAGCCCTTGGATAAAAATTACGATCTGACGATCAAGGGACCGTCTACGCTGACCGAAAACGTCCCGGTCACAATCAATTTGGTCCCGAGCATTCTTTCCAAGGAGCCGACCGTCAGCGACAATGATGCGCTCAGCTTTTTGATTATCAGCCCGAGCACATTGACCTTCACCCAACCCAATCAAAGCATAACCGTTAACGTTAGGGTCGCGGTTGGGCTGGGCGCTTTTGCTGGGAACTACGCTTATAATATCTTGGCGAGTGGGTGGCCCGTGTCAGCGAATGTGGGGGAGAATCTGGGCGCCATCGTAAATGCACGGGTGGCACCGGCCGGATCAACCGACACGTCTACTCCGTCCGTAGTCCTCCAACAGCCTATGGCCGGCACCGTCTACACCTATTTCCCGGTTACCGGCATCCCGGTTACGGTGCCGGTGGTTTTTGACGGCTCGGTGGGCAACAATGGCCAGCCAATCACGGGCATGACGGCCACGATCAACAATTTGCCGGTAAATGGCATTTTGACGGGGGAGGGCACATTGAATGCCAGTTTTGTTGGTTCAGCGGACCTGACCGATCCGGGCACTTATGTGGTCAAGGTCAACGCCACCAACCTCAACGGCACCAGCGAAGCCCAGACCGACATCAGCGTGGTGGTAAATGCACCCCCGCCGACAATCACGGTGGCGACGCCGACTGCAGGGGCCACTTTCAACTACGTGAACAATACTCCCGGTGCGTCAGTATCCGTGAGCTACACCGCAGTCAGCGCCTACGGCAATATCACGTCCACGGGGGTCAGTTTGGACGGATTACCCCTCGCGCTAAATTTAAGCGGAGTCGGCACGGCGACGACGGCCACAGGCAGCACCAGTCTGGTCCTTACTCAGGGGGATTATGTCCTGGAATTCAACGCAGCCAATGCGTTTGGCGTTGCGACCCCAGTGGCCGTTCCGATCAAGGTCAGAAGCATGGAGCCATCTCCAGTTATCCCGACGGTTTCAATTCCCTCACCTGCCGGTGGCGCGGTCTTTGAACGCACGGAAGGGGATCCGGCCACCGTGGTGAATTACTCTTTCACCGGCAACACCACGAGTGGTGTGATCAACTCTGTCACCGTGACCTTGGACGGCGGGACCGTCAGTCCCTCGGTGTCGGGACTCAACACAGCCGACATTACAGGCACTGGATCCGCCAGCTACTCGGCCGCCGGCACCCACACCTTGAGTGTGACGGTTTCCAACGGGCAGGGCACGGCCACGGCCTTGACCTCTTTCACCGTGAACGAGACGCCGCTGCAAGTTTGTCAAAATCTGACCTGGCTGCCGCCGATCTCGCTCAACAAGACGGTGGAGGGTGGCTCCACCGTGCCGATCAAATTCCGGCTCGATTGCCATGGTAATTTTGTCGAGGACCACAGCACGATCATCACGATCTATGAAATTTATCCCGACGGTTCCTTCTCTGCTCCGGTCGTGTATCCTTATGGCACCGGCAGCCCGAATCCCCCGGACTATGCGATCACGGGCCAGATGTATCATCTTAACTTCGCCACCGCCAAGGGCACGCATCGCTACCGGATTGAAGTCTATCATCCCCTGAACGCCGAGGGCACGTCATTGCAACTGCTCGGGGCCAAGGAACTGCTCACCCAGGGCAAGGGCAAGAGTTGCAAGAGCGAGAAGACTTCCAAAAGTTCCAAGAGTAAAAAGGACGACAAGAGCATCAAGAGTTCCAAGGGAGGGAAGGACCAAAAGAGTGCCAAGAACTCCAAAAGCAAAAAGAGCACAAAAAGTTCAAGACGCTAAGGCCTGATTACGGCAGCGGGAGCACGTGATGGCTTCACCTACACAGACGACCATTTATTTGGTCGTCTTTTTTTGGGCTTAAATTACCGCTTGCTGCAAACGTGGATGTCCAACCGCAGTTGTAATTTCACCTCGCATGTCACCTGAATCGTTGTCGATCACCATCAGCATAAATCGTCTGGTCAGGATGCTTTGGCTCACGGTCGGAGTCCTGCTGGGCATGCATGTGCTCCTGAACCTCGTGCATTACCGCTTTACTGAACTGCCTTGGCTGGTGCGGCAAATTTTTGATGTGGATGAGGAGGACAGCTTTCCCACGTGGTATTCCGCGTCGACCCTCCTGTTGACCGCTTTCGTGTTATGGTTGAAGACCAGCAGTGCGCGAGGTCCCGCGGATGCCTGGCGCTGGCACTGGCGGGGTTTGGCCGTGGGTTTTGTATTTCTATCCATCGATGAAATAGCGGGTATCCATGAAACGCTGAACAGTTTGATCGATTATTCCTGGGCCATTCCCGGCGGAATCATCGCGACCTTGGTGGGTTTGGCTTATCTGCCGTTTCTGGCCAGGCTGGAGCGTTCTACCGCCATCCAGTTCATCATCGGTGGCGGCATTTTTGTCGGCGGGGCCGTGGGCGTGGAGCTCTACACCGAACCCTTTCAGGCGAATGATGAACTCAACACCCTGGCCTACAATCTGTGGAACGCGTTGGAGGAAGGCATGGAGATGGGCGGAGTTTTGATCTTTCTCCGCGCGTTGCTGCTTTCCATGAAGACCGATCCTCTCGCTCGGACCATCGAGTTGAAGTTGACCGATTGATCTCGGGAGGAACTGCCGGGTGGAGGCGGGATGGGGTGGACGCCGCATGGGAGACGCGGAACTTCGGTGCGGGTTCAATCCGGGCTCATCAGAAATGGGGCAACCGTCGCCGCAGATTAACGGAATCACCGCTTTATTTTTCGCGCTGAGGCGATAGTCCAATTGGGAACCATGAGCACCCATCTGCGCACCACCAAGTTGTCGACGGATATCCTGGTGGCGGGTGGGGGCATGTCGGGCGTGGCCTGTGCCTTGGCGGCGGCGCGCAATGGCGTGCGGGTGATTCTTTGCCAGGATCGGCCGGTGCTCGGGGGCAACGCGAGCAGTGAAATCCGCATGCACGTGGTGGGAGCCAACACGTGCCGGCCGTGCGCTGATCTCAAATTGGAACCCCGGGAATCAGGCATCATCGAAGAGATCCGGTTGGAAAATGCGCTGCGCAATGCCCAGCGCTCGCCCTCGATGTTTGATTTCATCCTTTACGAGAAATGCCGCGCGGAACCGAATCTCACCCTGATGTTGAATACCACGGTGGCCAGCGCCCAGGTGGACGGCAGAAAAATCACCCGGGTCGAAGCCCTGCGGCTTTCGACCGAGGATCGCTTTGAGATCGAGGCCAAGGTCCATGTGGATTGCACCGGGGACTCAGGTTTGGCGGTGGCCGCGGGGGCGGCATATATGGAGGGACGGGAGGACCGGGTTAGCTTTGGCGAAGCCCTTGCACAGGAAAAGACGGACAAGAAGCGCCTGGGCTCCACCCTGCTTTTCATGGCGCGAAAACATGACCGACCCATGCCCTTTGTTCCGCCGGCATGGGCGCGGAAATTTACCGAGCACGAACTCCGCCTCCGCCCCCATGCGACCGGCGACATCGATTACGGTTTGGAATATGGCTTCTGGTGGATCGAGTGGGGCGGTGATTTGGACACGATCCGGGATAATGAAAAGGTCCGCGATGAATTGCTGGCGATCGTCATGGGGATCTGGGATCACATCAAAAATGGAGGCAATCACGGCGCAGAAAATTGGGCCTTGGACTGGTTTGGCGCGGTGCCGGGCAAACGCGAGAGTCGCCGCCTCATCGGCCGGCAGGTGCTGACGGCCAACGATGTGCTCAGCTCGCGGGCATTTCCCGATGCCATCGCCTACGGGGGTTGGCCGATTGATCTGCATCCTCCGGAAGGGGTCGATCGCCCCGACGAACCCCCCTGCATTCAACATCCGGTGCCGTGGGTATACGACATCCCGCTGGGCTGCTGCGTCGCCCGCGATCTGGACAACCTCATGTTTGCAGGCCGGAACTTGTCGGCGACGCACGTGGCGTTTGCCTCGACCCGGGTGATGGCCACATGTGCGGTGGTGGGCGAGGGCGTGGGGGTGGCAGCGGCGACGGCGGTGAAACTCGACCTGACCCCCGGCCAGTTGCAGGCAAACCCGGCGGCGCTGGAACAAGTCCAACAGCAGTTGTTAAACCAGGATGCTTTTCTCATCGGTCAGGCATTGCGGGACGACTGCGATCTGGTGCGCTCCGCACTGATCCGGGCTTCCAGCGAAACGCCGGCCGGTCCCCCGGAGAACATCATCTCGGGACAAAACCGGGCCATGCAGGAATTGCGGGGCGTGCCGGTGGATCGGGTGGTTTCCGGCACCCATCGTTGGATCAGTGACCCAGCCGCACCCTTGCCGGCATGGATTGAGTTGCGTTGGGATGCTCCGATAACCCTGCGACGGATCGAGATGGTCTTTGATTCCGGACTTCACCGTCACCTTACGCTGACCCAGTCTGATAGTTACCATCAAGCCATGTGCTGGGGGACGGGTCAGCCGGAGATAGTCAAACACTATGAGGTGCAATTGGAGGTCGATGGGGTCTGGACGACCGTCGTGCGGGAGGAAAACCAGTGGCAACGGCGGGCCCGACATGAATTTGATCCGGAGATCAAGTGCACGGCGCTGCTCGTTTCTGTCCTGGCCACGTGGGGCGGGAACGAGGCACGCATAGTGCGGATCGGCGCCTATGGGGCAGGTGCGGTAGGAGAACAGGATTTATTAATGGCCGAGGCCGCAGTTCAGACCGCAGATCTTGCTGCCGTGTAGTAGCCAAAATGGTGCCCAGGGTGGGAATCGAACCCACAAGCCTTGCGGCGGTAGATTTTGAGTCTACTGCGTCTGCCAATTCCGCCACCTGGGCAGGTTGCGAGATGCGGAAGTTAGAGGGTGAAGCGCCCTTGTAAATCCGAAATTGAGTCCATTCCGATCGCCGAGGCTGCGCCAGGAGGACAGGGATTAAGCATTTTCATCACTTTGCCACGCTTGCGTCAGTCAGGAAGCAGCCGCAATTGAACGCCATGTCCGGAACAGAGCGGGTTGCGCAACAAGAGGGTGAAGCTCCTGCCGCCTCAAGGCCCGGGGGTGAATTGGAATACGCCGGCTGGATGGGTCATCATGGTTGAAGATCGGTCAGGGTGATTTGGTGACGTTCGAGCGTGGTCCCGGTTTCCCGTTCGTAAGTGGCCAGGGCCCGGCGTTGGTCGGCGAGCGCCCGGGCGTAACTGTTTTCCACCTGGGCGAGCAGCTCCTGTTGTTGGAGCACAAAAAAGGTGGTGCTGGTGCCGGCCTTGAGGCGTTTTTCCTCGGCGTCGAGGGCCTGGTGGGCGAGTTCGAGGGCGCGGCGTGAAACCTCCACCCGATGCTGCGTGGTCTCAATCTGACCGGCAGCAGCGGATACCCCAAGGGCGATGTCCTGCTCGAGACGAACGAGATCCGCCTCGGTTTGACGCAGGGTCAACCGGGCGGCCCGGGCCCGCCCGCGCCCTTCGGCGAAGGCGAGAGGCACCCGCACCACGAAGCCGGCGGAATAGGCCCGCGCGTCACGGTCCCTGACCTGATCACGGGCCGTGCGAAAGTTGGGATCTAGCCCCCCGTGCCCGTAACTGCCCACAAAATCCACCCGGGGCAGCAGTTGGTTGCGCGCCACCGTATCATTGGTTTTGACGATTTTGAGCCCGAGGCGGGCGGCCTGATAATCGGGCCGAATATCCAGGGCGGTGCGGTAATCGTCGATGGCACTGACGGTGATGGGGGGTGAGGGCGGGAGTTCGACAATGGCCAAGTCGTTGCCATTGGTGGGAAAGTCAGTGCGTCCCAGCAGACGGCGCAACTGATTCTCGATGTCACGCACACTGCGCTCGGCGGACAGGATGGCCTCCTCGCGGTTGGCCACCCGGGCCTCGGCTTGGGTGACATCTGCGTCCGAGATGGAGCCGACCCGGCGGCGTTTTTGATTTTCGTCCAACAGCCGGGCGGCGAGATCACGCGAGAGTCGGGCGATGCGCAGGTTGTCATGCGCCTGCTGCAGATTGTTGAAGACGTAAATGACATTGGTGACGGTATCGATCACGGTTTGGCGATGCTGCCATTCGGTGATGCCCCGGTTGGCCCGGGCGACCCGCAAACCGGCGAGGTTGGAGCCGAAACCAAAGTCACGCAAAAGGGGTTGGGTGATGCTGATGCCGCCAAAGGTGCTGTAGCTGTCGGTAAAGCCATTGAAAGTCCCCCGTTGGTTCAGGGCGGTGGCGCCCACACTGTAGGTCATGCCCCAAGGGGTGAGCCCGTCCAGGGTGAGGCTGTAATTATCCGACTGGGTCAACGGTCGGGTTTGGGGCGAAATATAGGTGCCGGGTTCCTCGGTTTCGCCTTCGCTGCGGGCAAAAGTCAGGGCGGGATCAAAACTGCCGTAGGCCGCCAACACCCCGGCCCGGCCAATCAGGGGATCATAGGCACTGACCTTCACGCTCTGGTTGTTTTCCAAGGCGAGGCGAATGGCCTCATCCAGGCTCAACGGAATGGCGGAATCAACAGTGGTCGCCGTGACCATGACGGTGAGAGCACCGGTGCACGCGAGGCTCAGGAACAGGCGGTGGAGGAAGGGCATGCGGAAGATTTTAATGATGGGTTGTCCTTTTTTGTCGCGGTGGTCCGCGGGTTGGCGGCGGAGGGATCAGCCTCGGCATACGCCGGTGCGGAGGTTGACTCGGGGGTGGCGGGCGGATTGACGAGGTCGCTGACGCCAAACAAAACCAAGAGGCTGTAGACGAGGGGAAAGCGCAGGAGGGACATGGGCTTCAGGGGATTATCAGGCCATCGGCGAGACGCACGATGCGTGAGCCGTAGCCCGCGTTTTCATCGGAATGGGTGACCTGCACGATGGTCACGCCATCTTCATTATTGAGCTTGCGAAACAACTCCATGATCTCGCGTCCTTGATCGGAGTGGAGGTTGCCGGTGGGTTCATCGGCCAGGATCAGGCGGGGCTTGGCCACGAGGGCCCGGGCGATGCCCACCAGTTGCTGCTGACCACCGGAAAGTTGATTGGGGTAGAGGTCGCGTTTGCCGACGATGTTAAAACGGTCGAGGGCATCACACACGATGCTCTCACGGTTCTTTTTGGGCACATCACGGTAGGAGAGCGGAATCTCCAGGTTCTCGTAAACAGTGAGATCATCGATCAGATGATAACTTTGAAACACGAAGCCGATATGCTGCTTTTGGAGGGCGAAGCGTTGCTTGCGATCCAACTGATGCACGGCCGCCCCGGCGAAATCGTAGCTGCCGTCCCAGGCATTGTCGTGCAGCCCCAGGATGTGCAGCAGGGTGGACTTGCCGGAGCCGGAAGGCCCCATGATGGAGAGGAAATCACCCTCCTTGATCGAAAGATCAATGTTGCGAAGGGCGTAAAACGGTCCGCCCTTGAGGGGGTAGACCCGGTTGATCTTGCGCAGGGAAATCATGGAATGGGCCTGTTGTTGCAGGGCTCGTGCCAGCGGCACAGAACCATTGTAAGCCATTTACATATAATGGTTTAAAATTATCCATCGCCCGTCCGTTTTTCCAACCTGTCCGGCCGTGGAATTCGGTCGTCCCAAAAATGGGAAGATGGAACGAACAAAAATAAACCCGCCGGTGAGCCTTGCGAAGTCTCCTGGCTGCAGGGCCGTGTCAAACTGGCGATTTCACCACATCTCCTCGCCGCGGTCGAAGACCCCTTGGATGGCGGCCTCCCAAGTGGCGGGGTCACGGTCCTTGAGGATTTCCCCGGCGGTCGCGAAGGATAGCAGCGCGAGCCCGGAGGCAAAATCATTGGCGCGCAATCCGTAGTAGAGCTTGCCGCCGTCGCCAGCCATGAAGCGCAGTTGCTTCGCCGCGATGGACTCGAGCCAAGCGCAATCTTCGACCCGTTGTGAGGCATTGAGGAGCAGCCAGGAGAGACCGGGTTCGTAACAGCGATAATGGTCGTTGGCCGGATGTTCGAAGGCGCCGTCGGCCAGCTGGTTTTGCATAAACCAGTCGGTGAATTCGCCGAGACGTGCGACAAGCAATGACCAGATGGTGGTGCCACCCGCCCGCTGTGCGGCTGCAAGTTCCCGATGGTCCAGATTCGGAGCCGGGGCGGGGGTGTCAGCTTCGGCTACAATTGGGCGACCGGATGCGCGGTCGAGTCGAGGCGGGACCACGAGGCGTTTTTTCATTTCCGCGCTGGCGAGGGCGGCGATGAGACCCTCGGAAGTGTAGATCAGGATCTGTTGTGGTGCCCCATCGCGCCACTCGTGATACAAGGTGTTTTTGTAATCATAGGTGCTGATGTATTCGATCATCGGCACGGCGGCATCGTAGTATTGGGTTTCACCCGTGAGGTCGGCGTAACGGATGAGCGTGGAGGTGAAGAGTGCGGCGGGACACCAGTATTCCTCGAGGCCTGGCTCATTGACGATATGGTGCAGCACGCCCACGCCCATCACGCCCCGCGGGGAGCAAAAATTGGTCAGGCAATGATCCAAGTAACGTTTGACACTGGCGAGCACGTCGGGGTTTTCCGGCAGATGGGGAAACATGCGCACACCCTCCAGCATACCATTGGCCGTCGAGGCATTGTCGGCGACACAGGAGCAGTCAACCATCCCCTGGTCGTTGAATTTGTAGCCGTAACCCATGTCGAACATGTTGGGATGGTGGCCGCCTTGAAAATCCATCATGCGATGGTTGAAACGCCGGCAGATCCCGGTCATGCGCGCATCACTGAGCAGGCCCATGGTGTGTGCGGCACCCATGGCGACATAGGCTTCTTCAAAACAAGCCTGCATCGGATGAGCCATGCCATCCGTCTGGGCGATGATATGGTGGGAGAAATAATTCCAGTGCTTGATCAGGCCCCGCGCGACGACATTGGCGTCAAGTTGCATGATTAAGGTGCGCGAACTGGAACGATGTTACCACATTTCCTCGCCGCGGTCGAAAACCCCCTGGATGGCCGCTTCCCAAACGGAGGGATCGCGGTCCTTGAGGATTTCGCCGGCGGTCGCGAAGGAGCACAGGGCGAGGCCCGAGGCAAAATCATTGGCCCGCAGTCCGTAGTAGAGCTTGCCGCCATCGCCAGCCATGAAGCGCAGTTGCTTGGCGGCGATGGATTCGAGCCAGGCGCAGCCCTCGATCCCGCGCGCCGCCTCGAGAAGCAGCCAGGCGAGGCCGGGTTCGTAGCAGCGAAAGTGATCGTTGGCGGGATGCTCGAAGCTGCCATCGGCCAATTGGTTTTGGTGCAACCAATCGCAGAACTCCGCAAACCGGGCCTGCAGGCGCGACCAGATGGTGTCGCCCAGATCCTCAGCGGCCTTTTGCAGATTGGCTTCGACGAGATTGGGCGCCGCCGCGGGAATGCGCTCCTCGGGCCCGGCCTGAGGCGTGAATTGAATGACGTTTTGCAACGGCACGTTGAGGCGTTTTTTCATCTCGGCACTGGCCAGTGCGGCGACGAGACCCTCGGAAGTGTAGAGCAGAATCTGTTGCGGGGCGCTCTTGGTCCATTCGCCCCAAAGGGTGTTTTTGTAATCGAAGGTGCTGATGTATTCGATCATCGGCACGGCGGCGTCGTAGTATTTGGTTTCGCCCGTCAGGTCGGCGTAGCGGATCAGCGTGACGGCAAAGAGGGCATCGGCGCACCAATATTCGCGCATGCCCTCGGGGTTGACCTTGAAATTGAGAATGCCGACGCCCATCACGCCCTTGTCGGTCAGATAACGTTCGAGGCAGTGGTCGATGAACCGTTTGACGCTGGCGAGCACCTTGGGGGTTTCCGGCAGATGCGGGAATTGTTTGACCCCGGCCAGCATGCCATTGGCGGTCGAGGCGTTGTCCGCGACACAGGAGCAAAGCGGCACACCCTCCTCGTTAAGATTATAGCCGTAGCCCATGTCGAACATGTCGGGATAATGGACGCCCTGATATTCCATCATGCGGTCATTGAAGCGCCGGCAGATTGCGGTCATCCGGGCATCATCGAGGAGCGCCATGGTGCTGGCGGCCCCGGTGACCACATAGGATTCCTCAAAGCAGGCCTGCATCGGATGGGCCATGCCGGGACTCGCGATGATGTGATGGGAGAAATAGTTCCAGTGCTTGACCAAGCCACGGGCAACGACGGTGGGGTTCAGTTTCATTTTGTTATGGGAATGAAGGACGCTCCTGCTGTCTCTGCGGCTCAGACCGGAGGCGCAACCCTAATGCGCATCCCAATGTGTCATTACAGCCGGCGAAGATGGCCGAATTAGTCCCCCTTTCGCCGGGGTGAAGCGATTATTCCGCGCGCAGGGCGATCATGGGATCCACCCGGGCAGAGCGACGGGCGGGCAACCAGGCGGCGAAAATGACCAGCAAGGCAAAACCCAGGGCCGCGGTGGCATAGACCAGGGGGCTGGCGACAATGCCACCGAAAAGTGAGTTGATCAACAAGGTCAGGCCGTGGGCGGCGACCAGCCCAAGGAGAATGGCCACCATGGAAAGGCGCAGGCAGCCACTGAGGGCCAGTGACACCAGGCTTCGCGGCGTGGCACCGAGTGCCAGGCGCACCCCGAACTCGCGGGTGCGGGTGGACGTCCAATATAGGGTGACGCCATAGACGCCGGTGGCCGCCAGCAACAGGGTCAGCAGGCCGGTGGCGAGAGCGGCACTGGCGGCAATACGCTGGGGCATCAGGCTGGCGGCGGTGGCGGCAGTCAGCGACTGGGCATGGTAAACCGGGAGGCTGGGTTGCAGCTGGTGCACCAATTTGCGCAATTGGGGGATGACCGAGATGTCATCGCGGGTTTTCACCATCAAGCCCGGCCGGCGAAAATAAAGCTGCGCAATGGGCGCATAAAAATGATTGCGCGGAAGTTCCCCGGCGCTGCGATATTTGGCGTCCCGTGCCACCCCGATAATCTCCACAGGTTTATTGTCCTCGTTGAGCAGGGTCCGGCCAATGGCCGACTCGTGGGGCCAAAGCCGCCGGGCCAGCGTTTCATTGACGATGCCCACCAGTGGACTTCCCTCGCGGTCGTTGGCCGTGAAAGCGCGACCCTGCAACAGGGGAATCCCCATGGTGGCAAAGTAGTCCGGGCTGATCAGGTTCCAGTCGGTGCGGATGTCGGCATCGGTTTCAGTCGCCCCGGGCAGGCTCAGTCCGCCGAAGCCATAGCCGGTGCCGTCGAGGGGAATCGCCACGGTGAGGGCGGCATGTTCGACCGTGGGCAACCGCGCGGCTTCCAACAGCAGACGGTCGAGAAATTGTCGGCCGGCGGGTTCGTTCATCCCGGCCGTGGAGAGATCAATTTGAATGAACTCAACCCGGCGGGCATCGAAACCGGGATCACGGTGAGCGAGGCGCCAAAGGGATTGGGTCAGCGTGGCCGCGGTCACCAACAAGGCGAGGGAAAGGGTCAGTTGAATAACCAAAAACAATCCGCGCAGACCGAAGATGCGGGTGCTGCCCATGGGTTGTTCCCCTTGGCGCAGCACCGTGAGCAAGTCAAAGCGTGCCGCACTCAAGGCCGGACCCAGGCTGAATCCCAGGCCGATGAGCAGGGCCAGGAGCAAGGTGAACGCGACGGTGAGCGGATTAAGTTGCACGTTCAGTTCCAGATTTACGGGCAAGGCCGGCACCAGGGCTTTGAGAAGATCCAGAATCCAGAGACAGACCAAGGTTCCGCCCAGGCCACCCAGGACAAAAAGCGTGAGATGCTCAAGCAAGAGGGACCGGACTAGACGCGACCGATCGGCGCCCAAGGCGGAACGCACCGCAAATTCGCGCTGCCGGATGGCACTCCGGGCGAGCATCAGGCTGGCAATGTTGGCACTGGCCACGAGGAACGCGAGCAGGACCAGGAGTCCGAGCACGCCCATGAACACCGTGGCCATCTGGCGGATTTCACCCGGGAAGCGTCCCGAGGGCATCACCGCCACACCCCGTTCGCGATGGGTTTCGGGATACAATTCGGCATTGCGCCGGGCAATCCGGCTCAGGTCGTCCTGAGCCTGGGGAATCGAGACGCCGGGTTTGAGTCGGCCGAGCGCAATGATGAACGAACTGCCGCGCCGGGTGAGGGCGGAACTTTCGGGATCGATCCGGGCAAAGAACGGAAACGGCGCCCAAAAGTCCACGACGAGCATGGTGTTGCCGGTGAAGCCCGGTTCGGTGACGCCAATGACGGTGGCGGGGACATTGTTGAGCAAAACGTCCCGGCCGATGACGTTGGGATCGGACTGGAACCGCCGCTGCCAGTAGCGGTGGCTGATGATGACCTCGGCATGGGGATTGCGATCGTCGGTAAAGCTCCTGCCCTTGACCAGGCGGGTCCCGAGCACGCCAAAGTAATTGGGGGAGACCCATTGCAGATTGGCGTTTTCCGCCATCCCGCCCACGGACAGCCCGGCCGGACTGGGGGAATAATCCGTGCCGGCCATGTCGACGAAGGTGGAGTTTTGTTCACGATAGTCGGTAAAGTCAGGGACGGAGAAATTATCGAAGCCGGCGCCGTTTTGGGTCCGACCGATATCGACCAGTTCGGCTTCGGCCACAATACCCGCCCGCGGGGCCAGCATGGTGGAATCATAAAGACAAAAGATCGCGGAGCAGGCCCCCGTGCCCAGGGCGATGATGCTCACGGCCAACAAGGTATAGCGCGGAGACTTGGTCAGGGATCGCAGGGCCGAAGGTAGCATGTTCATGACGGGGCAGTGCTGCGGTTAGCCTTTTCCGCCCGGGGCGGTGCCATCGGGCCAGATATAGGGCAGGGGACGATGCAGCACCTCGGGGACGCCCTGTGCGATCAACCAGTCGTAAACGGGACGGGCCAGCTCTCCCCCTTTGTTGGCGCAATGCAGCAGCGTGAAGCCGTGCGGTCCGGGCACGGTCGCCAAAGTCACCGGGTCCGCGGCAAGGGCATGCTGCACGAAGTTGAGATCGCCGAGCATGGCCGCCGCATAAACGTCCTGCCTGGCCTGGTGCGCGAGAAGAAACTCGGCGATATCCCGGCCGCCGGTGTGCGCGGCGGCCTGCAAGGGCGTTTCGAAATCGCCGCCGCCCCAATCCCAACAGGCGTTGACGAGCAACGGGGTCGCTTCGACCAGGGCGCGCACGGCTTCCAGGCTGCGATGCGCTTGACCCACAGTTTCACGCACGAGGTCCGCATTGAGTGAGGGTGGTTTTCCGGGGGTCTTGTTGTTGTTGGTCGGCTTGGCCGTATCCGGTTGGTCTTGGGCCGCGGAGAATGGACCGACCATGCCGGTGGCGATCAGGGCAGCAGAGGAGCGTATGAACGTGCGTCGGGTCGGCATGATGTTCAGGGGTTGAGGGCGATGCTAACAATGGGCACGGACCGACCGTCAGGCGTCGGTGTTTTGCCCGGAGAGAAAAAGCGCCAACCGGCGTCGGCGATAAAATGAAACCGCCCGTCATGCACGCAACCGAGGGTCGGATCTGCAATGACGGGTAACGCGGCGGCGAGTTCATGCACCGCAGCGAGTTCGTCTTTCGCATCCAAATCGAACGCCAAGATACGGACGGGATTGACGCCATTCTGCACGGCGATGAGTTGTGTGCCCGACCGGGTCAGGCCATCGATGCCGATCAGGGTGTTGCCCGTCGGCGTGGCCAGAGCTGCGATGGCCCCGCTGCGGAGGTCGATCCGAAACAGGCCCAACGCGTAGTCGGCAACGAACAGTGAATTGCCGTCCGGCGATACGGTGAGGCCTTGCAGCGAACGGAAACGGTCATCGTCGATCCATTTTTCCAGTTGGGTGGCGCCGGGGGAGAGCCGCCAGATTACCGGTGCAATGCTGTCGGAAAGGTAAATCGTGCCATCGGGCGCGAGGGCCAGATCGACGGTGGCATGGGCACGATCATCCGACGGAATGGGGTAATACGCCCTCACGACACCGGTGGTCAGATCAAAGCCGATCAACGCACCTCGATTGGCGTTTTCCTCCTGCCAGCCGGACATGACCGCTTGCGCGCTGGAGGCGGCCCAAAGCATTTCCCGGGTTTCATCAACCACCAGACCACCCACACCCAGCATGCGTTCGTCGACCGCACTGAATCGCGTGACCTGACCGTCGCCATTCCGGAGCCAAATGCAGCGCAGGTGCATGTCGCCGAAGAACACTTCGCCGGTTACGGGTTGGAACGCGATGCCCTCGATCAACCCCATTTGTTCGGTCAATGTGAAATCCTCCTCGGCGGCACCCCGCGGCAGCAGGTTCTGCTCGAATTGCGCGGTAATGGTTTTGAAGTCAGCCCGGTCGGTCAAGGCGGCGAAGTCGGTGTCCTTGGCGGCGGGCGCGTAGATGCCGAAATCCGCCAGCGACTGCAAGGTGGCGAGAGCCGCATCGGTGTGCCCGCCCAAACTTTGCACGCAGGCCAGATTGTAGAGGTAGGCCGGATGATTGGGGCGCAGGACCACGGCCGACTGCATGCGGGCCAGGGCGGTGTCGAATTGCCCGGCCTGGGCCGCCAAGATGGCCTCGCGCATCAACGCATTGGCATCAGGCGGGGTCGCGGGGAGGGAAGTGGCGAGAGCCAGGCCCAGGAGGATGACAGATTTTTTTGGCATAATTTATTCCACCCGCAGGGCGAGATTGGGATCAACCAAGGCGGCTTTGCGCGCCGGTAGCCAACAGGCCAGCAGGGTGGCGGTGGCAAGGCAGATGGCTGCGCCGGAATAGGCGATGGGATCAAAGGCCGCCATATCCACAAAGACGCTGTCGAGGATGATACTGATACCCACGCCCAGACAGGTGCCGGCCAGAATGCCTCCCAAGGTTTGCTGCAAACCTTCGCGCAGGAACATCTGGTGCACTTGACCCGGTTTGGCTCCGAGGGCCATGCGAATGCCAATCTCTTTGGTGCGCCGCGATATCGTGTATGCCTTGATACCATAGATGCCGATGACCGCGACACCGAGTGCCAGCAGGCCAAAAATGAGGAACATCGAGGTCATGAGTCTCAACGCCCAGAATTCAGCTGAGTTTTCACGATGCTGGGTGAAAGTCCGCAATTTCATGACGGGGATGCCCGGAGCCGTGAGCGACAGGGAATGGCGCAGGGGTTCGAGCAGGTTGAGCACCGCTTCGGGTGAAGTTTGACGGGACCGCACATGCACATAGGCGGTGCCCATCGAGCTATGGGCGAATGGCACATAGACCATGCCGCGTGGTTCGCGCTCAAACATATCGCTCCGGACCGGGCGGCTGATGCCCACGATCTCGCGTGGGGACGGGATCGGATCGTCGTCACTCCCGAATTGAATGAATTGACCCAGAGCGTCCCCTTCCGGCCAGAGTTTGCGGGCCAGGACTTCGTCAATGATGGCGACGGGTGCGGCCGTCGGCGAAATTGATTCCACCGCGGTGAACCCGCGCCCACGCAGCAAGGGTATGCCCATGGTCGCCAGATAGTCCGAGCCCACGGCATTCCACAAGGCCGGGAAATCCAGAC
>JAIPJW010000065.1 GCA_021734075.1 Cephaloticoccus sp.
GGTCATGAAGGCGGCGGCAACCCATGAGGGTTGCATCGAGCAAATGCACCGCCTGTTCACCACCCAGATGTATAATGGGAATACCCCTATATTTGACGAGGCAGGTCGCGCCCGGGTCGATGATTGGGAAATGCGTGCGGAAATCCAAGCCGCTGTCGCGAAAATTTGGCCCTGCGTTACCACGGAAAACCTTGAGGCTGAAACCGACATCATGGGCTATCGCATGGAATTTCTGAAATTGTTCGGCTTTGGACTCAACGGCGTGGATTACGATGCCGAAACCGAGCCGCATGTGCCCATGGTCTGAATTTCGGCTGAACGTGGGCCACATCTCGGGACCTGCCATTTGCACCCATGCGTGCCGTAGTCCAAAGAGTCGCTTCTGCCCAAGTAACCGTTGATGACGTTGTTGTTGGTTCAATCGGGAGGGGACTTCTTCTGCTGCTGGGCATCGCGGCAGACGACGGTCCGGCCGATATTGCCTGGTTGAGTTCGAAAATAGCCGCTTTGCGGATATTCCCGGATAATGAGTCGCGCCTGAACCTTGCGGTTGGCGAATGCGCCGGTGATATCCTGGTGGTCAGTCAATTTACGCTGATCGCCAGCACCAAGAAGGGCAACCGGCCTTCATTCAATTCTGCGGCCACACCAGATGTTGCCCAGCCCCTTTATGAGAGTTTCGTTCAGGAAATGCAGACGCGCCTCGGCCGACCTATCCGAACGGGCATGTTCGGTGCGATGATGGCCGTTGCCTTGGTAAATGATGGTCCCGTTACCCTTGTGATTGATTCACGACTTCGAGAATAGATAATGAGCGGATGAAATGCGTTTTGTTCCTGGCATCCGGGCTCGGTTTGTCCATTGGCCTGTGTGGCAATTCGCTGTCTGGACTGGATGTCAATTTACGGTTCTTTCGCGATCTGGCTGAAACCCGCAACTATTCCCTGGGTCAGCCCGTATCGCCGCAAATCACACCTGACAATAAGGCTGTGATTTTTCTCCGTGGTGGTCATCGCAATCCCATCCTGCGTCTTTATGAACTGGATATTGCCAGTGGCACAGAATGTGAGCTGTTGACACCAGATCAGCTGCTCGACGGAGCCGCAGAAAAAATCACCAAAGAAGAAAAGGCCAGACGTGAACGTGAGCGGGTGAGTTTGCGAGGGTTCACCAAATTCGATCTCTCCCGTGATGGGGCGCGCATTTTGGTCACACTTTCGGGGCAACTTTATGTGGTCGACCGCAAGAGTCTCACTCCCGCTCAAGCCGGTCCAATGACTGTGCAAAAGTTGCCGGGAGAAAACTGGCTTGATCCACGATTTTCGCCCGATGGCACCGCTGTGGCGGCCGTAAAACACGGCGAACTTTATACGATCGAACTCGCCAGCAATACGGCCAGACAAATCACCCGCGGGGCCACCCCCACCCTTACTCATGGGTTGTCGGAATTTGTGGCCCAAGAGGAAATGGACCGGCCCGAAGGCTATTGGTGGTCACCCGATTCACAGTGGCTTGTCTACCAAGAAAATGATGAGTCAGCCGTGGAGGTGCGTTACGTGGCCGACCCATTGCATCCCGCGGACCCTCCGACTCGTTTTTTTTATCCCCGTGCCGGCACGTCCAACACCAAGGTTCGTCTCGGCATCATCTCCCGTCAGGGAGGTGATACCCGGTGGATAAATTGGGACTCTGACAAATACCCCTATCTAGCCCGCGTGATCTGGCGCGAAAAAGCAGCCCCGCTGTGCCTGTTGGTGCAAGACCGCGCCCAACAGAATCAATTGCTGTTGGCCGTGGACGCGGGAACGGTCAGCACTCAAACATTGGTAACTGAATCCGACCCGGCCTGGCTCAATCTCGATTCAGCCGGCACCCTGCCAGTATGGCTAGCCGACGGCCGACACTTCCTCTGGACCTCGGAAAGTCGCGGCACTTGGCAAATTGAATTGAGGGATTCCCAAGGGCTACTCGAACGCGTTGTCACGCCGACCGAATTCATCTACAAAAAACTGGTTTTCGCCGATACGAAGCGGCAGTGCATTTATGTCCTTGGCGGACACAACCCGGTGGAAACTCAACTGTGGGAATTTCCCCTCACGAACAGTTCTGGTCGGCAGCTGACCGGTGGCTTCGGATTGCATCATGCCAGGTTTTCCGAATTTGGGGGTGTCATGGTGCACAGTTATGAACTGCTTGATGGAACCAGAGGATGCGAAGTTCTGGATTTTTCAGGCCATAAATTGGCGGAAATCTCATCGCTGGCCGAAAATCCAGCGCAATGGGCCAAGGTGGAGATCACCAAAACTCCGGGTGAACCCAGCTTCAATGCATCTCTGGTCCGCCCAGGTAACTATCAAACGGGAAAAAAATATCCCGTGATATTGTCCGTTTATGCCGGACCCACCACCACGGTGGTTCAGGCTGGCGCCAAAAGCTATCTGACTGACCAATGGATGGCCGACCAGGGTTACATTGTGGTGCGGCTGGACGGACGCGGCACCCCATATCATGGGCGCAATTGGGAACGCTCGATCCAGGGCAATCTAATCGATGTTGCCCTGGCGGACCAAGTGACGGGATTGCAAGCCCTGGCGTCACGTTATCCCGAGTTGGATCTGCAGCGTGTTGGGGTGATGGGCTGGTCCTTCGGCGGCTATTTCACTGCCATGGCTGTCGCCCGTCGTCCCGAAATTTTTCGTTGCGGAGTGGCCGGCGCACCGGTCGTTACTTGGGAAAACTACGACACGCACTACACCGAAAGATACTTGGGCACGCCCCAGCAATACCCCGAGGCCTACCGGATCAGCAGTGTTTTGACTTATGCGGATGGACTCTCACGCCCCCTCCTCCTCATCCACGGCGTGACGGACGACAATGTCTATTTTCAACACACCCTGCAGTTGACGGATGCCCTGTATAGGGCGGGAAAATCCTACGAACTCATTCCCCTGCCCGGGACACACATGGTCAATGATCCCATCGTCAAACTTCGACAGCAGGAACGAATCATGGAATTCTTTAATCGAAACCTGCGCGACACATTTTAGTCCATGGATAGTCGATATAACCGGACCCGTTTATCAACTTTCCAGCCTCACCGTAATCAAGCTGCAGGAACCGTCACTGAACGCCCATTGTCCTTCGTGCCAAGCTGGAGAATATAGGGTGCTGCAATTTCGGCCCACTTCTCCGCCTTGGGATGACCCGCAGCTCCCTCCGCCCAGCAACTGCGCAGCATGTCAGTATCGATTACACCGGGATTAAGTGGCACCGCAGCCATGCCCTCTGGCAATTCCTCCGCCATCGCTTTCGTCAAACCCTCGATGCCCCATTTGGACATGCAATAGGGTCCCACCTCAGGCGATACCGATCGTCCCCAGCCGGAGCTTATATTCACAATCACCCCTTTCTTTGCCTCCACCATGGGGGGAACGAAGTGTCTGATCACATTCATCACACCGCGCAAATTTACATCCACCAATTTGGTGAATTCCCCGTCCCCCTGTTCCCAAACCGGTGCCAGCCGATTCATGATCGCAGCATTATTGATTAAAAGGTCAGGCGCATCATGTGTGCCCAATACGTCCACCGCCCAAAGGGCGACCTTGTTGTCCAGTGCGACGTCAACGACGGTAAAGCTGTGCTCCGGGTAACTCATTCTCAGGTCAAATATTTCGGGGCCGTTGCGGCCACAGCCAATGACCGAATGTCCCGCCTTGATGTAGGCCTCAGCCAAGGCCAGACCCAACCCCCGGGTTACGCCAGTGATGACAATTTTCATTTCACCCAAACCAGCACACCCTCCGAGGGGCTGGCAAATGCAATATCCCTCATTTGCGGGTTTGCATCACCACCTTGTTCAAACCCAGACGACGGCAGGCATCCCAAACCTGAGTGACCACGCCAAAATGACTGGTCTCGTCGGCCCGCACCAGGATGGGGGTGTCCTTGTTCGCATTCTTTACGTCCTGCAGGAGCTTTTCCATGCTCTCAATGCTCATGACCCGACCGTTGTAGGAAATTTTTCCCTCCTTATCTATGCCGATCTCAACCTTGCCGGTGAATTGATTCTGCCCGGACGTGGAAACTTTCGGCACCGTGATGTTAAGCGTCGTCGAGGACTTGAACTGCATCGTAACGAAGGCGAAGAAAATCAACATCACCAAGACATCAATCAGGGGCACGAGATTCAACTCGGGTCGCTTGCGGCGCTTGCGATAAAGCGTGTTCATTTTTGTCCACGCTGCAGAATCCGCTCCAACAACACGTCAAGCTGTGCGGCATAGTTTTCCACCCGCCTTTGCAGCCAGCCACCGCCCACCAATGAAGGAATGGCAATACAAAGACCAATTACCGTGGCGGAAAGGGCCAAAGCCACACCGGAGGTAAATGCCACCGGATCGGGCAAACCGGTCTCGGGGGATATTTGCGAAAAGACCTGCAGGAGTCCCGTTACCGTGCCGGTCAAACCAATCAACGGGGCGGCGGCATAGATCACATCCAGGTAGGGAATGCCTTTTTCCATTCGATTGATCTCCAAACGCGCAAACGCTTTCACTGCCCCCTCATCATTTTTGTGCAATTCAGCAAACTCCACGATCCGGGCCAGCACCGTGTGGCGACCACCGGTCAACGGACGGTTATTGACCACGGCATCCACCAAATCCTGGGGCATGACGGCAGTCCGACGGAGGGCGAAGGCTCTTTCGCATATGATAAAAACCGCCACGGCAGAGCAGAGCCCCAGGGGGTAAATCAACAGACCGGCGCCTTTAAACACTTCAATGGTAGCTAGAATCATGATGGGTGTGTCGTGTATGTGACGCTGGGTAATCGGAAAAGGTTCGAAAAAATATTCAATTACCCGAATTAAGATAGGGCAAGCTCGCCGCAGTGGCAGCCACCGCACTGCTCCCCTCGAGTAATTCGCCTATGGGATCCCAGCGGCCATGGACGAGAGCATCCCGGGCTGACTCGCGCATGGTCACGGGGACCGTCTCGTTGCCAAAGCGAATATTCAGTCCCATCAGATCCAGGGTGATGACCATGGCAGGATCAATAGCGACGGCCGTCGCTATTTTCTGGATATCCAACCTTTCGGCCGTGAGGCAAGGCAGCCCTATGTTGGTCGCATTGCCCAAAAAGATTTCGGCATAACCCTCGGCCACAACCGCCCGCAGACCAAATTTCTTGATCGCTTGGGGCGCATGTTCACGTGAGCTGCCACACCCAAAATTTGCGCCGGAAAGCAAAATCTCCGCCCCAATAAAGGCAGTATCATCCAAGGGATGTGTGCCCCCATTGGACTTTACGGCCGTCCGATCGTCGGCAAACAGGCCTTCCCCCAGGTCATCAAATGTCACGCATTTGAGAAAGCGGGCAGGTATGATGCGATCAGTGTCGATATCGTTACCTGGCACGTAAACAGCGCGTCCGGCTATAGTGGTGATTTTTTGTAGGGCCATAGTGTGGAAATTATTGGTCAACCCCGAAGACAATCCGCGCATCTGCCACCATACCCGTGACTGCTGCTGCCGCCACCATTACGGGACTCATCAAGAGCGTGCGGCCAGTGGGGCTGCCTTGGCGGCCCTTGAAATTCCGATTCGATGAACTGGCGCAGAGTTGATCGCCAACCAGTTTATCCGGGTTCATGGCCAGACACATGGAGCAGCCGGCCTCGCGCCATTCAAACCCGGCTGTCTTGAACACCTGATCGATGCCCAACTCGGCGCAGATCGCGCTCACCAATTGGGAGCCCGGCACGGCAATGGCCTTCACCCCGGGGGCAACGTGATGCCCGGGCAAGTATTTGGCTACTTCTTTAAAATCTGACAATCTGGCATTGGTGCAGCTACCCAAGAATGCGACATCAATTTTCGTGCCCTTCAGGGGAATACCCGCCGGCAATTTCATGTAGGCCAAAGCCTCCTCAATGCTGCTCCGCTCATCCTGCGTTTGCGCATCCTCCGGGATTGGCACGTTTTCTTCTATGCTGATCCCTTGTCCGGGATTTATGCCCCAGGTTACCGTCGGCGCAATATCCTCACCACGTAGGTTGACCACATCATCATACTGGCAGTCCGGATCACTGGCGACAGACCTCCACCATGCCACTGCCTCGGTCCACTTTTCTCCCTTGGGAGCGTAAGGTCGGCCATGCAAGTAAGCAAAAGTCGTTTCATCCGGGTTGACATAACCTACCCGCGCCCCGCCTTCGATCGACATGTTGCAGACGGTCATTCGCTCCTCCATGGTGAAGCGGTCAAATACCTCACCGCCGTATTCATAGGCGTAGCCCGTGCCGCCATTGACGCCCAGAGTCCGGATGATGTGCAAAATCACATCCTTGGCATACACCCCGGGCAGCAGTCGGCCCGTGACATTGATGCGACGAACCTTGAGCGGGCTGAGTGAAATGGTCTGGGTCGCCAAGACATCCCTTACCTGGCTGCTGCCGATCCCTAGCGCAATAGCCCCAAAGGCCCCGTGTGTGCTGGTATGGGAATCACCGCAGGCAATGGTTGTGCCCGGCTGGGTGATGCCCTGTTCCGGTCCCACCATGTGCACGATCCCCTGCTTGCCCGAGCCCAGATCAAAATAGGTGATGCCATGCTCCGCACAATTTCGCCGCAGCTCCTTGATCATGGCATCTGCCAAGGGATCGTTGAACGGTTCAGCACGTTGATCGGTGGGAACAATGTGGTCGACCGTGGCAAAAGTGCGATGCGGCATGGCAACCTTGAGCCCAAGGTCACGCAGCATGCCAAAGGCTTGTGGACTGGTAACCTCATGAATCAAATGAGTGCCGATCACCAATTGGGTTTGTCCATTGGCCAAGGTTCGCACGGCGTGGGCTTGCCAGACTTTTTCAAAGAGGGACTTGGGCTTGAGCATGAGTGTAATGGAGGAGGATGGGGTGCTGGGGGACAAACAAGCCAATGGCATCACCGACCCCATGTGGATTAAGGTAACAGAGTATTGCCATGCCTCAAAATACTTAATTAGCTCTTATTGATGCCTTACAAGTATCATTTCGCATTTGAGCTCCGCCACTTGGTCTATTTCGAAGCCGTGGCCGAACATTTACATTTCCGCAAGGCAGCCGAAACCTTGGGAGTAGCGCAACCTGCTCTTAGCAGGCAGATTGCACAACTAGAGGCAGCGCTTGGGGTTATGCTGTTCAATCGCACCCAGCGCAAAGTCGAACTGACAGCGGCAGGTCAGGCGCTCCAGCGCAGACTGGAGCCAATATTGGACCCATTGGGGCGTTTGCCGGACGAGTTGCAATCCGTAGCCAATGGGGGTTCTGGACATATCAGAATCGCCTTTACCGGCTTGGCTATGGCCACAGTTCTACCGGGAATTATCCGCGAGTTCTCGCGACACCATCCCGGCATCCAGATAGAACTCAACGAATCACCCACAACCGAGCAATTGCAGGCCCTGCGCACAGGCGCGATAGACTGCGGATTTTTTCACCCGGATAGCGATGCCCCCCAAGGTATTCAAACCCGCATGCTGCTCCGCCAAAGAAACGGGCTTTTACTCCCGGTGGGGCACTCGCTATGCCTCAAAAAAAACTTGAAGCTCAATGATGTAAACGACGCGGCATTCGTGCTGTTTCCACGGAAATTCAACCCGGGGTTTTACGATCGCATCATCGCCACCTGCACCAACGCCGGGGTGAAGCTCAAAATTGCCGAGGAGGTATGGCCAAGGGCGAATGGTATCGGACTGGTCCGGGCGGGTATGGGGGTTACTTTTATTACGCCGTCCGAGGCGCAAAACCTGCCTCCCGAAGTCGTCTTTCGTCCTCTGGAGGGTCCCACGCCAGAAAGTCGGCTGATGTTGGGCTGGCGCAAGGCACCCGACGCTTCGGCAGCCGTGCAAGCATTCCTGAATCTAGCAAAATCCGTCACCTAAGTCCCAGCTACGCATTCTTACCTAGTTCGCAAGGGTGACGTTGACGAATCCCTGACACCAACTTCGAATCGCTGCGATGCACCACTTCGGGACCGCATGCGCAGGACCTGTTTCTCGCATAACTTCATACCCCTTGTTCAAAGTCAGACGGATCTGGCGGATGGCCATCTGTATTGGAGTCCGTGCGTCGCTTTTGTGCCTCCTTTCGAATATGCCGTTGCGGGCTAATCTTTTGGACCCGGAGTCAGGCTTGCCCGCGATCCGGGACTTCCGTTCCACCGAGTATCTCGGGCATCCCCAGATTTTTTCGATTTCACAGGACGGTGATGGGTTTATCTATTTCGCCAACGTGCAGGGGATCCTGCAGTATGACGGTATTCGTTGGCGTCACAACAAGGCCCCTTTGACCTACACTTATCGCACCGCGGTCACCCCCGACGGTCGGATTTGGGCAAGCGGTCTGGATGCCATCGGCTATTTCGAATCCACTCCCGGCGATATCACCCTGAGTTACCATTCAATTTTAAACCTCTTGCCCGAGGATATCCGGCAGGTGGGACGGGCCGGCGACATCGTGGTTCATCAGGGTTCAGTTTACATCGCCACGCCGCGCGCTCTGATCCGCTATCACAACGGGGAGATCTTTCATTGGCCAACCCGTGCCCCCGGCCGGAGCGGATCGCTGAGTTTGATCGATGATCAACTTTATTGGAACGAGGGCAACAAACGCATCGTGCGGGTGGCTGGCGACAATCTCGAGACCTTGGCGGAGGATCCGGACCTGCTCGGTGGCCGCAACGTCATCGGAGTGGCCCGCGGAGGACACCCCCCTCTCTGGGTTAGCGGCGAAAAAGGTGTATTCGAAATTGATCCCAACACCGGGCGATTGCACCGCGTCGAGGGCGCCCTCGATCGCCTGGTCGCAACCACACGGATAAACTCCGTTTTGAACCTGGGCGATGGCACCCTGGCAGTGGCCACCAGTCTGCGGGGTCTGATCATAGCCTCGGAGGACGGCACGCGTATTCGTCGCATTGACCGCGAAAACGGTCTGGCCGACAACGCCGTGCTGGGTCTGATGCTGGACCGTGATGGTGGACTTTGGGCCGGATTGAATTCCGGAGCCGCCCGCATCGCCTACCGCAGTTCGGTCACCCTGTTCGACGGCAGCAATGGCCCCACTCCCGGCACGATCGACGGCTGGTTTCGCCACGAAGGTCACTTATATGCCGGCTCATTTGACGGTCTTTACCGGCTTGAGCCACCGGACGCCAACTCAGGAAATCCCGCCTATTTCAAGCGCATCGTGGATGACATCACCAACGTTTTCGCCTTCGCCTCAATCGACGGTGAATTGGTGTTCTCGAGTTCAACCGGACTCCACATTCTCCACCGCGATGGCACACATTCATTGTTGGTCGATATTGGCCACAACGCGCCAAAGCTGATGGTGCCATCCCACCGGGTAAAAGACCGGTTCTACATCGGGGGCGACAATGGTTTTTCGGTGTTGGAGCGCACCACCGACGGCTGGAAGATTCTGGGCAACAAACTGGGCATGGGCACCTGCTTCACTTTGGTGGAAGAGGACAATGGCGATGTCTGGGTCGGGAGTTACAGCGTTGGCTTTTGCCGGATACCCGCCGCCGATCAAATCAAGGAGGGGCAGGATTTCCCGGCTGAAATTTACTACCGGGATCACGGCCTGCCGACCGCCATGACCTGGACCACGGTCAGCCCCGGCAGCCGGGGCACAGTATTCTTTACCGATGCTGGTGGCGTCAAATTCGATCCCGTCACGCGCCAGTTTTCCCAAGACGACCGCTACCCGATCGCGGGTTCGAATTCGCATGGCCTGACGCCCACCGTGGTCACGCCTGATGGTTCGACTTGGGCCAGTGCCTTTGGTGAAAGCGCGATGAATGCAGAAGCCCCTTTGGGACGCTTTATACCCGATGACCACGGATGGTTGATCTGGAAGCCGGCACCCGGCGACGCCATCGAGGCGGTGGGCTTCGGCGGCATGGCGGTGGCCTATGTCGATGACCGCACAACACCGAACACGCTTTGGCTGCGCGGCTACGACAAACACATTCGCATTCGCCTCGATCGCCTAAATGAGCCCCCCGATACATGGAACGTGGCGATCCGGACGCTCCAGCGCGGCGACAAGATCACTGCCCTGCCGACTGCACCGGCGACAGCCTCAGCCGGCTGGGAAATCCCATTTTCGCGCGAACCCCTGACCTTTGAGTTTGCCAATCCCCGCTACGGGGCGAGTGGTGGCGTCAAGTTCCAAACCCGCCTCCTTGGTTACAATGACCGCTGGTCACGGCCCAGCCAGATTCCCCAGGCAACATTTACCAATCTGGAAGGCGGACCTTTCACGTTGGAAGTCCGAGCGCTGGATGCATCCGGTGCCGTGAGCAATATCGGCCGCCAGAGTTTCAAGGTAATGCCACCTTGGTTCCGAACCCAGGAAGCGTTCCTGGGCTATCTGATCTTCACCCTGGGTGCGGTTGGCGGCTTGGTGCGGTGGAGACTGGCCGCGATGGAAAGAGAACGTCAAAGGTTGGAAAGACTGGTCGCCTTGCGCACGACCGAACTGGCCAGGGCGAAGGAAGATGCTGAGACGGCAAACCGGGCCAAATCCACGTTCCTTGCCAACATGAGCCATGAGCTGCGGACGCCGCTAAACGGCATTCTCGGCTACGCCCAAATCCTCGGCCGCGCCCCCGAACTGACCGAGCAAACTCGTGACCGGGTGAAGATCGTCAATGCCAGTGGTGAGCATCTATTGCGCATGATCAATGAGGTTCTCGACTTCTCCAAAATTGAAGCGGGCAAGCTTGAACTGCGTCTGAGTCCGTTTGATCTCAACCAGTTGTTGCAGGACATCCTCCTCACTCACGAACCCAAGGCAGCCAGCAAGCAGTTGCAACTCACCCTCGAGATCGATCCCGCTTTGGCTAAGCAGTGGCTGGGGGACGCTGCCAAGGTTCGGCAAATTCTGGACAATTTGGTAAGCAACGCCGTCAAGTTCACGACCCAGGGGCAGGTTTCACTCAACGCAAAGGGACTCGATGGTGATCGCAATTCAATCTGCTTCGCCGTGTCCGACACCGGTCCGGGCATTTCACCTAATGACCAAAGCCGTCTATTCGAGCCGTTCCAGCAAAGCGGCAGCCATGCTGCCCAGGAGCACGGCACCGGACTGGGCCTGGCCATCGCCCGCCATCTGGCCACGCTGATGAACGGCGAATTGACCGTGGACAGCGTGCCGGGACAAGGCACCACCTTCACTTTGCGACTTCCGCTTGAAACCCTGCAGGGTGAGGCGGCCGCCCCTGATCAAAAGACCGCCATCGCAGTCGGCTATCACGGACCGCGGCGGCGCTTGCTCGTGGTTGATGATATCGCCGTCAACCGGTCGTTACTGGTTGATCTGCTCGTTCCTTTGGGCTTTCAGGTGCAGGAGGCGCAGTCCGCGGCCGAGGCCGATCAACATCTCGACACGTTCAAGCCTGATCTCGCCCTCGTGGACTTGCGCATGCCGGGTGAAAACGGCCTCGACTGGATCACCCGTCAGCGTCCAAAACACCCCGGGATCGGTATGGCGTTGATGTCGGCGTCAGTTTTGAATTTTGATCGTGAAAACGCCCTCGCCTCCGGTTGCGACGACTTTCTGCCCAAACCCTTCCGGGAACTCGAACTGATTCAGCTTTTGGGGCGCCAGCTCGATCTGAACTGGATCACCACGGAATCCCCCCCCCCGGATGTTGCACCGACGGGCACCACCACGAATATTCCGGACGACGCTGATTTAAGCCAGCTGCTGGAGGCCGTCCGGCGCGGATCGATCAGCGACCTGCGACTGCGCCTGAATGGCCTGAGCGCCCGGCGTCCCGACTGTGCTGACTTCACGGCTCGAATATTTGCCATGGCCCGAAGTTTCGAAATGGACCGGATCCGCGTCACCCTGGAAAATGAACTCAATCAAGTGAAACCAGCATGAATCCCGGAAAAATTCTGGTCGTTGATGACACACCGGCCAACCTGTCCCTTCTTCTCGATACCCTGGCCCAGGCTGGGCACGACGTGCTCGTCGCGGAGAGTGGACGCAGCGCCCTGAGCACATTCGATCACAACCCGCCCGATATCGTTCTACTGGATGTCGTCATGCCCGGACTGGATGGCTACGAAACCTGCCAACTCATCAAAGCCCGGCCCATCGGGGCCAGGGTTCCGATCCTTTTCATGACTGCCCGGGATGAACCGGAGGAGAAAGTGCGCGCATTCAATGCCGGAGCGGTCGACTACATTACCAAGCCGATTTACCCACCAGAGGTTCTAGCCCGGGTGGCAACGCATTTGGACATCAGGCACCTGCAAAGGGATTTGGAGGAAGAACTTGCGATGCGCGTCGAGGCAGAAAATTTGCTGGGGCATTCACTCGACCTCGCGGTGGTGCTCGTAGATGACAGCAACCGCATCGTCTTCAGCTCGCGCCTGGCCGACGCCCTGCTACACAAATATTTCCCGTCGTTTGATCGCAACAGGATTCCCGACGACTTGGAAACGGGTGATTCCGGCCTTTTGGTGCGGCACTTTTCCGACGGGGACAGACGGGATTTGCGCATGTTGATCATGGAAGAATCGACCCTGGTCTCGGGACCAGGCGCCCTGATGTCTCTCGGCCTCACCAGCCGCGAAGCTGAGGTGCTCTACTGGATCGCACAGGGCAAAAGTAACCCGGACGTTGCCACCATTATCGAGACCAGTGTCCGCACCGTGCACAAACACGTGGAAAACATTTTCCGCAAATTGGGCCTGGAGACGCGCAATGCCGCAGCACTGACCGCGCTGGAAGTGCTGCGTCCGACCAGGAGCTGACCCCCATCCAACGGATGGGAAGTCAGACCGGGATCATTCAAGAGGTGACTTCCGATGTAGCCGGCGGTGTCTTTTGCTTGAAGAACAGTTTGTCCCCGTTGCGGTCGACAATCACGGGCTCCCCATCCTTGATGTCTCCACGCAAAATGGATTCTGCCAATGGATCCTCCAGATAAGACTCCACCGCGCGTCGCAGCGGACGCGCCCCATATTTCTCGTCATAACCCTTTTCGACCAACAGCTCCTTGGCCTGAATGGTGAACTCCATGGTGATTTTCCGTTCAGTCAACCGGGCGGTAAACTTGGCCAGTTCGAGTTCCACAATCTTGACCAGATCGACCCTGTCCAAGGGACGGAAAAAGATGATATCGGATATGCGGTTGAGAAACTCCGGTTTAAACACCCGCTTTGATTCCTCGAGCACCTTTTCCCGCATTTTTTCCGCATCATTGGAATCGACCGCCGCGGCGGCAAAGCCCATCGAAGTCTGGCGCTGCAATAATTGCGCTCCGACATTGGAAGTCATGATAATAATCGTGTTGCGGAAATCCACCGTGCGCCCAAGCGAATCGGTCAAACGCCCATCCTCAAGAATTTGCAGCAGCAATTGGATGACATCCGGGTGCGCTTTTTCCACTTCATCAAAGAGCACCACCGCATAGGGTTTGCGGCGCACGGCTTCAGTGAGTTGGCCACCTTCGTCATAGCCGACGTAACCCGGGGGCGATCCGACCAGGCGGGAAACGGAGAACTTCTCCATGTATTCCGACATGTCGATTTGGATGATGGCATCCTGATTGCCAAACATCTGGGACGCCAATTGTTTGGCCGTCTCGGTTTTGCCCACACCGGTCGGGCCCACAAACATGAATGAACCTATCGGGCGTCGGGGATCCTTGAGGTCGGCCCGGGAACGCCGCAGGGCGCGGGCAATGGCGGAAGCGGCAATTTCCTGACCAATCACCACCTTTTCGATTTCCGCCTCCATCGAAAGCAGCTTCTCGCTTTCCTTCTTTTCCATACGGCTGAGGGGAATCCCCGTCCAGGTTGCGACGACATGCATGACTTGGTCTTCGTCAATCGTCACCCGCTTTTCATCCCTAACTTTGCGCCATTCCTCGGTGGTTTGTTCAAGTTTGGCCCGCAGCTGCTTTTCCTGATCCCGGAATTTGGCGGCCTCTTCAAAATGTTGCTCGGCAATGGCCTTCTCCTTGTTCGCGCAAACCTCCTCGATCTCCTTGCTCAGTTTTTCCAGATCGGGGGGACGGCACAGTGCACCAATGCGGGCGCGGGAGCCGGCTTCATCCATGATATCGATCGCCTTGTCCGGCAGAAATCGGCCAGTGATGTAACGGTCGGAAAGTTTGGCCGCAGCCTCCAGTGCCTTGTCCGTGAAGATGGCCTTGTGGTGATCCTCATACTTGCTGCGAATGCCCTGCAAAATCAGGATGGTGTCCTCCACGGAAGGCGCCTCGATTTTCACCGATTGGAAACGACGGTCAAGGGCGGCGTCCTTTTCGATGTATTTGCGATATTCCGTCAGGGTGGTCGCACCGACACACTGCAGTTCCCCTCGTGAAAGAGCAGGTTTGAAGATGTTGGATGCATCCATGGCGCCCTCGGCGGCTCCGGCGCCCACGATGGTGTGAAGTTCGTCAATAAACAGGATGACGTTCTTGGCCCGTTTAATCTCATCCATCACGGCCTTGATCCGTTCTTCGAACTGACCGCGGTATTTGGTGCCGGCGACCATCAGGGCCAAGTCGAGGGTGACCACGCGCTTATCAAATAGAATTTCCGGCACATTGCCGCTGGCAATTTCCTGGGCCAGACCCTCAACAATGGCAGTCTTGCCCACCCCGGCTTCACCGATGAGCACCGGGTTGTTCTTGGTGCGACGGCAAAGAATTTGGATCACACGACTGATCTCATTTTTGCGTCCGATCACCGGATCCATTTCGCCCTTGCGGGCCAATTCGGTCAGATCGCGTCCGAAGGCCTTCAAGGCGGGGGTTTTGACTTCCTTCTTGTCATCGCCCGGGCCGGTTGGGCCACCCGCACCGGCGGCGGCTTCTTCACCACCGGGTTCACCGCCGGAAAATTGCGGATCCAATTCACGGAGAATCTCATTTCGCGTCCGCTCGATGTCGATTTCGAGCGATTTTAGCACCCGGGCGGCCACACCTTCACCTTCACGCAACAGTCCCAGCAGGATATGTTCCGTGCCCACGTAGGAATGGTTCAACGTCTTTGCTTCCTTGCCCGCCAAGGCGAGCACCTTCTTGACTCGCGGCGTGTAGGGTATGCTCCCGGGAGTCTTGGTTTCCTGACCCGTGCCAACCTGCTTTTCAACAGCAGCGCGCACAGTCTCAAGATCCAGACCCATTTTCTGCAGCACACTCACCGCCACACCCTGCCCCAGCTTGATGAGACCGAGCAAAATATGCTCCGTGCCCACGTAATTGTGGTGAAAACGGTCGGCCTCCTTGCGGGCGAGCGCCAGCACTTGCTGGGCCCGGGGAGTAAAATTGTTCATCGGCTCTTGGGACATGAGGGTGGATTAGTTGGAATAATTGGTAGGTTCGTCTGTGGGTTTAGTAAAGTCAGGGTGTGTAAAATTGGCAAATTCGGAGCGCAACCTGGTCGCCCGCAGCAAATCACGCTGCCCGGGATCAAATTCACCACGCTGCGCATACTGCAAGTGACCGGGTTGGGCTTCAATAAACAGGCGATCCACTTTCGGCCTTTCCTCCTCGGCAAAGATACCCAGGTCAATGCCCAGCCGTATAAGGGACAAAAGATTCATGGCCTCAGCCGAATTCAGAATATGGCTGTTTTGCAGGATGCCAAAGGCCCGCCCGATTTTGTCGAATAATTTCCCGGCATCGGATTCGAGCAGTTTCAAGCGTGCATTGGTTTCATGCTCTATGATGGTGCTCAGCACACTGCCCAGCCGTTTGATGATTTCAGGTTCCGATTCTCCCAATGTGGTTTGGTTGGAGATTTGGAAAATACTGCCACTTGCATCGGAACCCTCGCCAAATTGACCCCGCACCACCATGCCAAGCTGATTGACGGCGCGAACCACCTTTTCCATCTGACCGGCAATGACCAGGGCGGGCAGGTGCATCATGGCCGATGCCCGCATACCGGTGCCGAGATTGGTCGGACAGGCCGTCAGGTATCCCTGGGTGGGTGAAAATGCGTAATCCAACTGCCCCTCCAGGGCCGTGTCGAAATCGTTGATGGCCGTCCAGGCCTTCTTCAATTGAAAGCCCGACCGCAGAACCTGGATGCGCAAATGATCCTCTTCGTTGATCATCACTGAAATCGCCTGATTCTGACTGATAATGACGCCGGCTCCACTTTTGGCCCCGCTCAGTTCGCGGCTGATCAGGTGCCGTTCAACCAGAATTTGCTTTTCCAAATCAGTCATCTCGGAAACACCGATGCACAGGCTGCGTCGCATCGGGGCAGCCGCCGTTACTGCCGCACGACAAACGTCAAACGCCTCTTCGCGTTGGGCCGGACGGGCCCACCCCGGAAAAGGCACTGCAGCCAGATTCCGGGCCAAGCGAATTCGCGTCATCAAGACGATCGCGGTCTTGCTGTTCGAGGCGTCGGTCAATTCCGACGCCGTTTCGATCAGCGAGGCAATGGTCATGGGCTTAACGCGTCGGCTTTTCCCCGAAGGTTTGTTTGACTTGGCTGATTTCATCGCGGCAGCGGGCAGCGTCCTCGTAGCGCTCGGTTTTGATGGCCTGTTCCAGCGCATCCTCCAGTTGGGTTAAACGGTCATACAAGGTTTTGCGGGCCATGGCCCGTTGCGGCACCTTGCCCGTATGGGTCGTGCCTTTGTGCATGGACTCCAGCATGGCATGAATGGTGGTAGAAAAGGTCTCGTAACACTGCGGACAACCAAAGCGTCCGTGTTTCTTGAAGTCCTGCTGGGTGCAGCCGCATTGTTCACAGCGCACGGCAGTATCCACTGCCTCGGGATTGAGTGAGGCCTTGAGCAGGAGATCGGCCAGAGAAAATCCGCTTGGATCCGTAACCCCTTTGGCTTGAGCACATTCCTCGCACAGATCAACCTTATGCACCTTGTTGTTCACGATTTGCGTGAGGTGCACCGTGGCGGGCTTGGAGCAAAGGTCACATTTGAGCGGATTGGCCATAGTTGATTGTCTTACCATGCAGATATAATGCCACACCTGCCGGTCTGGCAAGTGCATGACACCAAGTAATTACAGGGCCGCTCAAGGCCATGAACCCCATGGGAATCGAGTCGCGGCGCTGTTCTGGAGGGCCGAAGTGAAAGCGAAATCGCGATCAAATCTTGGTTCCCTCAACCAATACGCGTCGACGGAAGGATTCCAATATCTGGAGGGTGGAATGACCCGGTTTACCTGAACCAATCACCCGCCCATCAAGTTTAACCACCGGCACAACCTCGGCGGCGGAACCGGTGATAAAACATTCGTCGGCAGTCCAAATGTCGTAGCGCGTCATATTGGCTTCACGCACCGGGATGTTCAGCTCCTTGGCTATGGCAAAAACCGTGTCACGAGTGATGCCTTTTAGTGCCCCTTGTGATGAACTTGGCGTGATCAGTTCACCTTTGTGCACGATAAAAATGTTATCTGCAGTGCATTCGGCCACAAACCCTTGATCGTTCAGCATGATCGCCTCCAAGGCGCCCGATTGCTTCGCCTCGATCTTTGCCAGGATGTTGTTCAGATAATTCAGTGATTTCACTGCCGGGGGCAATGCCGCCGGATTGATCCTTCGGGTCGGGACAGTAACAATGGCCAGACCATTGTCGTAATGCTCCTTCGGATAGAGCGTGATCTTGCTTGCAATGACAAAGACTGACGGCTTGGCACAGGACCAAGGGGCCAGACCCAGATCACCCACGCCGCGGGTAACCACGAGGCGTATGTAACCATCGGTCAATCCATTCTGCCGACAGGTTTCACAGGTGATATCACTGAACTCCTTGCGGGTCAGTGGGAGGTCAAGCATGATGGCCTTGGCGGAATATTCGAGCCGCTCCAAGTGCTCCTCAAGGCGGAAAACATTACCCCCGTAAAGGCGGATACCCTCGAAGACCCCGTCACCATAGAGCAAGCCATGGTCGAACACCGAAATCTTCGCGTCAGCGGGATCAACGAATTTGCCGTCGAGGTATATTTTCATGCTTCTAGAAACTACGGCAGAAGGAAAAGCTTTGTCCAGTCCGCGCCACCAGAATCGGATTGAGTTCGCGGCTGATTGCCAGAATTCTGGAGCCGCTATCCGGTTGCCTATGACTCACCTATCCTGCCGACTCCGATCCGCCTTTACCCTTATTGAGTTGCTCACCGTGATAGCGATCATCGGGATTTTGGCGGCCATTATCATTCCGACCGTTGGCAGCGTGCGGGAAAAAGCTCAAAGAGCGGTGGACGCCAATAATCTGCGCGAAATCGCCAAAGCCGCGATGATTTATGCCGCCGATAACAACGACCGCCTGCCTGATCCCAATACCATTGCTGCCTCCACCCTGACGGCCACTGAAAAGGTTTTTCTCTGGCCGGGTATTTTGGCCCGCAATGGGGTGATCACCGATCCTTCCCTCTATTTCTCGAAAATCGATCCACTTTTCAACGGCGTCTATCCTGACAGCATCATCAGTCCGGGCAATCGCAACACGTTGGATTCAACCTTCACCACTGACCGGATCCTGAGCGTGGAGTTCGTCGGCGGTGTGCGGATGAGCGATCCTGCCACCACCCCGGTGGCCTTCACCAGGGGATTGCGAACTGACGGCACCTGGGACCCCGAAACGGGCGTTTACAAGGATACGGGTGGCTATGTGGTC
>JAIPJW010000066.1 GCA_021734075.1 Cephaloticoccus sp.
CCTCTCCGTGTTGCCGGTCTTCCTTTGGATCAATACCCCCGGCTCGTCGGGTTCCCTGAGTCTCACCCGCGTGGTGGAGATGCAAAGTGGGGTGGGGCTGCATTGGAACAGTCTCTGGTTTATTTTCACCATGCCGGTTTGTGCGATCGTCTTCCTCATCGCCTTGTTCGCCGAGACCAATCGGCATCCCTTTGACATGGCGGAATCCGAGGCGGATCTGGTTGGTGGATTTCACACCGAATACGGGGCCTTCAAATGGTCGCTCTTCTTTGTCGCCGAATATGCCCACATGATTGTCGGGTCGGGCATCTTCACGCTGCTCTTCCTCGGGGGCTGGAACCCCTTGCCCGGTTTGCCGCTGGCGACCCTCGTCGACTGGCTGGGCCATGTCCTGCCCTGCGCCCATACCGGTTTGTTCGTCGGGGTCCTCTCGGTGGTCATCTTCCTCGGCAAGATCATCGCCCTGTTGTTCTTCTTCATGTGGGTCCGCTGGACCCTGCCCCGTTTTCGTTATGACCAGGTGATGAAGCTGGGCTGGCAAAAACTGCTCCCGATCGCGATCGCCAACCTGATCGTCTATCTGATCGCAATCGCCTTACTCACAAAGAACGTCTGACCTATTTCCGCGCCATGGCCGTCATCCCTGTAGATCGCAAACCACTCACCTTCGCGGAGCGCGCCTACCTGCCGCAAATTGCGAGCGGGTTGAAGACCACGTTGAAGCATTTTTTCAAGCCCAACATCACCATGGAGTATCCCGAGGCCCGGCCGGAGATACCCCCGGGTTATCGCGGCGTGCCGACTCTGGTCAAGGACCCCAATGGCCGGGAAAAATGTGTATCCTGCCAACTGTGCGAGTTCGTCTGTCCGCCCAAGGCCATTCGCATCACGCCGGGCGAGGTGCACGAGGGCAGCGGCCGGGAACACGTGGAGAAGGCGCCCCAAGCCTTCGAGATCGACATGTTGCGCTGCATCTACTGCGGGCTGTGTCAGGAAGTCTGCCCCGAGGAGGCGATCTTTTTACAGAACCAGTATTCCATGGCCGGTTACACCCGCGCCGAGATGGTCAATTACAAGGACAAGCTCTACGAACTCGGCGGCACTTTGCCTGATCAACACCACAAATGGGACAAAAAGAAGGCTGCCGCCGCCCACGGCAACGCCCATTAAGCCCTGACGTCCATGGCTGACACGCTATTCTATTTTCTCGCCACCTTCACCGTGATCTTCGCGGTGGGCGCCGTCCTGAACCGCAATGTGGTCAATGCCGCCCTGTGCTTTCTGCTCTGTCTGGTCGGCGTCTCCGGATTGTTTGCCCTGCTGGAGGCCTACCTGCTCGCGGTGCTGCTGGTGCTGGTTTACGCGGGCGCCGTGGTGGCCCTGTTTCTCTTCATCATCATGTTGCTCGACATGCAGCATCCCTCCGCCTTGAGCACCAAGGGTCTATCCGCATTTTCCGGTGTGATCGCGTTCGGCCTGCTGGTCACCGGGGTGATTTCGTTTGCGCAGCATGGCAAATTGCAAACCCCGGAGCTCGGCGATGTGCCGGCGGTAGGCGCTTCGCTCAAGGAATACGCCTACCAGCTTTTCACCACCTATCTCCTGCCGGTGCAGGTCGTGGGCTTTCTGCTGCTGATCGCTATGTTGGGCGTGATCGTGCTCAGCAAGAAATTTGACGGAATGGAGGATGCCAAATGATCACGGTCGGACTTAACGCCTATATTTTCCTGAGCGTGCTGCTCTTTGCCCTCGGATTTCTCGGGGTGCTGGTGCGCAAGAACACCCTGGCCATCTATATCAGTCTCGAGCTCATGCTCGTGGCCTCGACCCTCGCCCTGGTGGCCTTCTCCCGCTACAACGGCACGATGGACGGCAACGTCTTCGTGTTTTTCATTCTCACCGTCGCCGCCGCTGAAGTGGCGGTCGGCCTCGCCATCATCGTCGCCCTCTTCCGCAAGCGTGTGACCGTGCAGGTGGACGAACTCAACGCCCTCAAGAACTGACGCCATGACGCCAGTCCAACAAGCCCTTATCATTCTCCTGCTGCCGCTGTTCTCTGCGGCGGTCATCGCGCTATTCCTGCGTCGGCAAGGGGCCCTCGCCAGTGCCGTTTCCGTGACGACGGCGGCGGTCATTGCGGGACTGTCACTCGGCCTGATCTTTGGTGGGGACCGCTTCACGGCCTCGATGGAGTGGATGCAACTGGGCAGCCTCAGCATTTCACTCGGCATCAAGTTCGATGACCTCGCCGGGCTCATGCTCTTCGTGGTCAGTGTGGTCGGATTCTTCATCCACCTGTTCAGCACCGGCTACATGAAGGATGACCCGGCGCGGGCCCGTTACTTTGGCGGGTTGTCCATCTTCATGTTCTCCATGCTGGGCATCGTCCTGGCGGACAATCTGTTCATGATGTTTATCTTTTGGGAACTCGTGGGTTTCAGTTCCTACCTCCTGATCGGTCACTGGCATGAAAAACAATCCGCCAGTGATGCGGCCAAGAAGGCCTTCATCGTCAACCGCGTGGGTGACTTTGGATTCCTCCTCGGCATCATCCTGTGCTACTGGAGCTACGGCACGGTCAACCTGACTGCGCTCGGCGAGATCCACCAGACGGGGGGCATGCTCTACAGCCGGTTGCTGCCGCTGCTGCTGTTTTGTGGTGCGGTCGGCAAGTCCGCCCAGATGCCCCTGCAAGTGTGGTTGCCTGATGCGATGGAAGGCCCGACTCCGGTCTCGGCCCTCATCCATGCGGCCACCATGGTCGCCGCCGGTATCTACATGTTGTGCCGCATCGAGGTCCTGATGGTGCCCGATGCGCTCACCGTCATCATGTGGGTCGGCACCGCGACCGCACTATACGCGGCAATGTGTGCCATCGTGCAAAGTGACATCAAGAAGGTCCTCGCATACTCCACGCTCTCGCAACTCGGCTACATGGTCGCGGCGTTTGGACTGGGCTCCACCATGGTGGAACAGGGTGGACAAGAAATGTTGATCGCCGCCGGCGTCGGGGCCGCGATGTTTCACCTGACGACGCATGCCTTCTTCAAGGGTCTGCTTTTCCTGGGTTCGGGTTCGGTCATCATGGGCTGTCACCACGAGCAGGATATTTTCAAGATGGGCGGGCTCTGGAAAAAGATGCCGCTCACCTTCATCACCTTCACGATTGGGGTGCTCGCCATCATTGGCATGCCCGGACTGGCCGGGTTCTTCTCGAAGGATGCCATTCTGTTACTCGCCTACCAGAACAACCCGACGGTCTTCGGCATCCTGGCGTTCACCGCTGTGCTGACGGCGTTCTACATGGTGCGCATGTGGAAACTGGTGTTCTTCGGGTCGACCCGTGCGGAGGGCGCGGCCCACGCTCACGAGAGTGGTTTCTCGATGACGCTCCCGCTGATCGTATTGGCGGGGTTGGCTCTCGCCGGCGGTTACGCGGGCGTCTACGGCAAGATCGCGGGTTCGCTTGCACACTTGGTGCCTCATTCCGAGACCGCCCATACCACGATTCTCCTGACCAGTCTGGCCGTGCTGTTGGTGGGTGCCCTCGGGGCATGGTTCTTCTACGAAAACGCGGCCCGGGACACCTTGGAGAAAAAATTCTCCGGCGCTTTCCGCGGACTTACGGCTCTCAAGGAATCGTTTGATTCCCTCTACGACTACTACGTGGCCAAGGTGCAGCAGCGCTTTGCCATGCTGCTCAATTTCCTTGAGCAGATTTTCCTCGCGGGTCTCATCATCCGCGGCTTCTCCGGCCTGGTCGGTCTGTTTGGCCTGGGTGCGCGCGCCCTCCATGTCGGCAGTATCCACGCCTACGTTTATTGGTTCCTGCTCGGGGTGGTCGCACTCTGGGCGCTGACCTCGGGTCTATTTTAATCTGCCATGAGCCAATTGCCTTTTGATCCTCTCTTGTGGGCCATCGTCACGCCATTGGCGGTGGCGCTGGCCATTGCGCTCGGTCTGCCCAAACGCTACTCGGTCAAGCTGGCCTATGTCGGTTTCGGCGTCCCTGCGTTGTTGGCCCTGCACACTTGGTTTTATTTTCCGCTGGGCAAGGGGTCCGATTATGCCTTCGCCACCAGTTATTCCACCGGCCTCGACAGTTTGGGCATTGGCTTGAAGCTCGGGCTAAACGGCATCTCCATGCCTCTGTTTGCATTGGCCGGCATTGTCGGTCTGGCCGCCGGGCTCTACGCCATCCAATCGGGGGCGGAACGTCTCAAGATCTACCTGATGCTCCTGCTCGTCATGCAGGGTGGCTTGATGGGCGTTTTCGCCAGCATCGATGTGTTCTATTTTTACTTCTTCCACGAACTCGCGCTGATCCCGACCTTTATCATGGTGGGCATCTGGGGTGGGCGTGACCGCAACTATGCGGCCATGAAGATGACGATATACCTCACCCTGGGGGCGATGCTTTCACTCATCGGGTTGATTGCGATTTACGTGAAAAGCGGGGCGCACAGCTTTGACCTGATCACTCTGCGACATGCCCTGGCTGACCAACCCCTGACCGGCAGCCTGCAGAAATACTGCTTCGGTCTGTTGATGTTTGGTTTTGGTATTCTGGTCTCCATCTGGCCGCTGCATACCTGGGCTCCGCTCGGTTACGGTGCGGCCCCCAGCTCCGCCGCCATGTTGCATGCCGGCGTGCTCAAGAAATTCGGGTTGTATGGTCTGATTCAAATTGCGCTGCCGTTGCTACCTTTCGGTGCCAGCCACTGGGCCACGACCCTCGCGGTGCTGGCGGCGGTCGGCAATGTGCTGGTGGTCGGGCTCATCACCATGGCCCAACGCGATCTCAAGCAAATGGTCGGATACAGCTCCGTGATGCACATGGGCTACGCTTTTCTCGGGATCGCCTGTCTCACCAGCATGGGCGCGGGGGGGGTGGTGATGCTCATGGTGGCGCACGGGTTGAGTGTGGCCCTGCTGTTTCTGCTTTCGACCAGCGTATATCATCGCACGCACACCTTCGACCTGCAGGAGATGGGCGGCCTGGCGCAAAAGACCCCGGTGTTGGCGGCGTTCTTTGTCACGGCCACCCTGGCGAGCATTGGCCTGCCGGGCTTTGCCAACTTCTGGGGTGAACTGACGATTTTCGTCGCCCTGTGGAATTTCTCCCATGTCTACACGGCCATTGCCGTCGCCGGCATCATCATTTCCGCCATTTATGGACTGCGGGCTGTGGCCCGGATTTTTTTTGGTTCGCCCACCGAGTCGCTCGCCAAGGTCACTGCGGAGCATCCCCCGGTTGATCTGCGCTGGGGTGAAAAGCTGCCAGCAATTATCCTCCTCGCCGCGCTGCTCTTCATCGGCTTCTGGCCGAAATCCATTTCGGCCCCGGTCAACGAGGCTCTGCACCCGGCCTGGCCGGCGGTCGGAGCGCTGCCATCCTCTCTTGCTGCCAAGTAATTTCGCGCCATGAACATCGAACAACTTCAGGCTGCTGCCGACGCCAACCAGTGGATCGCCCTCTTCCCGGAAATCACCCTGGGTTGCCTCGCCCTGGGGCTGCTGGTGCTGGAAATTCTGCTGCCGAAAGCACAGCACAAATTTATTCCGGTCGTGGCCATCATCGGTCAATTGACCCTGCTGATCTGTCTGTTGTTCACCTTCAACACACCTTACATCGGCACCACCACCTTCAATGGTCTGTTGCACCATACGCGGTACGGACAGTTCATGCGGGTGTTCTTTGTCCTGAGTTCGCTGTTGGTCAGCCTCATAGCCACCGTGAGCCTGGCCAAGCAGAAGCTGCCCCGGATTGAGTTCTATCATATCGTGCTAGTGGTCAGTGCGGCCATGATGCTCCTGGCCCAGAGCAATCACTTCGTGATGCTGTTCGTCGCGTTGGAGACCGTCACGGTCGGATTCTACATTTTGGTCAGCTACTTCCGGTCCAATCCCCTGACCTTGGAAGCGGGTTTGAAATACCTGATCATGGGCGCGCTCAGCTCCGGTCTGCTCCTGTTTGGCATCGTGCTGCTTTACGGCGTGGCGGGCAATCCGCTGCTGCCGGGCCACACGGTGAGCGGGATGAGTTTTCCCGAATTACAGAAGTTCCTCACGGCCAATCCGAATAACTTCCTCGCCAGTATCGGCATTCTCTTCGTGCTTTCCGGGGTCGCCTTCAAGATTGGCGCCTTTCCCTTCCAGATCTGGATACCGGATGTTTACCAAGGTGCGCCGACCCCGGTGACCGCGTTTCTGGCGGTTGCCTCCAAGGCGGCCGGTTTTGCGGTTTTGCTGAATCTGGTGACCGGCGCGTTTGCGCCTTACGCAACCCTGCTCGTGCCGGTGCTGACCGTGATGGCCGGAGCCACGCTCATTTTCGGCAATATTGCCGCGCTCACCCAGCACAACGTCAAGCGACTCATTGGTCTTTCCGGAGTCTCCCATGCCGGGTTCCTGCTGATGGGCGTGGTGGCGGCAATGACCAACCCCTTTGCCCTTGGTGCGGTCTATTTTTACCTCGCGGTCTACCTGCTCGCCTCTTTTGCCGTCTTCGGCGTGATGGCCCATGTCGCCGGGGAGAACGATGCCGATCAGGAACTGGACCATTATACCGGACTGGCAAAGGAGCGGCCGTTTCTGGGCTTGGTGCTGGCAATTGGACTGGGTTCGCTGGCAGGCATCCCGCCGCTGGCCGGGTTCATTGGCAAGCTGTTCATCTTCATCGCGGCTTTCCAAGCCGGTCTCTATCCTTTGCTGGCCATCGCGATTGCCGGGGTGGTGATCTCGATCTACTACTATTTCGGTTGGATCAAGGCGGCCTATTTTGAAACCTGGCGCGCCCCGTTGCTCGAAGGTGAAACTGATGACCGTCCGGCCCGCACCCCGGTGCAATGGTCGCTTGGGATCACGATGGGCTTGCTGGCTACCGCCACCGTTGTCCTCGGCATTTATCAAGGCTGCCTCGGTGATTGGTTCCTGAACCGATGAGGTAGGGCGGGGTCGCCGTATCCCGTCTCGTTAGCGTTGGGTGAATCGAAGGCAGGATCCACGATCCCGTCCGACAGATTACTTTTACGGATATCCCGACTCGTTTTGGGTTTGAAGCCGTCCGCCAAACAACCCTTCGTCATGCCATCATGACCCGTTTCCGTCCCTGCATTGATCTGCACGAAGGCAAAGTGAAGCAGATCGTCGGCGGCAGCCTCAGGGATGAGGGATCCGCTTTGCAGACAAATTTTGAGAGCACTTTGCCTGCCAGTCATTATGCCGACCTATATCGGCAGGACGGCTTGACGGGTGGGCACGTGATCAAGCTGGGCCCGGGCAACGATGAGGCGGCGCGGGCGGCATTGGCCTCCTATCCCGGCGGACTGCACGTGGGCGGGGGCATCAATCTGGGCAATGCGGCCACCTGGTTGGAGGCCGGAGCCAGCCACGTCATCGTGACCTCATGGCTTTTCGATGAAACCGCCCGAATACTCCCGGAGCGCTTGGATGCATTGGTGGCCGAAGTGGGCCGGGAACACATTGTGATCGATTTGAGCTGTCGGGTCCTGGGTGAAACCTGGGTCGTGGCCATGAACCGATGGCAAACTCTGACTGATCTGCCGGTCAATGCCGATACGCTCAAGGCGCTGGGCGGTTCGTGTGCGGAGTTCCTGATTCACGCCGCGGATGTCGAAGGCAAATGCGAGGGCATCGATGCGCGGTTGGTCGAATTCATGGGGCAACATTCCCCGATTCCGACCACATATGCCGGCGGCGCAAACGCCTTCGAGGATCTTCAAATTGTGCAGAATTTAAGCGGCGGCAAAGTTGACCTCACCATCGGCAGTGCCCTTGACATCTTCGGCGGGGACCAGGTCCGTTATGCCGATTGCGTGCAGTGGAACCGGCGCGTTCCGCGCGGGTGATGTCATTCTTCAAACCAGTTCTTTCCCCGTGAAATCCTCCACTACCCCCCAACCGCCCCGTTTGATTCAATGCGCTTCGCCCTGGAGCATGGCGAACTATCCCGGCGCGAAAAACGATTGGCCGCTCGAATGCAAAATCAAGGCAGTGAAAGCGGCCGGCTTCGACGGATTGGCGACCATCCCGGATGAGAAGGCCCGGCTGCTATGCCGGGAATTGGGACTCGAATTGATGGGTGGCCTCGACGGGTCCAACGTGGCCAGGGCCAAAAAGGAAATGATCCGTCAGCGGGATCTCGGGGCAATTTATCTCAATGTGCAGTTGTTGGATCACAATACGCCCTTGCCCAAGGCCGCCAGGACCGCCGTGCAACTGGTCAAGGCCGGTGATGCCGTGGGCGTGAAGGTGCACATTGAAACCCACCGCGACACCTCGACGGAGACGCCGGAGAAATACGAGGAGATTGCCCGACTCTACAAAAAGGAGACCGGCAGGTTGATGCCGACAACGTGGGATCATTCCCATCTGGCTGTGGTCAAGCACCTCGTGCCGGCCAATTATGCCGAACGCCTGCTGGTCTGGCCCGCCCTGATACAGCACTCAAACATCTTCCATTTGCGGCCCTTCAACGGGCAGCATTGCCAGGTGCCGGTGACGAACGGGCAAGGGAAGTTGACCCCCGAATTCGTGGATTACCTGGCGTTTGTTGAAGAGCTCTTCGTCTGCTGGCTCAACGGGCCGCAGCCCCAAGGGGTTCTCTGGGTTTGTCCCGAAATGGGCTGCAGTCATGGCTATTATCTGAGCGGCCAACCTCATCCGTGGGTGGATGCGCAGGCAGCGCGGCCGGAATACGAAAAGGCGTGGCATCGGGCGCTCAAGCGCCGGGCGAAGGGCAAATAGGCGGGGCCCCCGGGCTGGGGAAATTTTGGAGCAAGAAAACCCGCCTTCATGCTTGGCGCTGGGACGGCTTTGCGTGAGAACTTGAGGCGCACCCATGAAAATTACCGGACTCGCCCTTGTCCCACCGCCCACGGCCGCTGATTTGCCCAAAGTCACCCCGGAATTACTGGCCTCGGTCCTGGCCCGTTATTCCCGCAGCAATGAGGGCATCGCAGCGATCCTCGAAAAAGTTGATCTGGCCAATCCGGATGCTTCCATCGACCGGATCCTCAAGTTTGTCGACTACGGTCATGCTTCCATCGGCGGTCTGACCGGTGGTCTGGCGGTGGCGTTGGACGATATCTCCATGTGGCTGGCCTACAAATTGTTTGATATTGCCCAGATGGCCGACGGGCAGGAATCCAGCACCCGTTACATCACCATGGATGCGACCAATCTGCCGAGCGCGACCGAGATCGGAATTCCGGACGACCTGGCCCCGCGTTGGACCCAAGTGATGGCCAAATCATTTGCGGCTTACCAGACCGAGTATGCGCGCCTCGATGCGCTAGGCACGGCGGAACCGGAGCGGGTGCGAGTCCCGGATAATGCCAAACCCGCCGTGATCGCCCGGATTCGCAAGAATTACGCCCTGGATCGGGCCCGTTATTTCATTCCGCTCGCTACACGCACCAATGTGGGGTTGGTGCAGACCTCCCGCATGTGGGCGACGACGGTGAAGCACCTCGATTCATTGCCCCATCCGGAAGCGCGGGCGGCCGCGAAATTGATCCGCGAGGAGTTGATGAAGCAGTCCCCGCGACTGATGCGGCACAGTTCGGCGGAAAAATCCTTTCAAGCCCAAGCCAGTCAGGAACTCGCGCAAAGCCTGAAACTGGGGCTGGCCCGCCTTGCCACCGCTCCCTTGGCGGACCAAGTGTGGGTGCAGGTGGATCGATCAAGCCCACCATGGTTGCAGGAGGAGCAATCCGTGGCCGAAGCCCTGCGCCACCGGGGCAACCGTTATGGCCATCAAGGGACTGCGACGCGGCGCATGCGGGTTGGATTTGCCTGGAATAACATGGCCATTGCCGAGTTGCGGGATCTCAACCGTCACCGCACAGGTCATCGCTACACGCCCTTGATCCAGGCGGGATTTTACCTGCCGCCGGAAATCAATCCGGCCGACCATCAGGGGCTTTTGGCCGAGCAAGCCGCCCTGACCCGTGAGTTGATGGAGCGTGGTTCAGCCGCTTATGTTTATTCCCTGCTTTTGGGTGCCCAGACACCTTTTGAGCACAGCACCCACGTGGATAAGTTTGTTTATGAAGCGGAGTTGCGCACGGGCATGGGGGCTCACTTTCGCTATGCCGAACACCTCAGCGCGGTCTTGGCGGAATTTTGCCAACAGGTGCCGGAAGCCAGGGACTGGGTGGTCGAGGGGACCGCCGAGCCCGAATAAAACATTGCCGCCGCGACAGCAACATCTTGAAGTGTGGTCTCCAGCATGATGTTAAGACGCGTAGTCCTGTTACTAATGGGGGGAATTACCTTATGCGCTACATTGTCGGCGGGCCCGATGATCAAGCCCGGATCAACGGATGGAAGTAATTTGATTTTGTCAGGCAAAGTGCAGCAATTTTCCGTGCTCAAACCTGACGTGCTCAAGGTCGGTGATCAGGGATTGTTGCATTTCGAAGTCAGGACATTGGCCACTTCGACCGCGGTAATGTATCACCTGAAATCGGATGTCACCCTGAATAAGCGTTTCGCAGTGCAACGTCCCTATCAAAACCTGAAGGATTTAAATCGTGACGAATTGGATGTCGTCAAGGCGACCACCAAGGAACATAAGAGTGCCGCAGAACGGCAAATCTTCTCCGTAAAATCTCTACCTGCCAGTCACGACGAGTAGTGACCCGATCATGAAACCAATACGCATTTTGCAGTTCAATATGCAGTTCGGGCAGGGGTGGGATGATGCCGATCCGGATCATGCTCCGATCAACATGGATGCGACCGTGGCGGAAATTCGCCGGCACAATGCAGATATCATTTTGTTGCAGGAGGTGGAACACGTGCGCCCCGGTGGCACCCACCCCCCGGTGCCGCCCAATTACTCGCGTCTCAAACAGGAATTGGCCGGTTATCACAGCACGTTTTCCTTTCCGCGCCCTGATCCACGGGAATTGCCGTTTGGCATTGGTTTGGCGATTTTCTCCCGTTGGCCCCTGCAGCCCACGGTCTGCGTCAATCTGCCCTCGCCACCGGTCGAATTCGATTTTTTTGGCGAGAAGAAGACCCCGACCGACCGGTTGCTGATCAGTGCCAACGTCCAGATTGAAGGACGTGAGGTGCGCGTGATGAACACGCATCTGCTCGCCTTCTTCATGCTCAACGCCAGCAGCGAGGAGCATCATCAACAACGCGATCTCGTGGAATCGGAACTGCGCAAGAGTGATCTGCCCACGGTGCTCAGCGGTGACTTCAATGTCGACAAGCATGAATCCCTGGTCGAGCAGTTTGGGGCTGCGGGTTATCGCACCGCCCAGGACACAGAAATCACCTGGCGACGCATGCCTTTTGTCCTGGACCACATCTTTTACAATGCACCGTTCCGCTGCATAGGATGTCAGGTTTGTCCGACCATGACCTCCGACCACCATGCACTGGTGGCGGATTTGGAATTCACGGACTGACCGCGATCAGCGTTCTTCGCGCACCCGGTCTTTTTCCGCGTCCCTTTCCTCTTCGAGCCGGATATTCTCGGCTGCAATCTGCTGACGGATGTTGTCCGCCTCGTCCGCCTGGCCGGCGGCGAGCGCATCGTTCAATTTTTGGCGCAGGAAGATTTCCCGTTCCGCCTTCTTGCCTTGATAGACCCGGTCAATCTCCGCGAGGCGTTCCTTTTGGGCGGACGAAAGCTTCTTGGCCGATTTGGGGTCGGATTGGTTGAGACGTTCCATGGCCAGTTCGTAAGCGCTTTTCATAATGGGCCCAGCTTTGGGGAACTCAGCGGAAGTTCACGCCGAAAATCAAAGCAAGGGCGACCAGGATGAAGGGGGGCCACCAGCTGACAAGGTGCCCGCGCCATCGGTTGGCGTAGCCCCAAAGCAGGCTGCCCAACAACAATGTCAGGGCGACCGGTCCGATCCATGGAGCCTTGAACGATGCCGCATGATAGACTCCCGGCAGGACGACGAAAAACCGGATCCCCTGATCGATGAACCACAGAATGAGGATGGCGGCATGATTGCACAGGAGAGTGCCCAGGGTGAATCCGGCCATGCCGCACAGCAGGGAACCCATGCCGGCCAGAATAACGATCATGGCCAGCGGGATAAGCACGAGGTTGGCCAGCAGGGCGCCCGGAGTGAACAGTCCGAAATACTCCACTCCGGCAATCAGACTGAACAGGATCGAGGCCAGCCCGATGGCGAATACGCCCAACCCCGCCCGCCAGACCGCGTCGATCCAATGGTGCCACCAGTGCCAAGTCACCTTCGGCAGATGCGCAAAGGCCGGCCAGCGCGCCAACCAGGTTTCGCCCAGCGGCAAACCCAACAGGAGCAGGGCGGCCACGATGCCATAGCTCAGCTGGAAACTGGCGCTGAACAGTTGGAGGGGCTCGAGGAGCAATACAACCAAGGCCGACGCGGCGAGGGCGGCGAGCGGGTTGCCCGGCACTTTCCACTGCTGCGAGGTTTGGAACAGTGCGACCATGGTGAAGGCGCGCACCGCGGAAGGGGTCCCGCCGGTGATGGCCACGTATAGCCACAGCAGGATGACACCCAGGACCAACCGGAGCAGGCGCGGGCATCGCAACAATGAAAACAGGGCCTGCAGTCCCACCGCAATCACCCCGATATGCAATCCGCTGATCGCAAACAGATGCATGGTGCCGCTCTGCATGAACAGGCTGTCCTGCGCATCACTGAGCTCGTCCTTTTGACCCAGTAGCATGGCCCGCAGCACGCCGGTGAGATCCGGGCGTTTTGCCACGACGCCGAAGCCGAGCGTGCGGGAAAACTGCTCCCGGGTGCGGGCGCAAAACTGCCGAAAGCGTGAAGGCGGCCGGGTCTCGGCCTGCAGGTTGCCGCGGGTCAGGGTGAAGTTCATCCCGGTCGCGGCAAGGTAGCCGGCAAAGGTATTGTCGGGGGGATGCTCGGGCAGCAATTCCAGCACCCCGGTGGCATCGATTTCAGCCGAGCGCAGCGGCATGGGGTGTCCGGGTTCCCGATGCAGGGAAAAATAAAGCGGCTGGCCCAGCAATTCCCGCAGATGGGCATCGGTGCGAATGATGGTGGCCAGCCCGGTGACGCGATGTTCAAAACCGGCGGTGAAAGCGCGCTCCACCCGCAGACCCAATCGCGCTTCGCGGGGCGGCAAATGGTCCCACGCGGGCAGACGGGCGCGATGCAGTGTGTAACTGGCCGCACCCGCCAAACCCAGTGCCGTCACCAAGGCCATGGCCCAGATGGATTGGCGGCGGTCCGCCAAGACCAGAGCCAACGCCGCGGCCACGCCGGCTCCGATCAAGGCGGGCCAGACCGCGATACCGTGGGTGACCCGACCCAAAGCCAGACCACCGGCATAGGGCAGGACCAGCCATAACAGCGGGGCACGGTGTCCTAGGCTGCGGTGTGCCATGGGTATGATTAACGACCCAAATCCGGCCGGGCGAAATACAATAATTCTGAAGCTTTGATTCCGGGCGAATCGTGTTCATTACTGTGGGTTCATGCCCGCTGCCGACCAACCCGACTTTTTTGGCGATACTTTCGCACCTCCGGATCAAGCCCCGCGGGAGGCCAACGCGAACCAACCTCTGGCGGCGCGGATGCGGCCACGGCGCCTGGCCGATGTGGTGGGGCAGGAGCATATTACCGCGGCGGGCAATTTGCTGCCCCGCTTGATTGCCCAGAACCGTTTCGGGAGCCTGATCTTCTACGGGCCGCCGGGTTGCGGCAAAACCAGTCTGGCCGAGGCGATCGCCGCCGAAACCCAAAGCCGGTTTGTCCGCGTGAATGCCGTGATGAGCAATGTCGCGGAACTCCGTGCCATCCTGGCCACCGCGCGACAACGGCCCGAGGCCGGCACTATCCTGTTCATTGACGAGCTGCATCGCTTCAACAAATCGCAGCAGGACCTGCTGCTGCCCGACGTGGAGGAGGGCACCGTGCGTTTGATCGGGGCGACCACCCACAATCCCGGTTTCTATGTGAACCCACCGCTGTTGTCCCGCAGCCACTTGTTCCGCCTGGAACCACTTGCGCCGCCTGCGATTGCCGGTGTCATGCTGCAGGCCCTGGGTGATGTGGAGCGGGGTTTGGGGGCCCGGGGGTGCACGGCGGATGAAAAGGTGCTGCTCGATCTGGCGATGCTGTGTGACGGGGATTTGCGTCGGGCGCTCAATGCCCTGGAGGTTTTGGTTTTCAGTCTGGCCGAGGGGGCGGCCATCACACCGGCGGAATTGGAGGTGTTCGCGCGGGAGCGGCGGATTCGCTATGATGCCGACGAGGATGAACACTACGACACCATCTCGGCCTTCATCAAAAGCTGCCGCGGCAGTGACCCGGATGCCGCGATGTATTGGCTGGCGAAGATGCTCGCGGGTGGGGAGGACCCCCGTTTTATCGCCCGCCGCCTGGTCATTCTCGCCAGCGAGGATGTGGGCCTGGCCGACCCCATGGCCCTGCCCTTGGCGGTCGCGGCACACCATGCGGTTGATTTCATCGGGTTGCCCGAGGCGGAGCTTACCCTGGCCCATGCGACGATCTATATCGCGACGGCGCCAAAATCAAATTCGGCCACCCTCGCGCTGGGCGCGGCGCACGCGGCGTTGAAATCATCCACGGTCCAAGCCGTGCCCCTCCCGATGCGGGACAAGAGCGGCAAGGCCAGCAAGGACAACCACCACGGCAAGGGCTATCGCTACTCCCATGATTATCCGGAGAACATATCGGGGCAGGATTTTCTGGAAAAACCGCTTTCGCTCTACACGCCCAAGGCAGTGGGCTGGGAGGCGAAAATCGCCGAGCGGCTTGCCCGTTGGGCGGAGCTGAAAAAATCGATAAATTCTTAAATGTGGAAATCAGGAAAACTGGAATAATACAGTTTGGTTTATTCCGATTCCTGATTTCCAGCTTTCCGCATTATTTTAGGTAGTTCTCTACCGCTACAGCTTTTGCCGCATACAGCCGGGCCCAATCCTTGGGTTTGCCGAGGCGCTGAAAAAAATGATCCGCTGCCCGGCACGCGACGCTATCCGCACGCAGAAGTGACTCCCCTTGGCTCCGAAAGGCCGCGGCATCATGGCCCAAAGTTTCCCAGAGGGCATGCAGGCCGAAGTGCAGGCCGATTTCCTCCCCCACGATGGCCATGCTCTCGACGTGGAGCAACTGACGGCGAATATGGTCGCGACAAGTGGGAGTGGCCTCGGAGCCATTCCACCAGAAATGGTAAAACACCGGGGCATCCGTGGCGAGAGAGAGGGCGGTTTGCAGGGCGTCAACGGCGGCACGGTAATGCGGTCGCGCCCGGGCCCAGGCGTCGGACACCGTTTGCAGTGCCAGGATAAAATCAGCGGGATTGTAGGTGAGATCGCCTTCCTGTCGGGTGGGAGCCTGGTGGGCGCGCAAACCTTCGTCGCGAAATTGTCCCGGCAAGGGCCAGTGCCTGCGGCCCTCATACCAGCCCGGCCATTGCCCGGGGGACCAGATGCAGGCCGGGGACAGTTCGACGTGGGCCTGTTCCAAAGCCACCCAGGCTCGCAGCACTTCTGCGCCGGCCTCAGCCCCGAATTGGCGGAGTGCGATTTGTCGGGCCACCACGGCTGGATCGGCCTGCGGGTTGAGGAAAAAATCCCGGCAGGCGATTGAGTTGCACCAGATGTCCTCGGGTGAATTGCCCCAGTGATCAAACAGGCCGTCGGCTTCGAGGGCATGCCAGCGCTTGATCTTCGCACCGATGCCGAGCGGAAAATCCTGGATGTCACCGAGGCCATGCACGGTGTCGTCGCCCCAGTGGAAATTATCATAGCCGATGAAGGTCTGTCCTTGCTCGCGGCAGATCCGGCGCACGGCATGCAGAAAATCGTGCGACTGACGTTCGCACTGCCAGCCATCCTTTTCCGCCGCGAGGTAAACGCCACTCGCGGCAGGAAGACGGGCTTGGTGCCTCAGGAAATCCTCCGTCGTGCGATCCCATTTCCATCCTGTGGTGAGGACGCGGAGGTTGGGGCGCACTTTGCCCCCTTCCTCGACCAGGAAGCAGACCAACCGGTCGCGTTGCGCAAAGTGACTCAATCCCCGGCAATGCGGACAGATTTGCGGATCGCAAAACTCGCCTCCCGAATCGAGTCCGAAAACAAAGAAAGTTTCGATCTCGGGAAACTCGGCAAAAAACCGGGACAGCAGGTCCCGGTAATAGGACTGCACCCGGGGATGACCAAAACACAGCACTTTGCCTTCATAAGTGCCGGAATCGCTAAGCACCTCGGGGTCGTAGCGGGAGAGGAATTTTTCCCGCTCCCCAGCCGGCACCCAGGGACCGCCCTGGCAGGGAAGTTCGGTCAACCACAACATCGCCCCCAGCCCGTAGTCGGTGCAATCGTCCAGCAAGCGGCGCAGTCCGGCCCGATTGGCGGCGACTTCCTCCGGGTCCACCGCGTCGGGAAACAACGGACTGGTGACATAACCTTGAAGTGACCGTCGAGTGTCCTGCCAGTCGTGATCCACCAGGCAATGTGTGGCGCCCAAGTGGGCGATGTAACGGACATCGGCCCGGTGGCCCGGCCAGGGATGAAAGCGGGCATGAAAGATGCGCGCCTTGAAATGAAACGTGCCGCATAGTTGAAAACCGTCGGTCAGCGATGCACCGCCCAACAGCGATTCCTGCAGGGCATAGACCGCGTGGAGCAGTCCACGCGGAGTGCTGCCCAGGACATAAAGCGTCTCTTCGTGCCACCTCACGGCGAACGTATCCGCCCCGGGCAAGAGTATACCGGGTGGGATCAGGCCTTGGTCGATCAACGGTTGAACTTGCGCAACTTCCGCGGCCAAGCCGAGTTCCAACTTGAATGGCCGGGTTTGTCCGGCGAGGGCCAAGTCCAGTTCAGCGAGGGCGGTGCGGTGCACGCGGTTCATGGGGAAGGGGAGGGGCAATTGGTCAATCGGGCGTAAAACCCGATAGGTGGTCGGAACCGGCTTGCGATAAAATTCGATCGGGCTAGGCTGTTCCCATGAAGTTAAGCCGCCTGATCATAGTGTGCATCATGGCCACATCCTTGGGATGTCTGGCGCAGGGAACTTACGGGACCAAGGCTGACAAGTCAGTTCAGAATGCCAAAACCGAGGCCAAGTCAGAGGCGGAGATTCCAGGCATGACCATCGAGCGCAGCATCCCGGGCAAATTGCTCGGGCTACAGGTGCTGGGAGGGAACTTCAAGTTAAGCTTCTACGACAAGGACAAGCAGCCGGTGCAGGCAGACATGAAGCAGGCTGTGATGCGTTGGCGGGTGAACTATCAGAAGGCCGAGGAACGGGCTTTGCTCGACGTCGGCGGTGACGGGACATTCCTGACTTCGGCCTTTGTGGTGCGCCCACCCTATAACTTCCGGTTGTTCATTGTTCTGCTCACGGGAGACAGTGAAAAGGACAAGAACGCCGAGACCTACTCGGTGGACTTCCACGGTTAATCCCCGCAGGCGTCGTTGACAGATCTGGTCCCACTGGTGACCTTCGCATCTTATGTCCGACATCCCGCCTGACGCCTTCGACTCGGTTGAATCCGCGCTCCAAGAGATTGCCGCGGGTCGTCTCGTGATTGTGACCGACGATGAAGGCCGGGAAAATGAAGGCGACCTGATCATGGCGGCTTCCAAGGTCACGCCGGAAACAGTCAACATGATGATCCGCTACTGCAGTGGCATCGTTTGTGTGCCGATGCTGGAGGCCCAGTTGCGGCATCTGGGTCTCGGGCCGATGGTGCAGCACAACCGCGAGGTGCAGCGCACGGATTTCGCGGTGAGCGTCGATGCCGCTGATGGCATCACCACGGGCATCAGCGCTTTTGATCGCGCCCAGACCATCCGCATTCTGGCGAATGCCGAGGCCGCACCGGAGCAACTGGTGCAACCGGGCCACGTGTTCCCGCTGCGGGCGAAACCGGGCGGGGTTTTGGAACGGGCCGGTCATACCGAGGCTGCGGTTGATCTGGCGATTTTGGCGGGACTGCACCCGAGCGGGGTGTTGTGTGAACTGGTCAATGACGACGGCACGGTGCAGCGTTTGCCGCAGTTGCTGGAGTTCAAACGCAAGTTCGGGCTCAAGATGATCTCGATCGCCTCGTTGATTGAATACCGTCACCAGCGGGAACAACTGGTGGAGCCGGTGTGCATGGAGCCTTTTGCCTCGGTGTTCGGCGACTTCACGCTGCATGT
>JAIPJW010000067.1 GCA_021734075.1 Cephaloticoccus sp.
GGCGCAATCCTCCACCACCTTTACACGATACTTTTCGGCCAGGTCCATGATTGCCGGCATACCGGCCGGCCGGCCGTAAAGGTGCACGGGCACGACCGCCTTGATTTCCCCATCCCCCCGGGCCAGTGCCTCCGCCAGTGCCGCGGGGGCCATCGTCATGGCGTCGGCCTCGATATCAACGAACAGTGGTTGTGCGCCGATTTGCTCAATGGCTGCGGCCGTGGCCGAAACCGTGTTGGCCACCGTGACCACTTTGTCTCCTGGGCCCACACCAAGGGCGCGCAGGGCCAGTTCCAGGGCCTCGGTGCCATTGGCCACTCCTATCGCTCTCCCCCCCCCAAGGTATTCCGCCCATTCGGATTCAAAGGCTGAAACTTCCGGTCCCAGCACATAATGTCCGCTGGCAAGGACCCTTTCCATCGCCGAGCGGATTTCGTCCGCATGGGCCATGAACCCCGCATGGGGATCCGCTGTTAATATCCGGGATGGCTCAGACATAGTGCGGTAGTTCCGTGTGGTAATAGGCCAGGGTTTCGGCCAGGGCTTCCCGCAGGGTCGTGTGCGGCCGCCAACCCAGTCGCTGCTCAATCCGGGTGAAATCGGCATAGTAATCACCGATGTCGATTTTTTTCCGCTCGAACGGGAACTGCTTGAGAACAAATTGACCCCCGGGCTGCAGTTGGACCAGCATTTCCGCCAGCTGCAGCAAGGTAACCGGGGGTGGACCGCCCAGATTGAAGACCTCCCCGATGGCCCCGTCATTGGTGGCCGCCAGCAGGAAAGCAGAAACTGCGTCATCGACGTAGGTGAAATCGCGCAACTGTGTTCCGTCCCAAACTTCAAAGGGTCGTCCTTCCACCAGGGCTCGAATCCATACGCCCACAAAGGTCTGGCGCGCGTCTTTCACGCGCATCCGTGGTCCGATCGTGTTGGTCAGGCGCAGCACCGTGCTGCGAATGCCATGCACCTGGGAATAAAGCAGGTGAAAGGACTCGCCGGCCTGTTTGTTGATGCCATTCACGTCGACTGGTCGCAGGGGATGCGTTTCGGCCACGGGCAGGCTTTCCGGCCGGCCATAAAGTTGCCGCGTGCTGGCAAATACGATCCGGATGCCGGGGTTGTGTTTGCGGCACGCTTCCAAAATGGCCAACTGGGCTCGGCAATTGATGTCCAGGTCGGTTTCCGGATCTGTCATCGAGTCCACATGACTGGTCTGCCCGGCAAGATTGAACAGATAATCCTGCCCGGCCACCAGCTCCGGCAAAAGGGCATGGTCGCGGACATCGGTCACGCATATTTTCAACCGATTTTCATAACCCGCAATATTACGCCGGTTGCCGCCATACTCCGGGATCAGGCTGTCCACCAAAGTAACCTTGGCATCCCATTGCACCAACTGGCGGGCCATATTTGAACCGATGAAGCCTATCCCACCCGTAATAAGCACATTTTTACCAGCATAGCTGTGATGCAATGATTCGGGTGAAGGGTTCACGGCAGGATTCATCAACGGGTAAAGCTGGAAACTATTCGGGCAGGACCTCCACTGTGATCGCATAAAGGGCAAAGCCCAGCAAGCGCTGATCCGACTCCAGCCCGGCCGCCTTTGGATCCGGGGTAATGAAGGCAATGACCGATGGTCCGGGCGCGATCAAAAATGGACGGGTGCTGACCGTCTGGGTGTCCGTGACCATTTGGACATTCTGCAGGTGCCGGTCATCAACCCGGATTTCCACCCGCTGGTTCACGGCGCCCCGCGCCTTCAGATGAAGCTCGATCAACAACGGCCTTTGCTGGGGATTGTTCAATACCAAGGCACCCTCCGGTTTGCTCCATCGCCAGTGCCGCGTGCGCCGGGCCCGCCATAATTCCCGCCTGTGCCAACCTTCACCAAACCGGGCGCGCAAGAACCATGGGCTGGCAACCCGGGTGAGCGAGAATCGCTCATTGATCTGCATGGAATCCTTCCCGGGCAATTTCACCCGCACGAGGCCACCGGATAAATCCCAATCCCCACGCAGGTCGGTCACGGTGCGTCCCTCATAGGTGGGTGCGTCCACAAACTGCTTCTTTTTCAGCAAAAAACTGTTGGCCCACAGCCGCTCCCAATAATTGGGCACCTGCAGGTTCACCGCATCCACATGCGCCATCTTTTCAATCGCCTGAATGGCCGGCAGGGTCGGTTCCACCACCAGAATGCCGTGACTCAGGCGATCACCAAACAACCACCCCGAGTAGCCGTTGCCGAGCGTGATGAGCAGCATCGACATGATCGCCAGCCCACGCAGCGGGCCTCTCCGCTGCAGCCAAAGCAGCCATGGGCAAAGCGCCACCAGCAATACCGGATGGAAAACGGCCAGCAGCTTGTAGGCGTCGTAACTCGAGTGGTCGCCAGCATGCCACCCTTGGAATTGCAAATAGCCGTAGCCGAGCATCACAGGCACCAGATAGGCGGTGATGCGCCAACCGGCTGCCGCACTCCGGCGATAAATCCGGGACACCCCCAGCAGCAGCAAGCCCAGCACACCGCCGGTCAGGATCAGCCCGGGTAACCCGCCCACCGGTTCCAGACCTGTGCCGACCACGAAGCCCAGCCACCCCTCGGGCCAAAGGGCGGAGATCGACCAGCCAAAGTCCGTTTGTTGGAAGAGCATGAACCGTTCGGCCACCCCGGCCAGCCGTTCGTAAAAGAACAGCCCGGACAAAACCAGTGGCACCATGATTCGAACCAACCATTGCCCCAGTGCCCGTAGGTTACCCCGGGCCAGGGCCCAGCCTCCCACGCAGGCTGCAGCCGGGACCAGGCACACCACGATGATAAAATTATAACCGCCCCAAATGATGGTGAAACCGATCATCAACAAGCCAAAGGAGGCCCAGCCCCGCCGGGTGCGGTCATGCCAGGTCAGGAGTGCACCCATCGTCACCAGGGTGATGCCCATCGCGGCCAACAGTTGCGCCGGGGCCACGTGTGCCACTGCATACCAGGTCACCGGGTTCAGCCCGTAGATCAGTGCCAGCCACAACGAGGCCCCGCCGCTCAAACCCATGGTTCGCGCCGTCCAGAGAACCAACGGCAGGATCAACACCACCAATACCGCGGTGAGCACCCCGGTGAGCTGATAAGCCTGCAGGCCAAATATGGTCGCATTGAACGCGATCAGCGCCGAGGGCGTGAAATGATTCAAGCGCAGCCAAAAATCGAAAAAATTATCGGTGGAACCCACCCGCACCACCTCGGTCTGGCCCATGAACCCCGTCCGATCCGAGCTTGAGAACTCCTTGAAAACCCGGGCACCCGCGGCATAGTCCGCCGCATCGCAACTGCCAATCGAGGTGGTGGTCAGCAGATGCGAGGAATAAGCCAGGGGCAGCGTCAACCCGGTCAAGACCAGAACCATGACCAGCCAGAGTCCGGAAAATTTCGGCAGGATCCGGAAGGCCTGCCACCAGCCCAGTCGGCGCCAGCCCCAAAGCAAAAGTGCGACGGGCAACAGTTCGACCCACCAGGCATAGGCATCCGTGCCGGTCAAAGTGGTATGGGCCCCAACCCAAACCACCACGGACTGGAGGGCAACCCCGGCCGGGGCGATCCAGACGACCCAATACTTTGCCCACCGGTGCGGGGTGACCAGCATCGCCAGCCCCAAGCCCCACCACATGAGGTGCAGCCACACGCCGAAGGATACGAAAAAATATACCATGGGGTCGGAGGAAAGCCCGCCAGTCTGCAACGGACAAAGGACGCAAGTCTAGGCTGGTTTTTTCGCCACGGCCAAAAGGGAACACCCCAGCGGCAAACGGCCAAAACTCGCCAGCAACGCCGTCTCCATCATCATCACTCCTCCCAGCATCGTATTCAGCCAGGCCGGGTAGGATTGCACATCGCTGCCGCCCGCCGGGGCCGGTAATAACTTTCGCCGTATCATGATCAAGGGCAGCAGGAACATGTTCCAATACGTGAGGTGCACCTTTTCCAAACCGGCCCGATGCAATTTATCCCGCAATTCCTTCCGGCCATAGCGCCTTTGGGCGTGCACCGCCCGGTCATGATAGGACCAGAGCCATGGGTATGCGGGCACATTGACAATCAAGCTTCCCCCCGGTTGTAGGACCCGGGTCATCTCCAGCAGGGCCTGTTCATCATCTTCAATATGGTAGATCACATCGGCCGAGACCACGGCGGCAAAACGCCCCGTGGCGAAGGGCAAATTGGTCAAGCTGCCCTCCTGAACTTCGCAGCCGGCCCGGTCCCAGGCCAGAGTGCAGGCTTGTGGTGAAATATCCACCCCCTGCCACGACCAGTCGGAATGCGCTGGTTGCAGGCGCTTGATCAAGCCACCCGTGCCGCATCCCGCATCAAGAATTTCACCGCCGTCCGGCGCAAGGAGCCGCTCCAGCCGGCGCTCAATGTGGCGGTGCAGGGCACGGTAGAACCACATGTCATCCTCCACGGCCGCCATCTTCTGATATTCCTCGGGCTCCATTGTGCCCAGTTAAGTGGCGGCATTATGTTTTGCCAAGACCAAGCCAGTCTCTATCGCTCGATTCACCAAAAGTATGCGACGCGTGGACAAGATACCCCAGAGTGGCAGTTATCATCGCCATTTTTCCCACTATGACGGGCTCTATTTTGATGAATTTTGCAGCGACTCGGTTTGGCTGCGGGATACGGCCGTGGTGCAACTCCCTCCCTTGGGACAAGCCCTGGCTATTTTGATCCGGGGCGAAATTCGCCATCATCCCACGGTCACGGGTTTGGAATCCGGCTACCCCTCCATCGCCTGTAAGGTCGACGGGGCATCCGGCGCCGCGCTCGATTTATCCGCCCCCGGCCCCTTCAGCCTCAAGGTCACCATTCCGGTCTCGACCGGCTCGCGGGGTGCAATCCTGCAGCTTGCGTTGGGTGGGGTGGCCTTGACCAATTCCCTCGCCTGGTTGGGTCGGGTCACCGGATGGTCGGCCTGGCAGCGTTTCCGGGCCCAGAACAAAAACCGGCAATTGCGGCTCACGACCATCGAAACCCTGGAGGGCGAGATCATATTTGATTTCTCCAATCGCAATGCCCCCTACTCCGGTGCGTTCGCCCGCAATCATTCCTCGATCGGCCTGAACATCGTCGGGTTTCTCACGGCGGAGCTCGGCGTGGGTGAATCCGCCCGCTGCATGGTGCGCGCGGCCGATGCCGCCCAACTCGCGACGGCCTTGGTGCCCCTGAAGTTGAACTGCAAGAACCGGCTGGGCGACACGACCTACGCCACCCGCCTGCAGGCAGAGAACCCGCACAAATTCAACGTCGTGCATCTCGATCCTCCGGCCTCCCGGGACATCGACCACCATCACGGCAAGGAATTTCGGTCCGATAAATACAACATTGCCTACTGGGCTTGGGAGTTGCCGGAATTTCCCGACAGCTGGGTGCCGGCCTGCGCCTATTTTGACGAAATCTGGTGCCCGAGTGATTTCGCCCGGGATGCCATCGCCATGAAGGTCGCCCTGCCGGTGATCACCATGCCCCACGCCATATCCTTTGCGCGACCCACAGGGGATTTGCGGCCGCGCTTCGGCCTGCCGGCCGACAAATTCCTGTTTCTCGTGCTCTACGACTTGAACTCGTATTCCGAGCGCAAGAATCCCGGGGCGGTAATCGCCGCCTTCCGCCAATCCGGACTCGCCGGACCGGGCGCCGCCTTGGTCCTCAAAGTGCACAATGTGCCGGGCAATGAGGCGGACCTGCGTGCCCTGCAGGCGGCCGTGGCCGACCTGCCCGGCACTATTATCATCGCGGAAACTTTGGCCCGGGAAGAGGTCTACCTGCTGGAAGCCGCCTGCGATTGTTATGTCTCCCTCCATCGCTCGGAGGGTTTCGGTCTGGCCGTGGCGGAATGCATGTATCTGGGCAAGCCCGTCATCAGCACCGACTGGTCGGCCACCGCGGAATTCGTGAACACGGCCAACGGCTGCCCGGTCAACTACACGCTGTGTAAATTGGAGCGAAACTACGGTCCTTACGGCAAAGGTCAGACTTGGGCCGAGGCCGACGTCGACCATGCTGCGCATTGGATGCAGCAAGTTGCGACCGATCAAAATCTGGCCGCACGAATTGGATCCGCCGCGCGCGCCACCATTGAATCGCGCTTTGCCCCCGCGGTGATCGGGGCGCGTTACCGGCGGCGACTGGAAAACATCACCACCTGGTGATTGCGATCAGGGCCGGATGTCGATCCGTAGTTTCTTAAGGCAGAGATCCAGCAAGCGGGCGTCCCCGTCGGCTCCACCCCGGGGCAGACTGCTCGACAAGTGAAACCGGTTCTCCCCCGGCTGTAAAATCAGGTCGGTCCGCAGCACTTCCGCGGAATGCTTGCTGGAAATTTCATCAGTCCAGATCGTTTCACCATTCCCATCGGCGAGGATGGCCGTCCGTTTGCTGATCGCATTGAGCACAAAGCTGAAATCCGTATGCACCGGCATCGGGTGGCGATTGAGGATGATCAACTCGGCGGGCCCTTCAGTCCAGCGCCAGTAATCATCGCGAAACTGCTCGGCGTTATACCACCCGTTGTGAAAGTCCACCACGATGCCGGATTGTTCGCCGGCCCCGTGCAACAGGGCCGCGGGGCCGGTCACCACCACCCCGTTCTGGGATGCTAGGCGCAGACTGATCACCCAGTCCTTGAGACAAAAAGTGAGTGGCCGCGGATCCTGGCTGGCCTTGGAAATGGTATCGCTGGTTATGAAATCCAGCCGGTTCTGCCCCGGTTGTAACATGACGTGCGGCAGGTGCACCCGCGTGACAAAATCCGCGATATCGCCCTGCCAAAGTGATTCCCCGGTTTCATTGGTGATCTCAATGGACCGTTTTTCCAAGGAGGACAGGATGAAGTTCATGCTCGCATCGAGTGGAAACGCGTGAGGGTTTAAAATCATGACGTGGGTGGAGCCATGGCACCACCGCCAGTAGTCCTCCCGGTAGCGTTCCGGTTCATGCCATCCTTGGCTGAACGTCACGCGCATGCGAACACCTTCCGCCGAGATCTGAAGGCTTTGGGGCGCGTCGAGTTTGTAGCCGTCACCCACGGGCGGTTGCATGGCGGCCGGAGCATTCAGCAGGGTCAGGTTGCCCAACAACAACACCGGCAGCCAGAGGCGTCCCGTCGGCACCAGCACATTGAAGGCCAGTTGCAGGGGTAGCAAAACCCGTGAAGCGGCGCCCGGGTAGCCTTCCCAGACCGCATCGCCCAACACAAAGAAGAGCACGGCAAAACTTATGCCCACCCGCCACCACGCTTCCCTCCCGGTCGGCCGAAGGAAGAGAAACAAAACCTGCACCGACACAGACAACAGCATCAACAGACTCCAAAGCGGGCCCGATTCCAGAATGCCGTGCGACCAGTTGTTCTGGTCCCACAAGCCCGTCCACACCTCGGACCATTTGCGACCGTAGGCCATGAACGGCCAGTCAAAATTGCGGTGACCGAGATCCGCCGCCGGGCCGACCACTTTTTGAATGTAGACCAACCACAAGGCCAGCGGGAGGGCCACCAACAGGCCGCGCAGGATCAGGAGCGGCCAGCGTCGCGGGGACATGACGTCCGTCTGGCGCAACAAGGCCGCCGCGCCCAGCAGGTTGGTTTCCTTGCCCAACCCTCCCAGGGCCAGCACCGCGGTGGACCACCAGGGTTTGCCCTTTTCCAAAAGCAACACCCCTACGGCGATCAACAGGAGGCTGGGACCGTCAACCAGTGAATTGCGCACACTCACGCACATCCCGAAGGAAAACAGCACCCCGGTCCAGCGCAGCCAATTACTCCAGTTGCTGGGGGGAAACCAATAAAGCAGCACGCCCGCCAGGATCAGCCAGCTGATCGCATTCTGGAGCACATAGGCTTTCAGGATGCTGGCGGGTCGGCCCAGCCCCATGGCGTAGGAAGCCCAGCTGATCAAGATCCGGCGGGCCCGGTAAGCGAGACTGTCCACTGCATCTTTCAACTGTGGATCTCGCAGGGATGGAGCCATCGCGATCTGCACGTAGTATTGCGCGTCATACCCGTCGGAGTCCGCTTGCACGTAATATTCCAAATGCTGGAGCGCGGCAATCGGCGGATGGGGTTGACGCCCACCAAATGATATCAGGTAACTGAATCCCTTCTCGGGGATGTAATATTGGGCGAAGGCGCCCACGAACAAGGCGACGACCAGCAGATAGCCCAGCAGAACCGCAGGCTTGATGCCCCGGGCACGAAGTTGCTCCCACCAGGCTCTCATGCGCGAGGGAATCTCAACCCTGAATCGACCTCGCTTGCGCAGCCGCCGGACAATTCGGAACCGGACCCGTGGTGGTTTTTGGTTTGTGCCATCATCGCAAACAATGCCAGCCTGCGCCTCTCGACAACGAAAATGAGTGAACCAAATGCCGCCAGGCGACCGCCTTCCGATCCGGCCCCCCTCCCCGCCTTGACCGGTCGCTCCCGCAACCGGTTGGCTTGGATCGTGGTTCTGGTCATCGCGCTGGTTTATGGTTGGTTTTTAACCGCTCACGGCGTCTCTTACGCCAGTGGCTCTGATGCTTCGGGCTACTTTAACAGCGCCCGCCTGCTGGCCCAGGGCAAGACCGGGAGCCCATTGCGGACCATCGCCGGCCTGGAACCTCCCTCCTGGAATTACTATTTCCAACAACCCCTCGGCTTCATGGCGCAGGGTGAAACCGGTCTCCTCATCCCCACCTACCCGGTCGGCCTGCCCCTGCAATTGCTCGTGGCGGAGAAACTAGTCGGTTGGGGCCATGCCGCCGTGTTGGTCAACGTGCTGAGCGCGGTGGCGACCGGCTGGCTGACTTTGTTGCTGGGCCGGCAAGTGTGCGGCCTGCGTTGGCCCTGGGCATTGACGGCCACCGCGCTCATTTGGGCCTGTCCCTTGATGGTGTTCTTTTCACTCCAGCCTATGAGTGATGTGCCGGCCACGGCTTGGACCCTGGGGGCCTTGTATGCCGCCTTCAAGGTCCGGCAAAATTGGCGATGGGGATTCGCCGTGGGGACCGCGGTGGGCATGGCGGTGTTGCTGCGTCCGACCAACATCCTGGTGATGCTGCCCGTTCTGCTTTTGCTGGGTGGCAACCGGCGCGGCTGGGTGACAGTCATTGCCGCCGGTCTGCCGTTTGCCGCGATCCAAGCGATCTACAACCACACCATTTACGGGCATGTGCTGACCAGCGGATACGGGGATGTCAGCCCGCTGCTCCAAAGTCAGTTTGTGCCGCACAACCTCGGCCATTTTGCCCGTTGGATTCCCCAACTGCTGACACCTCTGGTCCTGCTGACGCTCGCCTTGCCCTGGGTCTGCCGTCGGCAAATCCGCTCCTTGCTGGCCGGTCTGCTCTGGGTCGTGGCTTTGATCGGGTTTTATGCGTTCTATTATCACTCCGGCGAAACTTGGTGGTATCTGCGGTTCATTCTGCCGGTCTTCCCCTGCCTGCTGCTGGCGGCCAGCATGGTGGCACAACGCCTGACCGATCAATTGCCCTCGGGCGCGGTCCAACTGGGGTTGATCTCAATTATCGCCCTCTTCAGTCTGCAGCACTTGTTCAATCTGAACCGCAAGCTCGATGTCACCGCAGTCGCGCGAGCCGATCAGGCCTACTTTGACACCATGCAGTGGCTGCAGAAGCATGCGCCCGCCAATGCGGTCATGGCGGCCATGCAAGCCAGTGGCGCTTTGCAATTCTACACGTCATTTCCCCTGCTGCGCTACGATTTGATGTCGCCGGCGGAATTCGCCCAGGCCGTGAAGACGGTTCGGAACAATGGTCAGGCTATCTACGCCCCCTTGTTTCCCTTTGAAATCAAGCCGGTTGTGGATGGCGCCCTGGGCGGTCATTGGCAAAAAATTGCCACGATTGATTACATCACGATCTGGCGGCTGCAGCCCTGACATGCATCTCCTCGATCTCAGCCATACCAGTCATACCCGGGCGCAGACCGGCATCCAGAAAGTTGCCCGTGCCCTCTATCACGAACTGACTGGTCACGATCAGGCGCACGCGATCACCTGGGATCACTACGCTGATACGTGGCGTGAACTTGCGCCATGGGAACTGGCCAATCTGCTTGCAACGTCCCCGGGAAAAACCCGCGGGGCCCGCTGGCCCTGGCCTGAAAGAGTGCGCAGTCGCTGGAACCGACGGGGGTATGCGTCTACGCTTCTGCCTCCCTCCGATGGCTTGATAGTCCCCGAGCTTTTCTCACCCGCCGTTGCGCGCGCCCTCCCCCGGCTGGCCGCCCGGTCACCCAAGGTGGCAATCTTTCATGATGCCATTGCCCTCAAGCTGCCGGAGTTGAGTCCCGGCGGCACGGTCAGCCGGTTCCCCTCCTATTTGCAGGAACTGCTCCAGTTTGATGGCATTGCCGCGGTCTCCGACGATTCCCGGCAAACCCTGCTCGATTATTGGGCCTGGCTTGGCGTGCCAAATCCACCCCCGGTGCAAACCATTCCCCTTGGCTTGGATGCCGCCTCCCAGACTGATGTCTCTCCGATGGGCGCGGTCCCACCAAGTATCCTGTGCGTGGGCAGCATCGAAGGTCGCAAAAACCACATTGCGCTGCTGGGCGCAGCCGAACAGCTGTGGAATCAGGGTCGTCGATTTAACCTTCGCTTGATTGGCATGGCCAACACACATACCGGAAAACCCGCGATGCAAAAAATCGCCGCCCTGCAACAAGCCGGACGACCTCTGCGCTATGACGGTCCCGTGGATGAAGTCACCCTGGAATCGGCCTATGCCGAGTGCACTTTCACGGTATATCCTTCCTTGATGGAGGGCTTCGGACTCCCTGTCTTGGAAAGTCTGTCCCGGGGCAAACCTTGTATCTGCTCTGCCCAAGGGGCCTTGGGTGAATCCGCCCGGGCTGGCGGCGCCCTGACCTTGGCGGAAATGAACCTCCCTTCCCTCGCTGACGCGATGGAGCAACTGGTGCTCAACCCATCGCTGCTGAGGCAATTGGGCACTGCCGCGCGCGCGCGCACCTACCGCTCTTGGTCCGTTTACACCGGCGATTTGCTGGATTGGATGAAAACCCTGCCCTGAAGCCCGGTCATTAATTGCGCCTTTCGGGTTTGCCAACCCAGTCCCCAGCTCTACGTTCTGCCGGTTCCCATGGCGCTGTCCCTCTTTAGCAAAAACAAAAAGGCAATTCTCAATCGCTGTCGCGATGACTATCCGACGAAGATGCGGTTGAAATACGCGCCCTATTATCACGCCATCGAATCTCAATCGGGCACCAACATCAAACTGGATGGCCGTGATATGATCATGCTCTCGAGCAATGATTATCTCGGCCTGTCGTTTCATCCCAAGGTCATCGAAGCCGGGCAGGCAGCGTTGAAAAAATGGGGCACCAGTCCGACCGGCGCCCGACCTTCCAACGGCTCCCGCTCCTATCATGTCGAATTGGAGCAAAAATTGGCAGCTTTTCTGGGCCGTGAGGCCTGCCATGTGCACGCGGCGGGCTACCTCTCCTGCATGTCGAGTATCGCCAGTTTTGCCCAAAAGGGTGATGTCATACTGGCCGACAAAAACATCCATTCATGCCTCTGGGATGGCATCCGCCTTTCGATGGCCACGGTCGAACGTTTCTCGCATAACAATCCCGATGACCTGCGTTCCGCGGCCGCATCGTGTGATTCTGGGTCGCCCAAGCTCCTGGTCGTCGAGGGGGTTTATTCCATGGAAGGCCATATTTGTCGATTGCCTGAAATTACCCGCATCGCCGAGGAATATGACTGTTTCACGATTTTGGATGACGCCCATGGTTTCGGGGTTCTGGGTCATCAGGGACGGGGGACGGTTGATCACTTTGGGCTCAACGAAAAAGTTGATATCATCTGTGGCAGTCTTTCCAAATCCCTGGCCAGCACCGGCGGATTTATCGCCGCCTCGCGTGAAGTGATTGAATACCTGCGCACCAATTCAAAGCAGACGATTTTCAGTGCCGCGTTGAGTCCCAGTCAGGCGGCCATTGCCATGGCGGCACTGGAAATCATGCAGACGGAGCCTGAGCATCACGAAAGGCTTTGGCGGAACACCAAGAAATATCGCGCCATGCTCAAGCATCTTGGTCTCGATCTTTGGGACAGTGAAACCCCTGCTGTGCCCATCGTGCTGGGTTCCAAGGAACGCGTTTATCCTTTCTGGAAGGCTTTGTTGGAAAAGGGTGTTTTTACCGTGATGTCCATTGCCCCGGCCGTTCCTGCCGGCAAGGATCTCGTGCGCACCGCCGTTTCCGCCATGCACACTGATGAGCAGCTCGAGAAAATCGCGGAAGCCATGGCCTATGCGGTCAAGAAAGTCGGTTAAGCCCCAAATTCACTTCGCACCGTATCGGCGGTATCCTGCCAAGTTGTCAGCTTGCGTGCGATTGCTGCGTGCGACAGCTGGGTATGATAGGTATCATCGGTGAGCACCCGCCTGAGAATGTCCCGCCAAGCAGTGTGATCATTAAGCTCCACCAGCACCGCGCCGCCTGGTGCCGCATTTTCCTGCAACACCGCCAAGTCCGAGGCAACGCAAGGGACGCCCCGCCATAAAGATTCGATCAGGGGGAGACCACAGCCTTCGGCAATCGTCGGGAAAACCGTCGCCCGGGTTTTATTATACAATTGCGTCAACAAGGCATCACTGGCGGCGCCATGGTAGTGCAGGCCCGGATGTTGTTTTTGCATTCGCTTGATCCGGCTCTGGATCGGCCGCCCAAAATGGGGATTGATCCGTCCGGCCAGGTGCAGTTCGAAGTCCAATCCTTCGCGCCAGAGCTGATCGCAAACTTCGAGCAGAAATTCCTGGTTTTTCCGGGGCTCGAGTATGCCCACGCTTAGCAGCATGCGGGTGGTCTGCGATCGAGGTTTAACCTGACGGGCATTACCCGCAAAATCAGCACCCAGCGGGAGCACCTTGACCTGTGGCGGGGCCTTGACCCCCAACCATTGCCAGTAACCCAACAATTCATTCCGACTGGTTTGCGATACCGCCCAGATCATATCGAATTGCGCGAGCATTTTGAGATACGCGGGATGCCGGGCCACACTTTGCGGCCAGGTTATGCCCGGCAGCTTCAATGGGATGGCATCGTGAAAAATGGCGGCCATTCGGCAGGGCCGCTCGACTAAAAGATCCGCCCAGCCCGGACGCTCATCAGGCGTGAAAATCTCCGCGGTCAAAAACCAGTGTTGATCCTCTGCCTGCTTCACCCAATCCAATCCCGCCACACCGGTGGCAAAACCACCCAGTCGCAGCTGCAATTCTCCTGCCACGCGCAGAAGTCCCGAATGGTGCGATGCACGGACTGCCTTGGTGTTGTCCAGCCAGATCATGACGGAATCACGCGTTGAAATTGGGCCAGCAGACGCGCGGCATTTTTGTGCGCATCGAAATTTTCCTCGACCCAGAGCCGTGCATTGGTCCGCAAGGATTCCGCCAGTCGGTCGTCGTGCGCAATCGTGCGCAAGGCCGCGACCCACCCCTTACTGTCGGTTACCGGCACAACCATGCCGGTGACCCCCGCCGTCACCGCTTCGGTCGTGGCCGCCACGGGCGAAGTCAACACCACCACGCCTATCGACATCGCCTCGGGAATGACATTCGGCAGTCCGTCCCGGTCACCGCTTTGGGCAATCACTCCGCTATGCAATAACACATCCGCCCATTCCAAATGCCGCCAGACTTCGTGTTGCGGCAAATGACCGGTGAAACTTATCTGGCTCGCCACGCCTAGGCTGCCGGCCAGGCGCTCCAGTTCCGGACGCAGCGGCCCATCACCGACGATTCGGGCCGAAAAGGGCACGCCTGCTTCATGCAGCGCTGCGTAGATCCGCAGCTGGTGACGCAGGCCTTTTTTTTCCACCAACCGCGCCACGCACAACAACCGCAGCGGATCACGCAATGCGCGCAACGGCTTGACCCGTGGCATATGATCGAGCCCCCGGCGAATGCATTGGATCCGGTCAGGTTCCAATCCGATGCCCAGCAAAGATTTTCGCCCCATTTCAGTCGAGGTATGCACAAACAAGGCATGCTCCAGTTTGTCTTTCAGCCACCAGTCGCCGCCATGCTCGTAAATATCATAGGCATGCGCCGCGGCACTGAATTGATGCCCGTCAAGTCGCCAAAGCAACCAAGCCGCCGTGGCCGGGGCTCCACCCCAGGGGGCATGAATATGGCTGGGGGGATTCTTCCTGAAATCCCCCGCATAAAGACAGGCAAATCCCGCCCCAAGCATGTTCTCCCAAAAATTGATCCAGGAAGGAGCCCGGCGCGTAAACAATCCATGCAACACTTGCCGCAATACCTCGGGCCGACGGGCGGATTCGTAGGGAATCATCCACAATAGCGTAAGCAGTTTCCACTTCGGAAATCGTCGCACCGGCACACCCCTGAATGTCCCTCCCCCGCCCCAAAGGGAGTAGAGCCGCAGGCGCACGCCGTGCGTCAGCATTGCGATCACCTCGCGCTGTAAAAATGTTTCCGTGGCTTTCGGAAAAGTGGTGAACAAATAGACAATGTCAGGCGGCTCAGGCTTCAAGGTTGGTCCAACATGAACAACCCTGACGCCGGCCCGCAATGCTGGATAAATCAGTCTGGGGGGCGCGGGCGGGAATTACACTTTCATCCGCTCCCGGCAGAATTCGACGCAAAGCGCGTGGATCTTTTTCGGATCGGTCATCTTGAGCGCTTCAACTGCGAGCTGGCGGGCGTCGGCCATGGTCATCGCCCGGATCAAAAAGCGCACCGCGGGAATCAAGGGAGGTGTCATGCTCAGGGAATCCACCCCAAGCCCGAGCAAAAGTGGCACCAACAGCGGATCGCCCCCCATTTCACCACAGATACCGACCGGGATATTTTTGCGATGCGCCTCGTCGACGATGTGCTTGATCGTGCGCAAAACCGCGGGATGCGTGGGTTCGTAGAGATGTGCAATCCGGTCATTCACCCGGTCTATCGCGAGCAAATATTGAATAAGATCGTTGGTGCCGATGCTGAAAAACCCACAGTTTTCCGCCAATATATCTGCCGTCACGGCTGCACTCGGAATTTCAATCATGGTGCCCACCACCATTTCTTCGTCAAATGCCGTGCCGCGGGCCCGCAATTCCTCCTTGCACTCCTCCAATACCGCATTGGCCCGCGCCATCTCCTCGGCGCCGCTGATCATCGGATACATCAACTTGATCGTGCCGTGGGCACTCGCGGCCAGGATGGCTCGCAACTGATCCTTGAAAATGTCGGTGTGCTCCAGGCAAAATCGGATCGCACGAAAGCCCATGAACGGATTGTTCTCTTTGGGGAAAAGATGCGGATTCCCCGACATCGGTTTGTCCCCGCCCAAATCCAAAGTTCTGATAATGACAGGATTTGGCGCCAAGGCGGTCGCGACTTGCTTGTAGGCCAGGGTTTGTTCGCTCTCGGAAGGAATACGCGAACTGTCGAGGTAAAGGTATTCCGTGCGGAATAAACCCACGCCCTCGGCATTGTAGTCGTTCACGAGACCGACCTCGTCCACTTTTTCGATGTTGGCCATGAGCGACACAGGCACGCCATCAAGCGTGACGGCGGGCTTGCGGTTGGCGTCCAGCAATTGCGTCTCGAGGGTTTTCTTCTGTTCCTGGATCTTGCCGTAGCGGAATAGCGTGGATTCCGTGGGATTGAGGATGACGATGCCCTCGTAACCATCGATGATCGCCCACTCTCCGTTGCGCACGCGCGTCGTCAGATCACGCATTCCCACAATGGCCGGAACCTTCATGGATCGAGCCACGATGACGGCATGGCTCGTCTTGCTGCCGGAGTCTGTCACCACGGCCAAAGCCGTGCTGCGATCGAGCCCGGCCGAATCAGACGGTGAAATGTCATTGGCCACGACAATTCGTTGATCCGCCAATTTGGACAGACTCGTGTCAGCCTGACCCAATAAATTATGCAAAACCCGTTGGGCAACGTCGCGAATGTCGCTGGCCCTTTCCCGCAGGTATTCGTCATCAATTTCAGCAAAAGCCTTGATGTAACGCTGCGATATCTTGTTGAAGCAGGTTTCAACATTCAGCCCGGTATTCTCAAACTCGCGAATGGTTTCGGTGATCAGGGCTTGGTCTTCCAGCACCATCAAATGGGCGTCAAATATCCGGGCCTCCTCGGGTCCGATGTTTTTTTCCACCTCATTCTGGATTTTCGCGATCTGCTGGCGGGTCAGGAGCAAGGCCTGGTCAAAACGAGCCACCTCATCGATGCGTTTTTCCGCATCCACTTGATAATGAGGCACCTCTATCTCACTTTGAATAAAGACAAAAACCCTCCCGTAGGCGATTCCCTCCGATGCGGGAATCCCCTTCAGGGTTACTTCGATATTGTCTTGCGAGTCCTGAGCCATAGGCGCGCCATTTGCCGTGGGGAACGTCTGGCGACGCCAAACGATAACGCGCTCCTTAATCGATTGGTCAATGCGATTTAAACAAGCGTGCTCGATATAACAAAAGCTGTCCTCCCCCATGCCTCATAAATCCAGGCTACTATATCCTCAGTCGGCATATTGTCTTCCAGTAGCGCAAAGGATGCGCTGCCACTGCCGCTCATTCTTGGCTTTAGCCCAAATCGCCGCCTCAAAATTTCATGCATGGCAGGCAACGCCGGGTATTTCGCATAAACGACCGGTTCCATATTGTTGAAAGTCAGTGATTCGAGGGAGCAGTGATCGCCGTTTCGCCACTGGTTCAACTGGTTCTCGGCTGCTTCCGCGTTCAAATAATTGCCGGTATTCGCAACCATTTGCCCATACGCCCATGAGGTTAATACCCCAAATCCCGGCTTGAAAACCAGCACCCGTTTGCCCCGTATCCGGCGGTGTTCTGCCTCGGTGAGGCGTTCCACCATGTCGCCCCGGCCCCGCATGATGACCGGACTGTTCTCAACGAACAACGAACAATCAGCCCCCAGTGATGCCGCCACCTCCCGCAAGGCCGGAGGATCCAATAGTTCACCCGCCAATTCATTCAAAGCCCGAAGGGTTGCCACGGCGTTGCTGCTGCCGCCCCCCAAACCCGCGCCAAACGGGATTCGCTTCCGCAAACGGAATTCCGCTCCTCCCTTCCAACCTGTCCGGACCTGAAAAGCAACGGCGGCCTTCAAAACCAAATTGCTCTCATCAACCGGCAGTTTCGGATCATCGCAGCACAGTGATATTCGATCTGCCGGTTCGACTTCCAAGGTGTCCCCGAAATCCAGTGGCGCAGCCAAGGACAACAAATCGTGAAATCCATCCTGCCGCCGGCCGGTAATGGCGAGGAACAGATTGATTTTTGCTGGGGAAAATAGGCGCAGGGTGCTCAAATTACGTCGCCCACTAAGGCATAACCCGGGCCTCAAATCCAGTCAGTCTGATTTAAGCTTTGGATTCAGGTTCAATCCTGCCTACATTCACTTCCCTGATCATGCCGTGCGACCTCATCCTCGTTCTCGATGCTCCCTCCACCCAAGCAGTCAAGCCGACCCTGCGCGATCTGCAGGGCACGGTGCGTTGGGTCAAGATAGGTTTGGAACTGTTCACGGCCGCTGGCCCTGACGCGGTGCGGGAAATTGCCGATATGGGATTCAAGGTGTTTTTGGACCTAAAACTGCACGACATCCCCAATACCGTGGCCAAAGCGGTGGTGTCCGTTTCTAAGCTGCCCATCCAGATGCTAACCCTGCACACGTCAGGCGGCCGGGAAATGATGCAGTGGGCCCTCAAGGCCCAGGCGCAGCATGCGCCCGAACTTCTGCTGCTGGGTGTTACCGTGCTGACCTCAACAGGCACCTCGACTTTGAATGAATTCGGAGTGCCCGGTTCTCCCGAAGAGCAAGTTGCTCGTCTGGGGCAGCTGGCGGTGGATTCAGGCATGCGCGGTTTGGTCTGCTCACCCTTGGAACTGCCACTTTTGCGCCGCAGACTTCCGCCTGATATCACCCTGGTCACTCCGGGAATCCGTCCCCGGCAGGCTCCGGCAGATGATCAAAGCCGTATCATGACCCCGGCAGACGCTGCTCACGCCGGGGCCAATTTTCTGGTCGTGGGTCGACCTATCTTCAATGCGCCTGATCCGGTGGCGGCCGCCCGGGGCATCCTGGC
>JAIPJW010000068.1 GCA_021734075.1 Cephaloticoccus sp.
ACGGCACGGTCATGGCTTCCTGGGCCAGACTCTGGTTCATCCGCAGCGGATGCGGCACTTCAATCCCGGTGTCGCCGTTCGGCCAGGTGGTCATCACCAGCTTGGCCGGGTCACGCTCGGTCAGGATGTTCTCGAAGCGCAGAAACCAAACCTCACTCGCCACGTTCAGGAGGTGCGGACTGCCCGAACCCCAGCGCGTCAGGCTGGCCATCGGCACGCCGTCCGGCGCCAGGAAACTTTGGAAGCAGGTGACAAAATTCACCGGCATTTCCGGCGACGGGTGATCGATCCGTCCGCGGCGAATCTTGAGGTGATCAAACGGCTCCGACCAGGTGCGACCGTCATCGTCGGAATAGCGAAAACGCAAAATGCCCGTCGTGTCGTCGCGCGCATCCTTCACGCCGATGTTCTTGTTGTAGCAAAGATAGATCCGCCCCAACTCCGGGGCAACGATGAAGAACGGCCAGCTCGCCTGATACTTGCCGCGCTCGGGTCCGGCCTGTTGAGCAGGCGTCGCCCCGTCGATGAACTGCGGATCACTCCAAGTCGCACCCTTGTCGGCACTGCGACTGACGACCACATGCTGGTCGGGATTGTTTTCATGTGTGGCACGGGTCCAGGTGAGCAACCAATGTCCCCCGGGGGTCACCAGCCCGATGATCTGCTGGTTCTCCGCCAGGGGACCGCTCTCGGCGGGGGGCCGATAAACGATGCAATCGGGCCGGGTGCGGTCAATTTCGCGGGCGTAGTCTTGGGGATCCATCATGGTTCAAAACATTTGGGTCATCAGGCGCTTGAGCACAGGCCGCACCTGCCGGGCCAGGGTCGGGTTGGCGTAGCCCATCCATGCGACCGGGGTGGTCGTGTCGAGCCGGCAACGCAAGGGCTTGCCATCGGGGGCTTCCACCAATCCACCCGCTTCCTGCAGCAGCAGCGCGGTGCAAATATCATAGGGGTGACAGCACAGGGAGGCGGCGCCCAGACCCAACTTGGCGTAGGCCGCGGGGCGCAAGTCGCCCAACATGCGGTCATGACCCACGATCAGTTCATAAAGCTGCCCCCCGGTGCTGATGTATTGGTCATCAAACACCAGTTGTCCGCCGTTCTTGCCGTGCAAACCGAGCTCGCGCCAAAGCTTTTCCTCCAATGTCCCCAACAACCCCTTGCCCTCGGGGAAAAATTTCACCAGCGAGGCAAAGCCGTGCTCAAAGTCCCGCGCCTGCGAGGGACGCACGGTGATGGCGGACCAGCGGCGCGTGAGCAAATTGAAGGTGCGGCTCCGCAAGCCGCCACCGCGCACCGCGCTGAATTGATCGCTGCGAAACATCTTGCCCGTGGGCAACTCGGTCATCACCGCCACGACGATGTCACCCAAGTGGGTCCTTGGTCCGCGTTGCGGGGCGAGTGCGGCCAGGGCCCAGGCGCTGCGCTTGTCATACATCAGGTTGCGCGTGCCATCGATGGGATCGAGGATGCATTTGTAGCGTGTGCGCTTGAGCGGTATGCCACGGGGATAGGTGACGACCTCGCCATCCTCGATTCCCTCCATAACCAGTTCCACCGGCAGCGACTTGGGCCAGTGCCGCTCGAACCAGTGAAAGATCGCCTCTTCCGTGATCTTGTCCACCTGGTAAATGGTATCGGCTGCCGTCACTGCCGCCACCCGGGCAAAGGTGTGGGCGTGCTGCGCGCGCGCGGCAATCAGGGTGTCACGAATATGGTTCTGCAGTCCGCAAAGCAGACTTCGGGTTTGTTCTAATTCGTTGGATTTCACGATCGGGGATGACGCCAACCGGCAGCAGGTGGGCAAATTCATCAGCAAGCCCCGACCTCGTTGCGAGAATTTTATATTGATACCAGCCGTAACCTTGCATCGTTTTTGTCCCCGATCTTGCCTGCCCCAATCAAAGTTTCCCCACTCTTCGCCCGACAGTTCATGCGGCGAGCCTTGTTGCTCGATCATCCGGCGCCGGACGTCGGGGCCGCGCTGGCCCACCACGGTTTTGTGCAGATCGACCCCATCAACGTGTGCGGCCGCATGCACGACTTGACGCTGCGCAATCGGGTCGTGGGCTACCGGGAGGGTGATCTCATGCGCCACGTGCATGGTGACGAAATACCGCTGCCGGCCGAATCCCGGGTCGCGTTCGAGCATCATCAACCTGCCACCGGCAACCTCGCCGTGTTCACGCCCGATGCCTGGCCCCATTTGCAAACGGCCATGTGCGCCCGCACCCGGATCAAAAGCGCCTGGTCGGGGCGCCTGACCAAGGCGGAACAGGAATTGGTGGATCCCATCCTAACGGCCATCCGGGAAAGGGGCCCGTTGACTTCCGATGCCTTCACCGATGATCGCCGTGCCAAACGGGTTTGGGGCATGGCCACCCTGCCGAAGTCCGCGATGCAGAAACTATTCTTTCACGGTCGCCTGTTGATCGCCCAGCGCCAGGGTATCCGGCGCCTCTATGATCTGCCGGAACGTGTGCTGCCCGCCACGATCCTGCAGCTGCCTCCGCCCACGGCCAAGGAAACCCAACGTTGGGAGGCCCGGCTCAAATTGCGGCAACGTCGGCTGGCCTGGCTGAAACGCGCGGAGTTGGCCGCCATCGCTGACCTGGTGCAGGCCGTGCAGGTAACCGATGGGCCCCTTCTGCACTGCCTGCGCGAGGACGTGCCCCTCTTTGATCAAATCGTCAAACCCAGCCCCATGAAGGCTAAAGTCCCCGCTCCCAACTCCGATCTTTCATCTCCACTCCATCTGATTGCCCCGCTGGATCCATTGATCTATGATCGCAGGGTGACCCAGGCGGTCTGGGGTTTCGATTATACCTGGGAAGTTTACACCCCGCCCACCAAGCGGGTGCGCGGCTACTATGCCCTGCCCATTCTCTCCGGCCTTGAACTGGTCGGTCACGTGGACCCCAAAGCGGACCGCAAGACCGGCAAACTCACCGTGGTGTCACGCCAGGTGCGCCGGGGTCATGCCGTCAAACCCGCCGTGACCCAACTCGCCCACTTCCTCGGCCTCCGCGCCTGAATGAAAATGCAGGGCGCCCCATGGGGCATGCCATTCACCCCTTGGGGCACAACAAAACGGCGCGGCGCAAGCGCCGGCCCTACATCTGGGTTTCTCAGCGCAGGAACAGCTTGTAGGCGGTGCTTCCGGTTTCGTCCCAATAACGATAGCCGAGCTGGGTCAGGAATTTTTGCAACGCCGGTTTTTCCCTGGTCGGCACCTGCAATCCCACCAGCACGCGACCGTAGTCCGCGCCATGGTTGCGATAATGAAACAGGCTGATGTTCCAGTTGGGCGACATGGCCGTCAGGAATGCCATCAATGCTCCCGGTTTTTCCGGAAACTCGAAGCGGAAGAGCAATTCATTCTCCGCCAGGGGAGAGCGGCCACCGACCATGTGTCGGATGTGGGTCTTGGCCACTTCGTCGTTGGTGAGATCGAGCGACTTGAATCCGTGGCGGCTGAAGTTGGCGGCAATCTTGTTGCTCTCTCCGCGCCCGCCGGTCCGGATCCCCACAAAGATGTGCGCCGCCGTCCGGTCGGCGATGCGGTAGTTGAACTCGGTCACGCTCCGGCGTCCCACCAGTTTGCAGAACCGTTTGAGGCTGCCCGGTTCCTCGGGGATCGTCACGGCCAGCACCGCCTCGCGGTGTTCACCGATCTCGGCACGTTCGGCGATATACCGCAACCGGTCGAAATTCAGATTCGCACCGCAGGCGATCGCAATGAGGGTTTCACCCTTCAGGTAATTTCGTTCCACGTAGACCTTGGCCCCGGCCACCGCTAAAGCACCCGCGGGTTCGAGAATCGCCCGCGTGTCCTCAAAGACATCCTTGGTCGCGGCACAGATGTCGTCGTTGTCAACGAGCACCACCCCGTCGAGGTATTTACGGCACAGTCGGAAGGTTTCCACCCCGACCTGTTTCACGGCCACGCCATCGGCAAACAACCCGGCGTGCTCCAACTTGACGCGGCGCCCCGCCTTGAGCGAACGGTGCATCGCATCAGAATCCACCGGCTCCACGCCGATGACCTTCACGTCCGGTCTCACTTGCTTGATGCACGCCGCGATCCCGGCCGCCAGGCCTCCGCCCCCAATCGCCACAAAAATCGCATGCAGCGGTCCCTGGTGCTGGCGCAACAGCTCCAGCGCGATCGTGCCCTGTCCGGCGATCACGTCCGGATCATCAAAGGGATGCACAAAGGTCAGCTTCTCCTTCCTTTCCAACTCCCGGGCATGCTGCTGGGCCTCGTCAAAGGAATCCCCAAACAAGACCACCTCACCACCGCGGGCCTTCACCGCCTGCACCTTCAACTGCGGGGTGGTCACGGGCATCACGATCACCGCGCGGGCGCCCAGTCGCTTGGCCGCCAGCGCGACGCCCTGGGCATGATTGCCGGCCGAGGCGCAGACCACCCCCCGGGCCAGGGCCGCCGGGGAAAGCTGCGCCATCTTGTTGTAGGCGCCGCGCAGCTTGAAGGAGAACACGCTTTGCATGTCCTCCCGCTTCAACAGCAGGGTGTTGTTGAGCCGCGCGGACAAATGCGCCGCCTTTTCCAAGGGAGTTTCCCGGGCGACATCATAGACGCGCGCCGTGAGTATTTTTTGCAGATAATCGATCATAAAAGCCCCTGCAGGTATACCCCTCCAGAGGGGGTGGGTGTGGCACGTCAGTTTCGCCCTGTCCATCCTCAATTTCTCCCGGACCGGCGACAGATGACCAGGAGCGGAGATTCCGTCATCTTATGCATTGTGCGGACAGGCTTCCCACCCAATGTCAGGATCCTCTCCGTTGCATGCCTGAACTTCTCGACCCTCTCCGCCTCACTTTCGGCTACGATGCCTTCCGCCCCCTGCAGCGGGAGATCATCGAGGCCCACCTCGCGGGCCGGGATACCTTCGCCCTCCTGCCCACCGGTGGCGGGAAATCCCTGTGTTTTCAACTTCCGGCCATTGTCCGGGGCACCGGCCTGACGGTGGTGGTCTCCCCCCTGATCGCCCTGATGAAGGATCAGGTGGATCAATTGCAGGCCTCGGGCGTCGCCGCGACGTTTCTCAACTCCACCCTCAAGGCCGCGGAAGCGCGCACGCGCCTCGCCGGCCTGCACCGGGGGGAATGGCGGCTGCTCTATGTCGCCCCGGAGCGGCTGATGCTCGACAACTGGCAGGAGAACCTGAAGGCATGGAACGTGACCTCGATCGCCATCGACGAGGCACACTGCGTTTCGGAATGGGGTCATGACTTTCGGCCGGAATACCGGCAACTGGCCCGCCTCCGCCAGTTTCTGCCCGGCGTGCCCGTGATGGCACTCACCGCCACGGCCACCGAGCGGGTGCGGGCCGATATCATCACCCAGCTCAAACTGGTGCAACCGGCCATCTTTGTCGCCTCCTTCAACCGCCCCAACCTCACCTACAAGGTGCTGCCCAAGGATGGCCCGCTCAAGCAGATCATCGACTTTGTGCGCAAGCGGGCGGACGAGAGCGGCATCATTTATTGCGCCACCCGCGCGACCACCGACCGCGTGGCCGAGGCGCTGGCCGGCCGCGGCTATGCCGCCCGCCCCTATCATGCCGGACTCAACGCTGATGAACGTTCCCTCAATCAGGAGCTTTTCCTGCGGGATGAGGTCAAGATCATCTGCGCCACCATCGCCTTCGGCATGGGGATCAACAAACCCAACGTCCGCTGGGTGATCCACCACGACCTGCCGAAAAACATCGAGGGTTACTATCAGGAGACCGGCCGGGCCGGGCGCGATGGACTCCCGGGCGATTGCCTGCTCCTTTTCAGTGCCGGGGATGCGGCCAAACAGACGCACTTCATCGAGGAAATCACCGACGCCCACGAGCAACAGGTCGCCCGCCACCAACTGCGGCAGACCCTGCATTATGCCGAGAGCGCCGGCTGTCGCCGCCGCGAGCTGCTGCATTATTTCGGGGAAGAGTTCCCAGCCGATCAATGCAGCGCCTGTGACAACTGCCTCGAACCCCGCGAAACTTACGACGGCACCATTCTCGCCCAAAAATTCCTCTCCTGCGTTTACCGGGTGCAACAGGCCAGTCGATTCGGTTCCGGAGTCAACCACATCATCGAAATCCTGACCGGCGCCGACACCGAGAAGATCCGGCGCTCGGGCCACGATCAGCTTTCCACCTACGGGATTGGCCGCGAACTTGCCCGGCCCCAGTGGTCCGCCGTGGCCCGCGAACTCATGCGCCTCGGCCACGTCGCCCAAAGCGAGGGGGAGTATCCGGTGCTGGAAATGACCAAGGCGGGCATGAACCTGCTGCGCACCCGTGAACCGGTTCTGCTGACCAAACCGCTCTCCACGCCCAAGGCCCGCCGCGTGGCGCGCGCCGGAGAAATCGCCTGCGATGAGATTCTCTTTGCCCAACTGCGGGCCTTGCGCAAACAGCTCGCCGATGACCGCAAGGTCCCCGCCTACGTCATCTTTGGCGATGCCACCCTCCGTCAGATGGCCCGCGTTTATCCCGCCACCGAGTCTGCGATGGTGGGCATCTTTGGGATGGGCGAAAAGAAACGCGCCGAGTTTGCCGCCATCTTTGCCACCGAGATCGCCGCCTATCTGGCGCAGAATTCGCGCATGGCCTTCCCCGATTGAGCAAGGCCACTTGCGCCGGGGGTCGGGATCGTCAATGAGTTGAAAATATCCGGCCTGCGCCCATCAACCACTTCACCCATCACCCTATCAAACGCGATGTAACCCAGGACATGGGACAACGTCTTAAATACGTGCCCTGTCCGCATGCTACCGCCAATCACCCTGAGTGACTCCGGTCCCAATCCTACCCGCCTTGCTCATGTCTTCATTTCCTCCGCGCCAATCCTTCCTCGCCTTCACCGGCATCCTCGCGCTTGCGGCGCTTTTTTCGCCCTTGGCCAGCCCGGGTTCCCCCTTGGATGACAACCTGCCCTCCGGTATCCGCTCACCGCTGACCAAGCCGACCCGCCCGGCCCCCTTGAACCGACTCATCCAGCCGTGGGAGCCCCAGCGCGCCCTCGTGGTCGCCCTCACCCCGTCCTTCATCAGCAACCAACCCGAGGCCCTGCAGACTTACCTGGAACTGTTTCGCATCGCTGCCCCTTATCTCGACATCCTCGTGATGGTGCCCAATGACCACCCCGCAGTGCAGGTGCGCATAGTGCAAATGCTCTCCCAGGATCCCGCCGATGAGGCGGTGCGCAAGCGGATCCGGTTCGTGCAAGCCACCAATGCCACCGTCTGGGCCCGGGATTATCTGCCGCAGTATGCCTTGGGCAGCAAGGGTCGCCTGATCTTGCTGGATGCCGGCCGGGTTGATTTCACTGCGGATCCCTCCGAGGCGCTGAATCTATTCACCGCCCCCGACACCAACCCGACGGCCAATTATTACCGTCAGTTGCAGCGCAACATGTCCGATGATGTGTCCCCGGCCTACCTCGCCAGTTTCATCCGCAACAGTTACCGCTATGACGTGCAATTGGTGCGGCCACCCATCTCTCTGGACGGGGGTGATTTCGTCACGCTGGATGCAGACAACCTGATCCTCTCCCAGTCCACCCTCCGTTTCAACGGCGGCGAGGAAGAGGCCATCATCTCGACGATCAACGAGTATTACGGGCTGAAAGACGTCCACTTTCTGGAAACGCTGCCGGGTTACACGATCGATCACCTGGATTTCATTTTGCTCCCCGCCGATGACTCGACGATCCTGATTGCCGAGCCTCCTCCCCGGGTAAACTCACCCCAACTCTACGACTCGATGCTGGTTGACCAGGTCACCGATATATTGACCGAAAACCGTGCTTATCTGGCCGACCATTTTCCGGCCAAAAAACTCATCAGTGTGCCCATGCCGCCGATCATGCGCACCCCACGCAGCGAGGTGCTCGTTCAAATCCGGCAACAGGTGGTGCAGGAGTTGTGCAACCGCTTTCTCGTCAATTGGAGCGACGTGGCCGGACGCCCCTCGGGCGATCCGATTCAGAAAGAGGCCCAAAAGCAATTTGAGCGCAGTCTGGTCGCCCAGTTCGGTCAGGTGAGATTTGATGACGACCAGGACTTGGATCGGGTGGCGCGCGTGGTGATGGGCGAGTCCTTGGCGGCGTTGGAGACCAAGTTTGTGAAGCAGGGCGTGGCCTATCGCACCTACCTGAATGCGACTTTCCTGCACAATGCAGGGGGCAAGCGCGCCGTCATCATCCCCCGCTACAAACCGCGCACCGACGAGGAAATCGACATCCTGGCCAAAATGGAAACCCGGGTGCTCGCCGCCTACAAGGAAGCCTTCCCCGGGGCCGAGCTGCACTGGCTCGACTGCGACCCACTCATCGGCAGTTTTGGCGCCGTCCACTGCATCACGCACACCATTCCCGACTGGAACGCGATCAAGCCCAGGAACTGAGCGCCCGCCCCACCGTCGGGACCTGCCCTCGGAAACGTTCAAAATCGTGTGACACACTGGCTGCTTGCCAGCAACCGGAACCCGCCAAAGGTTGAGCCTTGATGAAACCCCAAGGACTCGGAACCAAAGCGCTCCACGCCGGCCAAGTGCCGGACCCCACCACCGGCTCACGGGCCGTGCCGATCTACCAAACGACCAGTTACGTGTTTCGCGACACGGAACACGCCGCCAATCTTTTTGCCCTCAAGGAGCTCGGCAACATCTACACCCGGATCATGAATCCGACCACGGATGTCTTCGAGCAGCGCGTCAACGCCCTCGAGGGCGGCTCGGGCGGTCTCGCCCATGCCTCCGGTCAGGCCGCCATCACGGACGCGATCCTCAACCTTGCCGGTGCCGGTGACCACATCGTCTCGGTTGCCCAGCTTTACGGCGGCACCTACAACCTGTTCCACTATACGCTGCCCAAGCTCGGTATCGAGGTCACCTTCGTGGATGCGGCGGAGCCCGACGCGTTTCGGCGCGCACTCAAGCCCAACACCAAGGCGTTCTATGGCGAAGGCCTCGGCAATCCCGCCCTCAACATTTTTCCCTTCGAGGAGGTCGGCAAGATCGCCAAGGAGTCCGGCGTTCCCCTCATCATCGACAACACCTGCCTGAGTCCGATGCTCAACCGCCCCTTTGAATGGGGCGCCAATGTGGTGGTGCACTCCTCGACGAAATACATTGGTGGCCATGGCACCTCGATCGGCGGCATCGTGGTCGACGGGGGCAATTTTGACTGGGGCAACGGTCGCTTCCCCGGCTTCACCGAGCCCGACAACAGCTACCATGGCCTCGTGCATTGGGACGCCTTCAAGAGCTTTCCGCCCGCCGGGGGCGCCAATGTCGCCTACATCCTGAAAATGCGCCTGCAACTGCTGCGTGATGTCGGCGCCTGCATCTCGCCCTTCAACGCCTTTCTCATGTTGCAAGGCTTGGAAACCCTGCACTTGCGGATGCCCCGCATCTGCGAAAATGCACTCAAGACCGCCGAACTTCTCGCCGCCCACGACAAGGTGGCCTGGGTCAACTACCCCGGCCTCAAGGACAGCCCCAACCATGCCGCGGCGAAGAAATACCTCAGTGGCGGTTTCGGCGGCCTGCTCGGCTTCGGGCTCAAGAGCGGCTACGAGGGCGGGCGCAAATTGATCGAGGGCCTCAAACTCTTCTCCCACCTGGCCAACATCGGTGACTCCAAGTCCCTCGCGATTCACCCGGCGAGCACGACCCACAGTCAGCTGTCCGCCGAGGAGCAGATCTCGACCGGGACTTCGCCCGACTTCATCCGCCTGTCGCTTGGCACCGAGGATTTTGCGGACCTGCAGGCTGATCTGGAACAAGCCCTGGCGCTCGCTTAAGCCAATCCGTTTCATCTCCAAAACTCGCAGCCCGCAACGGCTGCGAGTTTTTTGCAGGCTTGTAAAGCAGTAGCCGGGGTCGTCGACCCCGGTCGACGAAGCGCTCTGCTGATCGGCAGAATGGTTATCCCTATTCAGGGCAGCTTCAGGATCAGGCTGGAAACGAACTCCGCCCGCACCCCAAAGACGTCGTGCAACAGCATCGGGGTCAACACGTCGTGGGGCTTGCCCACGGCCCGCAGCTTGCCTTGCGACAGCACCACCACCTGATCAAAGTAATAGGCCACCCGCAGATCATGCAGCGACATGATCACCGTGCTGCCGGCTTTTTTCAACTCCTCCGCCAGAGCCAGCACCTTCAACGCGTGGCGCGGATCCAGCGGGCCGAGGGGTTCGTCCCATAGCTGGATGGGGGCCCGGGTGGCGAGCGCGCGAGCCAGCAGCACCCGATGCCGCTCACCGCCCGAAAGATGGTTCACCGGGCGATCGGCCAGGGCGGTCAACTCAAAACGGGTCAGCGCGTCATCGACCCCCTGTTCATCATCGCCATGGGCATATCGGCCCTGAGCCACCACCGAGCGCACCGTGAAACCAAATTCAAAGTGCGCTTCCTGCGGCACCCATGAGGCCCTGCGTCCGCGCTCGATCATCGGCACCTTGGTCAATGGTTGACCGTTCCAGCTCACCTTGCCGGTGTGGGGCAGCACCCCGCCCGCGGCCTGCATCAACGTGGATTTGCCCGAGCCATTGGGCCCAACGAGTCCCACGGTCTGACCGGGACCCAGGGGGAGGGAGACCGGCGCGAGCCGGTCGACCACTGCCACTTCGTGCAGGTTCAGCGCACTCATGTTTGCCTCCTTAACAACCAGAGAAAAAATGGCCCCCCGACGAGTGCAGTGACGATCCCCAAGCGCAATCCACCCGCCGCCCGGGCCGCCAAGTCGCAGGCCAAAACAAACGTCGCGCCCCCGACCAAAGCAAGCGGCACCAGGCGTCGATGCTCGGGCCCCACCAGCAAGCGCATGATGTGCGGCACCACCAGGCCGACAAACCCCACCGTGCCCGCCACCGCCGTGGCCAGGGCGGTCATCAACGTGGAGAGACCCAGCAGGCGACGACGCAAGCTCACCACATCCACCCCGAGACTCTGAGCTTCACTCCACCCCAGACTGAGCAGGTCCATCGCGCGACCGAGCGGCCAGAGCAAAGCAGCGCCCAGCACGATTGGAGCGGCGATCCAGACGTGTTCCCACGTTCGGTCCTCCAAACCGCCCAGCAACCAAAAGAGAATCTGCGCGTTACGCTCATAGGTGAGTGTGGCTTGGGTCAGCACATAACTGGTGACCGCGCCCAACAACGCATTGAGCGCGATACCGGCGAGCAGCAACCGTTCGGTGCCGGCGCCTTGCCGGGCGAGGAGAATCACCGCCCCGGTCGCGATCAACGCTCCGGCCACTGCGGCCACCGGCACAAGCAGGAAGGATGTCGCCGCCCACCCCGCCCCGATGGCAATGACCGCCCCCGCGGCACCGCCGCTGCTGACGCCCAACAATCCCGGGCTGGCCAGGCTGTTGCGAAAATAGGCCTGCATCACGAGACCACTGGCCGAGAGACCAGCCCCGATGAGCAGGGCCACACCCAACCGGGGCAAACGTATTCCCCAAAGGATCGTCGCCGCAAACTCATCCCGATGCAACAAACCGGCAAGCAGTTCACGCGGTCCGAGCCGCACATCCCCCACCGCGAGCGACACCAAGGCCAGCGTCACCAGCAGCACCAGCAACAGGGGCATCGCGATGCGGGGGGAGAGCAGCGGCTTCATGGGCCGTCCTTTTGCCACCGCTCCGGATGCAACTGCCGGGCGAGTTGTTCATACGCATGGACCCGCAGGTGCGTGACACAACCCAGCGCCCAGGCATCAAGGAGCGCGGTCCGACCTTCCCGCACTGCCGCCATGAAGGCATAGGGCGGCAGCTTGAGAAAAGGCGCGAGCGCTTCATCTCGGTTGGCCCCACCAAGCACCAAAACTTCCACCGGCCACTTGAGCATGGCCTCACTGGGTGGCGCGGCGTGCCCGGTGAGATGGCCCAAGGTGACCGCGAGATTTTCCGCCCCGGCCTGATCACAGATGTCCTGAAACGTGGTTTCGGACCCGGCGATGACCCCATAGGTTGAGGGCGCGATCACCCGCACCGGTTTGACCCCCTGCAGGCGCCGATGCAATTCGGCCAGCCGGGCCCGACAATCGGCGATCACGGTTTCGGCCCGATCCCGCGCGGTGTCATCGCCAAGTGCAGCGGCCAGTTGGCGCAGATTGGCATATGCGTCGTCGAGCGATTCATAACGGTTGAAAATCAACACCTGCACGCCCGAACGACGCACCTGCTCCACGAGTTCAATTCGACTGTAATCGCTGAAGAGAACCAGGGTGGGCCGATAGCGCAGGATCGTTTCCGCGTCACCCATGCCAATCATGGGATAAGCCTCCGCCGCCTGCGCAACCCCGGAAAAAACCGGATCACGCGCCAGGTGGCTCAACGCCGCGATCTGCTCCGGGGCGGCCACTGCCAGTAGCAACTCGTCGGTGCCCACGGTCTGCGACACCACCCGCACCTCGGCGGCTGCCGCGGGCCGGAGCCCGACGCAGGCCGCCAGGAGCAAAATGGTGAACGTAGCGCGGGTCATGATGGGTCCAGTCGAGAGGTTCAGAAGCGCCAGTCAATGCCGGCGTATACGGCCGATCCCGGTGACGGGTAGCCGTTGACGGCCTCGTGTTGGTCATTAAGGGCATTCTCCACCCGGAGACGCAGGTCAAGGGAGTTGCGCAAATGCCAGGTGGCATAAACCCGCAGCAGGAGGTAATTCTCCGCATCGGTGCGGCCGTAGGTGGCGGCGTCCACATCCTCCCGGTCCAAGACCCAGCTGGCCCCGGTGCCGAGCGTGAACTGCCGGCCGAACTCATGCCGCAGATCCGCCCCCACTGAGTGACGGGGACGGCGCAGGAGGCGTTGCCGGGTGGTCTGGTCATCCGCTTCAAGCCAGGTGTGGGCCAAATCCAACCGGGTCGAGTCGCCGAGTTCGACCCGCAGGCTGGTCTCCAGGCCATAGGTCCGGGCCTGGCCGATGTTGCGCACCGTGGCGGGGAAAACCATGAAATCGTAATTGATGAGATTGTCGAAACGGGTGTCGAACCAGGTCACGGAAAGCAGGCCCCGTTGACCCGGCAAGGTCAGGTCAATTCCCGCGTCCCACCCCTTGGCTTGCTCGGGATCAAGATTGGGATTACCCGCATAGTAGGCGGAAACGCCATAGAGATCGAGAAAGCTGGGCGACCGGAAGGCCGTGCCAAAGCTGGCCCGCAGCTTCAGCCGTTCAGGCTCGATGACCCAAGCCACGGCGGCCCGCCCGGTGGCGGCGTTACCAAACGTATCGTGGTCATCGTTGCGCAACCCGAGCGTGAGATAAAGTCCGTCCGCCAAGGTGATTTCATCCTGGAGGAAGAAGGCGATCAGCGACTGTTGCCGGTCGATGTTGCCATAACCGTTGTTGCGCGTGGCGGACTCCTCCGCCGTGGTGCCGAAGGTGAGCCGGTGCCGGTCGAGACCGGACCAGGTGGCCTGCGCGTCGAGCACGGTGCGCCTGGTCGTGTTTTGCTCATTGGTGCCGGGGTTGTTCCAAGGCGGATTGGGCAGCGGATTATCGGAAACTAGCCTGCGGTGTTGGTAACCCAAAATGGCACGCAACGACCAATCGGCGTTCGGCTCGAGTTCAGCAAACACGGTGGCCAGGCCGATCCGCTCCTTCTCGGTATTGTTGGGATCGTTGGTGAAACGGTCGCCAGGTGATTCGTAAAGTCCTTGGTAACCGCGGACCGTCACCCCCATGCGCGCGGTGTCGCTGATTGCGTGATCAAGGCGCAGGGCGAAATTCCCGCGCTCGAAAGTATTGTCGGGCCGGTCGTTCGCGGTCCGGCCGGCGGCCAGGGTAAAGGAATAGGCATTGGCACCCTGCTGGCCTTGCGCCGACACCGCGCCATTGGCCGTGCCAAAACTGCCTCCCTCGAAGGTTACGGCCCCGGACCCGGGACCACTGCCCCGCAACTGGTTGAGCGCAATCACCCCGCCCAGCGCCTCGCCGCCGTGCAACGTGCTTTGCGGTCCCCGGACAATCTCCACGCGTTCGTAAGCCCCGAGTGTGGACCCGCCCAGCAGGTTGAAATACTCCGTGTTGGCGTCGTTCAAGCGAATCCCATCCACCAGAAAAAGCGTGTGATTGGAATTTGACCCGCGCGTGAAGAGCGAGGTCACCCCGCCGGTCTGACCGGTCGTCGCACTGGGCAGGCCCGGTTGGGTGCCGAAGAGTGACAGCAGATCGGATTGTTGACGGGCCGCCAGATCATCGGCGGTGACGACCGTGGCTGCCGAGGCCAGATTGGCCAGTGAAACCGGTGTGCGGGTGGCGGTCACGACCAGCGTGTCCAGATTAACCGCCTCATCCGGGGAGGTGAAGTCCTGAGCCCAACCGGACCCGAGGGTCACGGCCAAAGCGATGCCAGTAAGAAAAATGCCCGGTAAACGGACCGAGTGAATTGCAGTCATTGGGTGTCTGTCTCTGCTTGAGCAAGAGCAGACACGCAGGCCGTTGCCGGCAGGCGCTGCCCTCACGCTTCATTTTTGCGATGAAGTTGAGCGGATCCGGCATACGCAAAAATTTACATGTCGGCCGCGTGAGTGTCTGGGACGGGTATTCGGACTTCACATTCCTGCCGGCTCATGCCGGCTGCCGCTCCCCCGCCTTCACCGGGAGTGCTCCCGATTGGCTTCGCGTGCGTGACCGCACGTTGGTGGTTTGGACTGATGTGTTACCGCAGCGCAACTGTGGCCGATTCTCACGGCCTTCCCCGTTGCTCCTGACGTGGAAAGAACTCTGACCCGGTCACCTCAATGCAGCTGGACCCGGGTAGCAAACCGTTTCACTGCGCACTTCTTGGCAAAAATTCCGCATGACATGATCACGGTCTTTCCCGACATGGATCGGACGTCCGAGCCGGACGTCCCTACCTTTAAACGCAATTTGCTGCAGGTAGGGACAGGCGGCTCGCCTGTCCGTCCCGGTTCACCCCGCCGGCCTGGACCTGCACCCCACAGCCTTGGCGAAGGTGTGCGATCCATCTGCTTGCTGCACTTGCAACCTTCAGAACGGCCACCAGCCACTCGCGACTTTTTTGCCGCCCTTCGTCGCCTTGCGGGAATTGTCGATCGCCTCGATCATGATTTCCTTGAATGACCCGCCCTGCACCTTGGTCCATTCGACCGTGTCTAGGACTTCCCCCTCGGCATTGAGCACCTTGAGGGTGGGATAAGCCGAGATGCGGTATTTGCGCTTCACCCGCCCCACTTCCTCTTGCACGACCTTGGGTTGCGGGGTGTTGCGCAGCCAGTCGTTTTTGAAAAACACAAAGGAACCGGAAAATATGTCGGCGAACTGCTGGTCAAGTTCCACCTCCGCCTTGAATTGCTGGCAAGGTCCGCACCAGTCGGTGCCGGTAAACAAGGCGAGAATCAGCTTGTTCTCCTTTTGGGCGGCTGCTTGGGCCTGCACGATATCGGTAAACCAATGCGCCGTCCGTTGGCGCGGGACACGCTGGGGTGTTGGAGCCACGGTTGCCAACGGCGCAGCCTGGATGGTCGATGCCGACTGCTGCACCGGAGGTGTGCCGGCTGTCTGGTCGAGTGGCGCCGCTGCTGCCGGTTTCGCCAACACCCCCCGAAATTCGATAACCCGTCCATCCCTGATTTCCACCCGTCCATCGGGATAGTTCAAAAATTCGCGCGGTCCGGCCGCCATCTGACTTTGGGGTTTGCCCAGTTCCGCAATGACCGCCTCACGCGTATCCCCCAATTGCACCGCAAAGATCGGGGTCGCGGAGAGAATCGCCAGAGCCAACCCAAGATTGCGCATGCCCAAAAATGTCCGCTCCCGGTGATTTTTGACAAGCCCCTTTCACCCACCGGCATCCGGCCATACCCTTGCGGATACCCTCAATCCGGGCCTCGGACAAAGCGCGGGCAATGACATCGATATGTTCTGACATATCATTGAATACTGATTTATAGATATGTTCCTTGCCTTAAGGCCGCCCCGCTCCATCATCAAACTCCATGCCCCCCGCCAAAATGGAACCCGCCAATGTCCCGGAAACGCCCCTCGAGGCGCTATTCCGGGAGCGCATAGCCATTCTTGATGGGGCGATGGGCACAATGATCCAGCAGCGCAAACTCACCGAGGCGGATTTTCGCGGCAAAATCCTGCGCGAGCACCCTCAGGACCTGCAGGGTAACAATGACCTCCTCAGCCTCACCCGCCCCGATGTGATCGAGGATATCCATTTCGCCTATTTCGAAGCCGGCGCCGACCTCGTCACCACCAACACCTTTAGCAGCACCACCATCGCCCAGGCGGATTATCACCTCGAACCCTTGGTGACCGAGATCAACCGGGGTGCGGTTGAATGCGCCCTCCGGGCGGCCCGACGCGCCGAACAAACCACCACCGGTCGGCATTGCTTTGTGGTCGGCGGGCTGGGACCCACCAATCGCACCGCCTCAATGTCACCCGATGTGAATCGGCCCGACTATCGCGCGGTCACCTTTGATCAGCTCGTTGCGGCCTATCGCGAACAGGCGCAGGCGCTCATGACCGCCGGGGTCGATGCCCTGCTGGTTGAAACCATTTTTGACACTCTCAACGCCAAGGCCGCCCTATTTGCCCTGGAGGATCTCTTCGACGCCATCGGCCGGCGCGTGCCGGTCATGATCTCAGTCACGATCACGGATGCCTCGGGTCGCACCCTTTCGGGTCAGACCATCGGCGCCTTTTACAACAGCATCCGCCATTCCCGGCCTTTCTCTGTCGGAGTGAATTGTGCGCTCGGCGGCAAACAAATGCGGCCTTACATCGAGGAACTGGCCGGGACCGCCGAGTGTTTCGTGACCTGCCACCCCAATGCCGGTCTGCCCAATGCATTCGGCGGCTATGATGAAACCCCGGATGACATGGCCGGCATCCTGGGCGAGTTTGCCCGGGCCGGTTTCCTGAATCTCGCGGGGGGTTGCTGCGGATCCACCCCCGATCATATTCGTGCCATTGCCGCGGCCGTGCGCGGGTCGGCTCCCCGTGCCCCCCAGCCACTCTCACCCAAGCTGCAATTGAGCGGCCTCGAAGCCCTCAGCATCGACTGATAATATGAGCCACCAAGTCACAAAGTTCACGGAGCATACCCGAACAGAGGTATTATTCCTTGCTCTGCGTCGCCGCGTCTCCGTGGCCAACCCGATCCGCCTGTGACCCGCAACGCAGCGCAGTTTATCGTCGTCGGTGAGCGCACCAACATCACCGGTTCACCCCGTTTCGGCAAAGCCATCAAGGCGGGCGACTGGGATGCCTGTCTCGCCATCGCCAAACAGCAGGTCGAGAACGGGGCCACCATCATCGACATCAATGTGGACGAGGCCCTGATCGAAGGCGAAACGACGATCGTCAAGTTTCTCAACCTGATCGCGGCCGAGCCGGACATAGCCCGCGTGCCGATCATGCTCGACTCGTCCAAGTGGACCGTGCTCGAGGCCGGCTTGAAATGCCTGCAGGGCAAGGGTATCGTCAACTCGATCTCGCTCAAGGACGGCGAGGAAGAATTCCTGCGCCGCGCAAAACTCCTGATGCGCTATGGTGCGGCCGCCGTCGTAATGGCCTTCGATGAAAAGGGCCAAGCCGCGACTCGCGATGAGAAAGTGCGCATCTGCACCCGCTCCTACGAACTGCTCACCCAAAAAATCGGCTTTCCCGCCACGGAGATCATTTTCGATCCCAACATCCTCACCGTCGCGACCGGTATCGAGGAGCACAACAATTATGCCGCGGATTTTTTTGAGGCCACCAGATTGATAAAAGCCAGTCTGCCCGGCGTGAAAGTCTCCGGCGGTGTCTCCAACGTTTCATTTTCATTCCGTGGCAACAATCCCGTGCGCGAGGCCATGCACACGGTTTTCCTCTATCACGCGATCGAGGCCGGACTCGACATGGCGATTGTCAATGCGGGCATGC
>JAIPJW010000069.1 GCA_021734075.1 Cephaloticoccus sp.
CATCCCCACGGCTGGGGTTTGGGCTATCTGTTGGGTGAACCCGGCTCAGTCATGGGTGAAGTCCCCACCACCTTTGGCCATGGCGGGCATGGCGGTGCAATGGGCTTTGCCGACCGGCAACGGAGGTTGGCCGTGGGCCTGACCCGCAACTTGTTTTTGGCGGAAGATCCCGCCCATGAGATCTGCGATGCCTTGCGACGGATGGTGCCGGCCAATTGATTATGCCGCAGAGACCCACCCTTTGCCTCTTTGCAGCTTTGCGCTTAATCCGGATCTTTGCTTTAAGCTATCCGCCTGGGGGCTTATCGTTGAATCGCCGCACCGGCCTATTCGTGATAACCCGGGATTTTGGTGTGGTCGACCTCGTCAATCTGATCGGGTGCCATGTAATCCCGTGCATAGCCGAGGTAGACCTTTTCCCGCACAAAAATATCAAACAGATCCGGGTCGATGTGCCCGTTGAGTTTTAGTTCACCGAGGATTTGCAAAGATTCCGCCAGGGTCTTGCCTGATTTGTATGGCCGATCATGCGCAGTGAGGGCCTCGAAAATATCCGCGATCCCCATGATGCGTGCCTGGACTGACATTTGGTCCCTGGTCAATCCACGGGGATAGCCCTTGCCGTCCATGCGCTCGTGATGGCCCCCGGCGTATTCAGGCACATTTTTCAGGTGCCGTGGCCAAGGCAGGGCCTCGAGCATCTTGATGGTGACGTTGATGTGGTGATTGATGATCTTGCGCTCCTCCGGCAACAACGTGCCGTAGGGTATGGTCAGGCAGGCAATTTCCTCGGGAGAGAGAAAATCACTCTCGGTGCCGTCGGGACCGGTCCAGCGATATTTCGTGGCAATGGACCTCACCCGGTTCTGGTCAGCGACCGACATCTTTTCGCTGCCCTGATTGGCCTCGCGCAGAAAATCGCGGTCGGACTGGATTTCCGCCAGCCGTGCAGGCACCGCGGCAGGTTGCTCCGCGCGCAACAGGGCCAGTTCGGCGTCGCGTTTGATGACCTCGAAGCGGGTATCGATGAGTGCGATGCGGTCAAAAATCGTTTCGAGCTTGGTGCCTTTGTCGACGATGTGGATGGGCGTGGTGACCTTGCCGCAATCATGCAGCAGGCCGGCAATCTTCAGTTCGTAGCGATCGCGATCGGTCATGCTCCATTCCTTGAAGGGGCCGATTTGGGTCGAATTGACCGCCTCGGCCAGCGCCATCGTCAGCACGGGCACCCGGGCGCAATGCCCGGCAGTATAGGGAGATTTTTCGTCGATTGCTTGATTCAGCAGACTGATGAACGACTCGAACAGGCGCTCCAGCTGAATAACCAGCAGGCGGTTGGTGAGCGCCATGGCGGCCTGCGAAGCGAGGGATTCGACGAGGCTGATGTCGGAGTCGCGGAAAGGGATGATTTCTCCCGAGCTTCGATCCCGGGCATTGATGAGCTGCAGCACCCCGATGATCTCGTCCTCGTGATTCTTCATCGGGACGGTGAGGAACGACTTGGAGCGGTAGCCCATGCGCCGGTCGAAATCCTTGGTGCCGGAGAAATCGAAACCCTGTTCCTCGTAGGCATCGGCAATGGCGACGGTGCGATCTTTCAACACGGCGTAGGCGGCCACCAAGCGGGTGTTTTCTAGTCCACCCTCCAGATATAGCGGCAGTGAATCGAAGGGAATATCCACCCCCGTGGTTCCACCCATGGCGATGTTCAGGGTGTCATTGCGAATGATGGCAAACTGCAGGGTGTCGGGCTTTTCCGGGATGCGGCGATAAAGCGTGCCGCCGTCCGAGTGAGTCACCCGTTTGGCCTCGATGAGAATTTCCTCCAACAACCGGTCCAAGTCCTTCTCCTTGGAAAGGGCGATGCCAATGCGACTCAGATCCGCAATGCGAACGATCAGGTCATCATCAGGGGATGCGGTCGTGGGGCTGGAATCACGCGCCATGGCGAGTAACAAACCAAAATTTTGGCCCATGACAACGGGTTAGTCCGACCTATTTAGCCACGCCTGGCGGTGGGTGGCTGACCGCACTGCCGGTCAATTGGCGTTGTTTGCCCCTAAACCGCCCCGAAGCAGGATCGGGACAAACCGTCTCAGGGAATCCGATTCTCATCCCGACCCCCGCCCTCCTCCACCACACTCGTCTCTACTTCAATGGCATCAGGGCCGGACATTGACGAATGGCGCGGAGCCGCCGCCGGCCGGGTCCGGGGTTGTCGGGAAAACCCCGGTTTCTGTTTAAAAAGCAACACCAGCCAGGCCACGAGGCCGACGACGGCGACCACCGCGGCGGTGAAGAGTCCGGCCACCACGGCGGCCACGGCCAGCAGGGCGGCGAGAAGGATGCGCAGGACTTGCATATGTTCCAAGACTCGCCAACTCCCGAAAAGTTGCACGCCAAACCTTGGCGCAACCAACAACTGACGCGTAATAAATGGCAAATGATGCACAGCTAATCGACCGACAGGAGCGTAGACTCAGGCCATGGGCTGGTCCGACTCACGGACTGGCCCGACTGAGGAACTCCCATGACGATAAAATTGCATTTGGACAGAGCGGAATACGACCCCATTGAACGCACGGCCAAAGCCATGGGCTGTGACGTGGAGGATGTGCTTTACGCAGCCATGGACGCCTACATGTGCCGGCTGGGCAACCTCGACGGTTTCTGCGGGCCGGAGTGCAAACGAACCTTCCGGGACCACGACGCGATGCGTGATCATGTGCATAACACCAAGACCGGCCGTAAAGCCAATCTGCCCATTTGGGCGGACACGGCCGGGGGGGCACACAATTACGAAAGTTTCGATCCCGAGCACTCCCACAAGACCAAGGGCTCTGCGTTCTGATTCGGTTGGTTGACCCCATGCCCGGCCCGGTGGTGCCGTGGCGGGTTTCATGTAGTTAACGGGAACGCAGTCTGACCCTGCGATCGGACGACCGGACTTGCTCCACCCGCCTGATGCTTCACAGGCAGGAAACAAGGATCATGGGAATAGCCGTCCGAGCACCAGACGAAGCCCCGACCAGCTGCCGGCACGAGTTTGCTCCCGTAGTTCGAGGTTAACCCCGATACAATCGGTCCGACAAGGTGTCTGCTTCACGCCCCAAGGCGTAAGCGATGCGGGCTAGTTCATGACGAAGTCCAAGGTATCCAACTCGCTCAAGTGAAACGGTGCACTGGCCAGCACGTCCTCCAGCATGGCCAGCACGGCCGCCCGGGTGGGCGTTTTAAATTCGGCCAGTCCGTCATCGGAATCGTGCACATGGATCACCCATGATCCGGTGGCCTCATCGGCCCCAAGATGAAAAACGGCCCCGTGCAGGTAATTGCCGGGAATGCCGGGGTGAGGCCCCGCCCCCGGGATGAGAAACAACATGTGCATGGGATCGTGCACGTGCTCGGAGTCGTGTTTGGCCCGGTGTTGGGCCGGTTTGCCAATCACCATGACGCGACAGGCCTCCGCCCGTTCCTGGAGATCAGCTGCCAATGAGGCCACGTAACGGTCGTAGATACTCGCATTGGACTCAAGGTCCTCCTCGCTGATTTTTCCCGCCACAAAGTCCGAGAGGTTGTGAGCATGGAAAATGGGCAGAGTGGCCAGCGAACGTGCGGTCACATGTCCGTCCTTGTGATCGGCGTGAGCGTAAACCTGCCGCGCGGCGTAGAGCCGGCGCATGGCGTCCTGATAGGAAGGAGTGGTGGGAACGGCGCCTATGGGGCTGAGTTCAATCTTATCGAGCACAGAGTGATCGAAGTCGGCGTGGGGATCTTGGGACATGGGTGTTAAAACGAGACGAACAGGAAGCGAAGCAAAGGCGAGTCTCTCAGACTGCAGCGCCCAACGCAATGCGACTCGGAACAATCTCCCCGCTTGGATTTGCCCTGCGTCGCCACAACAACCCGTGACTTGACAGATCCACCCATGAATGACCGTCAACTGACGTTAGCCCAAGAAACAGTCGGGTGACCCGATACCCCGCTCACTCTTCCAAGACCAGGGTGTAGCGACCGGACACATTGCGCAGACGACCCGTGGACAGGTTGCCGTCATCGATCATAAAATCAACATCAAGCAATTGACTGGCCGTGGCCGTGATATTGGTCACGGCGATACCCGCCATGATGCCGTTGCGATTGAAATCCCAATTCCACCGGCCTCCGAGCGTATTGATGGCGCTCCAGGCCGTGGCATTGATGCCACCCACGAGGGGGGCTGGAACCACGCCGGAACCGGCATTGGGGGGCCAGGTCCCATTCTCCATCGCATAGGTTTCAAAGGCTTGGGAAAACGTGCGCAGATCACTGACGAACCGGGTGTTTTGGGAGCGGCGCTGGACTCGTTGAATGCTGGGAATGGCCAGAACGGCGAGCAACCCGATGATCACCACCACGATCATGATTTCAACCAAAGTGAAACCTGGTCGACGGGCAGCCCTGGAGTAAGGCAGTATCGGTGGCATGACTCTCCGTTAGGTGAAATCCCCTGCCGAAGCACGCATTTTCAGCGTCCGGGCATTTCTTTGACGTGGTTTTAGCAAACGGCCACTCGAGCTAATTCGGTATTTTCCGGTGTCTGGCCAGACTGACGCCAGGGTTGCAACAGTCCTGTTTGGGGCTAACAACATAAGCATGGCCAAACTCAGTCCCCACGATGTGCGTCGGCGCGTATTGCGTATCTCGAAAATGAATGGCTGGAGTGTCGCGATCATCGCCGGACTGGGCGCGTTGATCTCGCTGCTGTTCGGTGATCCCATCGGACTGGGCGTGGGTCTGTTGGTGATGCTGGGCGGAATCACCGAGTTGCGCGGTCACCAACGGTTGCTGCGACATGATATCAACGGCATCCGGCTGTTGGTGCGGGCCCAGCTGATCGTGCTGGGGGTGGTTTGGGTCTATGCGATCTCACGTTTGGGCAGTTTCGATGCGGATTTTGCCCTGAGTAACCAGACCCCGGAAATGCGGCAAATTTTGACCGAGGCCGGGGTGGATACGGCAGAACTCATCACGCTGATCCGGCTGGTATTTTACGTGCTCTACAGTTCCGTGATGGCCGTGACCTTGATTTACCAGGGCGGACTCGCCCTCTACTACCACCGACGCACGGCCGCCGTGCAGGAAGCCATTACCAACCCGATTGTGCCGCCAGTCGTGAGTTGAGTGACCGTAACGTGTTGTTTTGACGCTTTACACCGTTGCTGGTGCGGGTCGCACGGCGGGTTGTGCCAGGCTGGTCATCATGACCAGCGCACCGAGCAGACCGATGCCCCCGGCCACATACCACCACGTATCTCCCATCCAGCCATAAAACCAGACTCCGCTGCTGCCCACCATGCTGGCCACCGCCCAGATAATGCTCCGCAGTCCAAAGTAGCGCCCGCGATAGGCCGTGGGCGCAAGCATGCTGGCGTAACTCATGTTGATGGGCAGCGACAACATTTCGCCCACCGTGAAAAGAGTCATGCCAAGGAAAAACCCGCCTTGGGTGCGCATGAAACCGAAGGACGCACAACCCAGACCAACGAGTGCAAAACCGATCACGAGCACGCGGCGCAGATCAAACCGCCGCGCCCACTGATTGAGCGGAATCTCCAGACCCATGATGAGCACGCCGTTCAAGCCCATGACAATGCCATACTCTGCCGGACTCAGTCCGTGCCGCGTGGTCGCAATTGCGAGCACGTTGAAGGACTGCACAAAGGCGATTTCCATCAACAACGACGAAATGATCAGAATCACAAAGGGTCGGTTGCAAGTCATGTCCACCAGAGCCTCGCGCCAACTCGCCCAAATGACCCCCGGGGAGGTCACCCGACCGGCGATGGACCGCAGACCGTGCGGCAAGAACAACAAGGCCAGCAGGGCGAAGATCATGGTGGTGAAGGCGTCACCATAGAAGATCAGGGCCGGGGCCCGGCTGAACAACAGACCGGCAACGGCGGGACCGGCGGCAAACCCCGCGTTGATGGCCAGTCGCATCAGGGCAAAAGCGATTACCCGCTGTTCTTCCGTCACGAGGTCGGTCAACAGGGCATTGGCCGCCGGGCCATAGAGGAAGGAGCAAAAGCCGTGCAGAAAGGCGACACTCAGAAATTGGGGCAACGACACACAGTGATAGAGGGCGATCGTGGTCAGGGCGCCGGAGAGCAGGGCCACGACAATGGTGTTGCGACGGCCTATGGCATCCGCGAGGTAGCCGCTGACCACCGGTCCCAGCAGGCCGCCGAGACTGATGGCCCCAAGCACGAGGGCCACGTGGGCCATGTCGATGCCGCGGCCGGACAAATAAAGCGCCAGAAACGGCATCACAAATCCGCCAAAGCGATTGATGAATTGCCCGCCCACCAGCACATGCACCGACCGGGGCAGGTCTCGAATATCAGCGATCAACTTGACGGCGAAGGCACGCATGGGGTCGGCCAGCATCCCACAACCGGGCCGCATGGCGAGTCCGGTTGAGCCCGGAAAAGCGACTATCATGACAGATAATGTGGCCGGCGGGTGATTCATCATGCAGGCTTCTGTTTTGCCCGTGCCCTCTTGATTTTTTCCACCGATGAGTCGTTTAACCTGCTACCGCTGCTTCCGGCCCCAAAGTATGTGCCTGTGTGATGCCCTGACGGCTATGGTCACGCGCACCCGCTTCGTGCTGTTGATGCATCCGAAGGAATTCAAGCGGGAGAAGGCCAATACCGGGCGGCTGACGCAGCTTTGTCTGGCCAACAGTGAGATCTTGGTGGGCACGGATTTTGATGATCATGAAGCCGTGCAGGCCCGGTTGGCGAATCCCGCGTTTTTATCCGTGCTCCTTTATCCAGGTAACACGGCCCTGAATTTGTCGCTCGATGATCCCATCCCTGCGGCATACTGCCGGAAGCCCCTGCAGGTATTTTTGCTCGATGCGACGTGGAGTGCCGCGCGTAAAATGCTGCGGTTGAGTCCGTCGCTGCAACGACTGCCCCGCATCATGTTCACCCCCACGGCGCCGAGTCGGTATTTGATCAAGCAGCAACCGCAGGAAGGCTGTTTGTCCACGCTCGAGACGGTCCACGAATTGCTGATGGTGCTGCAGCGAACCGGCTTGGATGACTATCCCCTGCCCGACCAGTTGCTCATGGTATTTGCGCGGATGCAGCAGTTTCAGATGGAATGTGCGGCTGATCCCAATTTGGGCGGTTATCGTCGTCAGGCCTACACTGCACCCGCGGAGCGGACCCCGGCCCAGGGCCAAAGCCGCAAGCGTCGCCGTTACATCAAGACCGACTGAATCTCAAGCGGTCAGCCGTAACCGGCAATGTCAGATTCCAGCTGCCCTCGATCCTGCCGATCGGGGTTACTCCGGTTTGGCTTCGCGCTCCAGCAGCAATTTTATCACCACGGGAGACAGCAGATCCGCGACGAGACGATGACCAGCATCCGAGGGATGCTGCAGGCAACGCGCCAGGAGCAAGCCGCGGGGATTTTCCGACTCCAGATAGGCTTGGTTGATGTCCACCAACGGCACATTTTCCTCCAGTGCCAACTGCCGCATGGCGGCCACATAAGCGTCGAGGTGGAGTTGATTGAAACTTTCCGGATTGGCCGGATCGTAGGGTGGTTTGCTGTAACGTTCGAGCAATGCCGGTGACCAATACATCCGGTTGGGCGTCATCAGGACAACCGCGACGTTACGCTCGCGCAGAGTTTGAACCATGCTCCGGAGATTGGCGACATAGCGCTCCCGGCTGACCCGTGGTCCGGTGGCGGGTGGATTCTGCCACACGTCCACCGCCGCATCGTTCAGCCCAAACTGGATCACGACCAGGCCCGGGTGCAGGGCGAGCACGTCGTCTGCAAACCTGCCCATGGCATGATCGGTGTTGTCCGCCGGCACGCCGCGATTTGCCACCACATGATTCAGACCTGCCGAGACCAGCTGCTTTTGCAGATGCTGCGCATAGACGGATTTCACCTCGGCCGGACGACGCGCCGTGGTCGAGTCACCGAAGAGCACCACCAGGGGCGGCAGCGGAATAGTGCCATGGTATCGCCTCGCGGGATCAATTTTGATCCGCACATCGCCATACATGGTCGTGATCCACAATTCGCCCGGATGGCGCTCGTAAAGATAGGGATAAGAGGCGCGGATGTAATCCGGCAAATCCCGCACCCGATCATAATCCGCCGCGACTACCACGGGGGTGCCCCATGTGGTGCCCTCATCCGTGGAGATGGTCAGGGACAGTTCATCCCGGGCCACCGGCTCGGCCGGATCGTAACGCGGCGGGGCGTTCCACAACAGGGCCACGGTGCCATCGGCCAGGGTGAGCATTTGCGGACAGCAAGTGACCGTGGGAATCTTCGTCGGTTGCAGGTCAATCCAAGTCAGGCCATAGTCGCGGGAAGTGGCTTCATAAAGAAATCCGGTTTCGTTGCGCAACAGAAGGTAGAGCGACCCATCGCGTCGCGCGATAACCGTGCCTTCGCAAGTCCCGGCGTGGTCATGCGCGCCCTGTCCGACGTCGAGCACGTTGCTGCGCTGCCAGGTGGCTCCCTCGTCATCCGACAAAAACATGACCGTGGCGTGGCGCCACGCCGGGATTATTTCCTGACCGACCAGCACGATGCGGCCGGTCGGGGTTTGAATGATCGAATGGACACAGCCGCACCAGGGTCGGTTGAGCAAAATGGGCTCATCCCAGGTGCGCCCGTCATCGTGACTGCGACTGACGTAGAGCGGAAGGATCCACTGGGCGTAGACCTCGGTTCCCCCGCCCCATTGCCAGCCCGGGGCATATTGTTTTTCCGCCAAATTGATCCATGCGGCGATCACCGTGCCCTGCCGGGTGCGCAGTAGCGCAGTCTCGGTGCTCGGTTGGTAGTGTGTCGGGTCGACAATGAGAGGGCGGGTTTCCCAGGTAATACCCTCGTCCTGACTCACATAGGCACCCTGGGCATCAAAACAGAGCACGCCGCCATCCCCGGTGGTGACAAACGGACCCTGACGGTCAAACGGGAGCCGCTGCGCCGCCGGATGGATTTGCATGATCAACCCAGCAGTTTCTTCAACGCAGATTTGGTCAACCCGAGTTGCTTGGCCGCGGCGGCCTCGTTGCCATCGAGCGCTGCCAGGGTTCGAATCGCGAGACCCTTCTGGATGATGGGCAAAATCGGCTTGTCGCCGGCCGATAATTCGCGCTGCAAATAATCCAGTGCGGTCTCAACGGTCAGTGCGGTCGACATGACACCGGAATTGACCGGTATTGGAGGTGTGGCGCCCAGGATGGTGCCACCGAGTTCAGCTGGCAGGTCCTTGACCAGAATGGCGTCACCCTGCGCGATGACCGCGCTGCGATAGATGACGTTTTCCAACTCGCGCACATTGCCCGGCCAGTTGTGCTTGGCGAATATGCCCAGGACTTCCGGGGAAACCTTGGTCACTCGGGTTTTCTTGTCCTTGGCCAGATTCTGGAGGCAAAAATCGACGATCTGCGGGATGTCAGTCGGGCGGTCGCGCAGCGGGGGCATCTTGATGCGCACGACGTTGAGCCGGTAGTAGAGATCCTCGCGAAAGGTCTTGGCCTTCACCATGGCCTCGAGATCCTTGTTGGTCGCGGCGAGAATGCGCACGTCGACCTTGAGGATGCCGGTGCCGCCAACGCGTTGAATTTCGCCCTGCTGCAGGACGCGCAAAATCTTGGTCTGGGTGGCGAGTGCCATGTCGCCGATCTCATCGAGAAAGATGGTGCCGCCGTCGCAGAGCTCAAATTTACCGGACCGCTGCACGGTTGCGCCGGTGAACGAGCCCTTTTCATGGCCGAACAGTTCGCTCTCGATCAAATTGTCGGGAATCGCTGCGCAATTGACCGCGATGAAGGGCTTGTTGGCGCGGTGCGAGTGTTTCCAAATGGAGCGGGCGACCAGCTCCTTGCCCGTGCCACTTTCCCCCGTGATCATGACCGTGACATCGCTCGCGGTGACCTGACCGATGATCTTGAACACGTCCTGCATGACCGGGGCGGAACCGACAATGCCCTCGCGATAGTCATCCGGATTGACCGTGGGCTGGTAGTCACCCACCGCCCGCATGTCGGCGTGCGCCTGGATGCCCCGGGCCGCCAGGGCCAGCACCTTGGCGGGGTCGAACGGCTTCATGATATAGTCGAAGGCCCCGTATTTCATCGCCTCTATGGCCGTTTGGGCGGTGCCAAAGGCCGTCATCAAGATGACCAGTTGCTTGGGATTGCTGGAACGGATATGCTGCAGGGCCTCGATGCCACCCATCCCGCCCATGCGGATATCGAGAAAAATCAGGTCCGGGGCCGGGCCCTTTTTCACCGCGGCCACACCGGCTTCCCCACTGCCCGCCTCACTCACCGTATAACCCTGGGTGGTCAGCACGCGCGCGAGGGAATAGCGGACCTCGGCGTCGTCGTCGATCAGGAGAATGGAGGAGGATTTGGTATCAGCCATGGCGGGAGCACTGCTGGATCCGCGCCAACTTGATACTGGCGAATCCACAGCTTACGGGTTTGTTGGGGTTGATGCTGTCGTGGTCAATGAACTTGTTTAAGATCCGGGGAATCCAACTCTCGGTGCACGTGACGTTTTTTCTGCTGTTGGGCTATGTGGCTTGGGAAGGTTGGCAGGAGCAGTTTGCCCGGGGCTTGATTTGGAGCCTCATCATCGTGCTGGCCTTCTTTGCCTGCGTGGTCCTGCACGAATTGGGCCATTCCTTCATGGCCCGGCGTTATGGGGTGGGAGTTTCGCGGATATTACTGATGCCCATCGGCGGGATGGCGGAGTTTGATTCCATCCCGCGCGAGCCCCGCAAGGAGCTGTGGATCACCCTCGCCGGTCCGGCGGTCAACTTTGTGCTCGCCGGATTGTTGTGGTGGCCGGTGTCGAGGTTGCCGGAGGTGGTATATCTCTACTCTTTCAACGGTCTGATCCTGCAGCTGTTCGTGGCGAATCTCCTGATGGGCACCTTCAATCTGGTGCCGGCATTCCCAATGGATGGCGGTCGGATCCTGCGCGCGGTGCTCGCCACGAAGTTGACCTATCTGCGGGCCACCAAATGGGCAGCCGGGATCGGCAAATTTATGGCTGGCGTGGGAATTCTTGTCATGGCCTTCTGGCTGCACAGTGCCATGGGCACGTTGCTGTTCGTCTTTATCATCATCGCGGGTGAAACCGAATACCGGATGGTGGTTCGGCGGGAACAGGAGGATGCCCATTGGCGGGTGGCCATCGAACGACTTTACCGCATGCGCCGTGACGAGCCCCCGACGCTGCCTGGCTGAGTGCGGTGACCCTGCTCCGACCGTCCCGGGCAATTAAACACCGTCCTTCCGCCAGCGCTACTCCCCGGAGCAAGCTGCGGGGAATGTTTCAGCATTCAAGGTGTGTCCTCAATGTCCCGGTTGATCGCGGCCAGCAAACGGTCCAGTTTTTCCCGTTCCCCCGGATTGGCGGTCACGGCATAACCCCGGGCGATCAGTTCCTTGGTCTCATCAATCCGACCATGCAGCGCATGCAGGATGGACACCGCCATGATCAAGCGGAAGTTCCGGGGAAAGAGGCGCAGCCCCTCGTTGAGGATGTCATCCATGACCTTGCTCAGCGGCATGGCACCCCGGACCCCGACCTTGGCATAAAGCTCGTAGACCTCGACTTGGGCGGGTGATTGTTGGCGGGCAGTGGCGAGGAGTTGGAGCACATTGCCCAATTCCTTGACCGTGGGCTTGGTCTCGCCTTTCGCCGCGATGAGTTGGTTGAACTCAATGCGGGCCTGTTCGTAATACGCGCGTGGTCGCAACACCTTGGCGGCAGTCGCGGCCTGGAGAAACGGGAGGGCGGCGCTATCGTCCAAGGCGTCACATTCGCACAGGCCCAGCGCAGCCAGCAGCCGGGGCTCGCGTTCCCCGGTGTCGTAGGCCATGCGCAACGTGCGCCGCGCCTGTTCGATATAGCTCGCCGTTATGCCCGGGTAACGGGCGCGCACGTAACCGATTTCCAAGCGGGTCAATTCCCCCTTGACGCGACTGACCTCCAACGGCGTGGCATTGCGCAGCGTGAACTTGGGTGGCTTGATCGGTTGGGCGGTCCGCAGACTGTAGGAATTGCGCAGCGCGCGCGGCAGGTATTCGCGGAGCGTGGCCTCGGCCGCCGCGTAACCCTGGCCGAAACAGTCCTGGAACAAAGCTTCGGTGACAGGCCCATCCGCACTGCGCTGCAGAAAATTCCACAAGGCCTGCGCCCTGACCCCGGCTCCATCGGGTGAAGCCTTGACCGGATCCAGGGCCCAGCGAATGAAGAGCGAGGCTTGGGCGCGCCAGAGCTGCTGCTGCTCGGCTGGGCGGGCCTCGATCAATTGTTCCGCGAATAGATCCCCGAGCGGCAGCAGCTTCAGCTTCGCCATGTTATCCTTCTTCATTCTCCTGGTCGCAGCATCGGATGTCCAGAAAACCGGGTCCACCGTGACCTCACTGCGGAACGTGTTCGGGGCATTGGCCGGATTATCAACCACTCCACCCGATTCGAAACCGGCTTTGAGTGGGGGTTCCGTAAAACGAACCGTCCCGTATAATTCCATTATGCCCTCGATAAACCAGCGCGGCAGCGCGGGTGTCCGACTCTCCAGTATATAGCGCACATAGCCCGCCGCCAGGGTGATTCCTTCCCGTTCATTGCTATTGGGATTGATCACGAAAAATATGGCGAGCGAATCCTGGTCCCAAAAGCGAAAATTGGGCATGTAGCCGACATCCAATTCGGCGTCTGCCCGTTGCAGGGATGGCTTGGCTTTCGCCTCCGCCTTCTCCTGTCACTCGATGCTCTCCACCATTTCCTGGTTCACGGCCGGTTGGTTGTTCTCATTGAAATAGACGTAGACCACCGGCGTGTCCCGTCGCACCTGGAATTCCTTGGGAATCATCAAGGAGATCAATTCGTGCAGCCGATACTGGCTCACGACCAACTGCCGGGTCAGCGCATCGGGACAGCGCGAGATAAACTCGACACCGGGAATTTCCGTGTAGCGCCACGGGGCGTTGGAGGTTTCGGCCACCACGTAGGGCGGCAGTTCCACGACTTCGCTCGACTGGGCCCGCAGGCCGGTCGACAGCTGGACGAGGGACAACAGCAGGACGACCAAGGTCAGACGAAGCGCGCAAATGTTGGTGGTCATGGGCAAAAGGGATCAAGAACTCGGAACAACATAAGCTATTATGCCATGCCGAAAATCTTGTCGACCCTCGGTTTGTCAGCAGGAAGCCAGATAAGATGCAGAGTCGATGTCGGAATACGAGACGCCGGGTCGCACCGGACTTGGACGCGAGGACGTTACAACCCAATGAGCGAGTAATTTGCGGGCAAAAAACATTGCGACGGTTCACACGGTGGTTTGCATCACTTGGCACCTCTTTCTCAACGTTATTCCCAATCATGCGCATACTCTACTTTGACATCGATTCACTCCGGGCCGATCACCTCGGTTGTTATGGTTATCACCGCGCGACGAGCCCCTGCATCGATCGCATGGCGGCCCAGGGCGTGAGGTTCAACGGTTGTCATGTCTCGGATGCACCCTGCCTGCCCTCCCGCACCGCGCTGTTCAGCGGTCGTTTCGGGATTCACAACGGGGTGGTCAACCACGGCGGCACCGCGGCGGAGATGTTCAATGAAGGGGCCGGGCGTGATTTTGTTTCCAAGTTGGGCCAAACGAATTGGATGCGGTGCCTGCACCGGGCCGGACTGCACACGGCGACGATCAGTAGTTTTGGCGAACGCCATTCAGCCTGGCACTGGTATGCCGGTTTCAACGAGGTTCACAACAATGGCTGGGGCGGGCTGGAGAACGCCGACGAGGTGGAGCCGCTGGCGCTTGATTGGGTGCAACGGCAGCCCGATGACTCGGACAATTGGTTTTTGCACGTCAACCTGTGGGATCCGCACACGCCTTACAATACGCCGGCGGAATTCGGCGAGCCCTTCGCCAATGATCCCCTGCCCGCGTGGTATACTCCTGAAGTGTTGGCGAAACATCGGGCCGGTTTCGGGCCGCACTCTGCGTGTGAGGCGTTGGGCTTCGAAGCCGATTGGCCTTACGCGCAACCATTCCCGCGCCAACCGCACGAGATCAGGTCGATGGAGGATGCCCGGCGCATGTTTGACGGTTACGACACCGGAGTGCTTTATGCCGACCAAGCCATCGGGCGGATCCTTGCCGCGGTCGAAAAGCGCGGCTGGCTCGACGACACTTGGGTCATCATTTCCTCCGACCACGGTGAGAACCTCGGGGAATTCAACATCTATGGGGACCACCAGACCGCAGATACCATCACCTCACGGGTGCCTTTGATCATCCGGCCGCCGAAGAATTTCGTTGGCCAGCGCGGTCGGGTGGATGATTCGTTGATCTACCAGGGCGACATGGCCGCCACGATGATTGAACTGGCCGGTGGCACTGTGCCGGAGAATTGGGATGCGCACAGTTTCACTTCCCAGTTCAAGGCGGCCCAACCGGTCAATCACCGTTCCGAACTGGTGCTCTCGCAGATGGCGTGGAGTTGCCAGCGTTCGGTCCGGTGGGCGGACTGGCTGCTCATGCGTTCCTATCACGATGGCTATCACGGTTTCCCGCCGGTCATGTTGTTCAACGTCAAGGCCGACCCTCATTTGCAGCACGATCTGGCTCCCGCCAATCCGGCCATCGCTGATCATGGTCTGGCACTGCTCGATGAATGGATGACCGGGATGATGGCCACCGCGACTCATGCCGAGGATCCCATGCGCACCGTCATGCTGGAAGGCGGTCCCTTGCACACCCGCGGCGCACTGCCAGCCTATTTGGAACGGCTGAAAGCCACCGGGCGCGCAGTCGGTGCGGTTCACCTGGCGCTGATGCATCCGCGGGATGCGGCGGGCAAGTAAATCCTCGAAGCGCCAACCATGGAATACCGTGACCTTGGTCGCACCGGGCTCAAAGTCTCCACCTTGAGTTTTGGTGCCTCCTCCCTGGGCAGCGTGTTTCGTCCCACCGATGACCACGAGGCCATCCGCACGGTCCACACGGCGCTGGACCTCGGAATCAATTTCATCGACGTGTCCCCCTATTACGGGATGACCAAGGCGGAGGCGGTGCTGGGCCGGGCATTGCGCGAAGTCCCGCGCGACCACTACCATCTGGCGACCAAGGTGGGGCAGTATGGCGGGCCGGACAGCTTCGATTTTTCGGCTAAGCGCGTAACCGCCGAATTCGACCAAAGCTGCGTGCGACTGGGCGTGGATTACATCGATCTCCTGCAGTGTCACGACATCGAGTTTGCTGACCTGAACCAGATCATCGACGAAACATTGCCAGCGCTGGTGAAGCTGCGGGAAGCCGGGCGCATCGGCCACATCGGCATCACCGGTTTGCCGCTGAAAGTGCTGGCCATGGGCTTGGAACGTGCCGCGCCGGGTTTGATCGAAACAGTGCTTTCCTTTTGTCATTACGAACTGAACGACACGTCACTGGAGACGCTGCTGCCGAGTTGCCACGAAAAGGGAGTCGGCGTCATCAATGCTTCCCCGACCGGCATGGGGTTGTTGACTGAACGCGGGGCCCCGGGTTGGCATCCGGCCTCTCCGGTCATCATGGCGGGCTGTCGGCAGGCGGTGGAGTATTGCCAATCCATCGGCGAGGACATCGTGAAACTTGCCGTGCAGTTCTCCATCTCGCACCCGGACATTGCGACCACCCTGGTCGGCACGGCCAACCCCGACAACATTCGTAAAAACGTGGCCTACGCGGAAGCCCCCATTGATCACGAGCTACTGTCCAAATTGCGTGAGATCCTCCATCCCATCCACAACCACAACTTCACCCGCGGCCGGCCCGAAAACCGCGACCCCATCTTCCCGTGATGCCATGCTGACCCTTGTCCTTGAAACCCCCGGCAAACTGGTTGCCATGGAAACCAAAGCACCGGACTCCGCACCGGGACCAGACGAGGCCCTGGTGCGCGTGCATCGGGTCGGGGTGTGTGGCACTGATCTGCACGCCTATGCCGGTCACCAGCCTTTTTTTACCTACCCTCGAATTCTCGGCCATGAACTTGGCGTCGAGGTGCTCGCGATCGGGGCCAATGTGAAGAACGTGGCGATCGGCGACCGTTGTGCGGTGGAGCCGTATTTGAATTGTGGCCGGTGCATCGCCTGCACGCGGGGAAAACCGAATTGCTGTCGCACGCTGCAGGTGCTCGGCGTGCACGCCGATGGCGGAAACCGGTCAAAGCTGATGGTGCCCGCGGCCAAACTCCACCACTCCTCCATGCTGTCCTATGACCAATTGGCCCTGGTGGAAACCTTGGGCATCGGCGCCCATGCCGTGGGTCGCAGCCAGTTGCAAGCAGGTGAAAGTGTTGCGGTGATTGGGGCTGGGCCCATCGGACTGGCAGTCATGCAATTTGCCCGGGCTGCTGGAGCCCGCGTGATTGCCGTAGATGTAAGTGAGTCCCGACTGGCCTTTTGTCGCGATCGCGTTGGCATTACAGACCAGATTGATGCGCGGGGTGGCGGGGTTGTTGCCCGGCTTGAAGCCCTGACCAACGGTGACCTGCCCACCGCGGTTTTCGATGCCACGGGCAATGTGCAATCGATGAATGCCTGCTTTGACTTCGTCGCCCCGGGTGGACGTCTGGTCATGGTCAGTTTGGTGCAGGCGGATGTCTCGTTTCACGACCCGCACTTTCACCGCCGTGAACTGACCGTGCTTTCGAGTCGCAACGCCCTGCCCGCCGAGTTTACGAATATCATCAAGCTCATCGAGGAGGGTCGCATCGACACCACTTCTTGGATCACCCACCGCGCATCACTGGCGGAGGTCCCGGCGGTCTTCGAATCCTGGACGAAGCCCGAAACTCGAGTCATCAAGGCGATGATTGAGGTCGATTAATGCGAAGGTGCTTGGAGAAATTCTGGGTGTTTGTGCTTCGCATAATGAACTGACGTGCGTTTAGGTGGACCGCGCGCTCCACGCACGGTGCTTTGGGAGAAGGGGCGGTCCGATGTCTCGCACGGTCCACCCGACAGGCGATTGCGCCAGTCCAATAGTAGTCGCTCAGACCGGGCTCAGTCAGGTGTAGATGGTGCGAAGCCTCAGTCGCAATCCGGTGGGCAATTCCACCAGACGCACGGGTTCACGATTTGGTCCCTGCCGCAGGATCAGCACCCGTTCGGTGAGTTTGCCCGCGATGCTCTCGGGCAGGCTGGCCACATTCGCGCAAATGTCGCCGTGTGGACCGGGTTCCAGTGATAGCACGGTGACCGCTTCACGGCCAATTTCGATTACTGAGGGAAGATTCATGCCCCACCCTAGCGCACAGCATGGGACAAATACGGGGTCAGGCCACTCCACCTACGCGGCGATCTTTTGGGCTGTCGCCCTGATCGGCACCATCGCGATTAGAAAGCGGGTAAAGCAGGGTCAGGTCTGAGCTCAGGCCGAGTTTACCATACCCCGTCTTATTCTGCTTAATAGCCTCAGCCCCGTTTCCCTACGAAACGGGGCTTGTTGTTGGATGGGGTTACACGCCTCCGAAATGCGGTGGGACTCATTTTTTTGGGCATGGCTGTAACTTTTCGTGTCCTGCCGGGTATTCAGGACATGAAAACTTTGATCCTCACCTCTCTCGCCCTGACGCTCAACGTCGGGACCTTCATCAATGCCGAAATGGCATTCGCGCTCATGGCCGCCGCCGGCGTCCTTGTCATCGCCCTGCACGACTACACCCGGGATCGCCGGACCATCGCACAGGCAGTCTGAAGGTTCCCTCCCCAGGCTTTTCCACAGGGCCGGTCACGATTCCGTGGCCGGCCTTTTGCTTTGGTTCGATCGAGTTCATCTAACCCAAGAAAAACGGCCGCCGGGGTTACCG
>JAIPJW010000070.1 GCA_021734075.1 Cephaloticoccus sp.
TCCCGCGCCCGCTCTTCCATTTGTGGCGGGGTCAACCGGCCCAGTTTACGCATGGGCATCATCACGTTTTCCAGAGCGGAAAACTCCTGCATCAAAAAGTGAAATTGAAAGACAAAGCCGATATTGGTCCCCCGCGCCGCGGTGCGTTCCGCATCGCTGCTCTGCGACATCTGGTTGCCATTGATCCAAATATCCCCCCCGTCTTGGCGATCCAGCAGTCCCAAAAGATAAAGCAGGGTGCTTTTGCCGCAGCCGGACGGACCCACAATGGCGTATACCTGCCCACGCTGGGCCTCGAATGTTACGCCTTTAAGCACATGCACCCGACCCTCGCCCTGGCCAAGGTAGCGTTGGATATCCGTGCAGCTTAGTGCGATTTCAGATGGTGCGCTCATGGTGGTTATCTACTGTGCCGTGCCACGAATTACATCACCCGGCTCCAGACGGGCGGCCCGCCGAGCCGGCACCAGACTGGCGAGCATGACCATGACAATTGCCGTGGATGTCGCTGCGACGTAATGCCATGGGTTCCATGAAACAAGAAAATGCTCTGTCTTGAAGATGCCGGTAATGCCGATGGGGATGCGGGAAACCCCATAAGTAACCGCAGCCCCGACCAGCATGCCGATGATTGATCCTATGGTCAGCACGATGACTGCCTGCCAAAGAAAGATGCTGGTAATATCTTCCCGCGTATAGCCCATGGAACGCAGGATCGCGATCTCCTTGGTTTTTTCCATGACCATCATGGCCAGAGTGTTAAACATCGCCAGACCGGCAATGAGGGTGAAAACCGATACCGTGATAGCCGAGGACAATCCCAGCGCTCGGAACGCTTGCAACCACGATACTTCCCGATCCTGCCACGCTTTGGCACTGTAGTGGAGCACCTCGCTCATGTGCGCGGCATCCTCGGGTGCGCGATCCTTGTCGATCAGATTGATCTGCAAAAACGAAGCTCCCGTCGGTTTGCGCAGCAGAGACCGCGCCTCACCCATGTTCAAATACAGCCTGACTTTGTCGATATCACTCACTCCCGTCTCATAAAGCGCGGATACCCGATAACGACGATGCTGGTCGCTGGTTTCAAGAATGAATGAATCTCCTACGTCCAAGAGAAGACGGTTCGCCATCTCCCGGCCGAGCATGGCTCCGGATGGTGTGCTGCTGAAAGTGCTCAGGTCACCCCGCACGATTTGGTTACCCAACTCCGAAACCCGCATGTGGTCCTCAAGATTGATTCCGTAGGCTTTTACCGACTCGTTCTTGAAGGAACTCTTGATTATGACGGAACCGTAGAGCACTTCCGAGACCGCCAAAACATTCGGAAATCGTTTGAGCGCATCGATAACCAGCTTCGGCTCCTCCACTCCCTCGATGTATTTGCGCCCTTCAGTTTGCTTGATTTCAAAATCCGAGCCGTAACCACCGGCCGCCATGCTTTGCATGGTGTCCTGAATTTTATCCTCGATGCGAATTGCACCGTTAGTGCCCAAGATGGTGCGAATGAAAAAATCCTCGAACCCGCTGGTCGTGGCCTGCGTTACAATAAACAAGCCCACCCCCAGCACGATACAAGACAGGCTCATCAGCATGGCCCGTTTCTTGGCGGTCAGAAAACGGTAGGCGATGCGCAGGTTTGGCGACATGGTGCAGTGCGGAAAGGCCGACGCAGCGGCTTATTTTTTCTCAACCCGTTCCACCAGGTCCGGCCTGACCCGGTCACCCTCCCGAAAACGGTCCAACTGGTCCACGATAACCTGCTGCCCTGCGGTCAATCCTTTCAAGATTTCCACCGTCGTGAGACTGACAAAACCAGTCTCCACATCGCGCAGATGCACGGTTCCGTCCTCGACCACGTAGACATAATTCCCAAACAAGGCTCGGCGTGGAATTTTGGCCTTAGCGTCCCGTTCACCGACCACGATGGTGACTTCACCGGTGATACCCGGGACCAATTTCTCAGGCTCAATCTTGACCTCCAGATGCACAATGTAGCGCTGGGTTTCAGGATCCGCTGTGGGCAGGATCTTGACCAGGGTGGCGTCATACAACCAAGCCCCGTAGGGAAGAAAACGCACTGAGGCTTTTTGGCCCACCTTCAAATCGGCAAAGTTTTCCTCACTGATCTTGGCCTCAACCGTGCGGCTGGTGGAAATCAATGTGGCGATGGAGGAATTACCTCCGATCAAATCACCGGGGCGGGCATAAACCATTGAAACCACGCCATCAAACGGCGCCACGATGGTCATTTTTTCCAGCTGACGTTGCTTGACGCGAAGGGTGTTTTCGAAGCCCTCGAGCAACTGGGCATTGTTCACCTTTTCCAGCGCGTAGCTTTGCTCGATTTGCTTAACCCCGCGCCTCTTTTTCACCAACTCCGATTCAGGGAAATTGCCCGAACGATAAAGTTGCTCGTAATTCTTCAGGTCATCCTGGGCATTCTGGAGTTCAAGGGCGATCGACGAACCCACCGCAATGCGCTTCTTGGCGGTTTCGTATTCATTGGTGATTTTTTCAATTTCAAGTTCGAGATCCCCCGTATCCAGCTGACAAAGCACCTCCCCGGCCGCCACGGTTTTGCCGGGATCGAGATTACTTTTCACCACGCGCCCCCCGACCTCGCTCTTCAGCTCCATTTCAAACTCGGCCTGGACAATGACACTGCCTGGCACCGCTTTGACCGCACGTCCGCTAGTCACCTCCGCAACCAATGCTGTGGGTCGCGAGAAATAAATGTAACCCAGGACCAAGACGGTGGCCATCACTGCAACACCAAGAAGTTTTTTGCCCAGACTCATATAAAATAGATCCGTATTTTTAGATATCAGTTTTTGCTGACACCGGCCTCCTCAATTAGTGACAAAAACTCAGATACCCTCAGCAAATAGTCGCGCCGCACTGAATTAGCGGAGTGCTCCAGGGAATTGTAATTGGCTTGGGCGTTGTTGACGGCAGTCTCGGAAGCCTGCCCCCGCTTGAAGTCCTCCTTGGTGTAGGCCAGAAAGTTACCGGCATTGTCGAGCAACCGCTCACTGATGGCCAACTGACGCTGGGCCAGTTCCACTGCCTTGGCAGCCTTGCGGGCATCATGAGCAAGTCGTTCGGTGAAAACGCGGTAATTCCTCTCATCGAGGCGCTTTCTGGCCAGGGCACTGGTTACCGCTCCACGGGTGGCGAAGCCGTCAAAAATATTCCAGCTCACCTGCAGTCCGGCATACTGCGATTGCAGCGCGTATTTTTGGGCCAGATTAGTGGTGTAGCTTTGCTCATCTTGACTCACGCCAAGCACAAAATTCAATTTGGGACGCAGTCCGGTTTTTTGGGATCTGTAGTTCAAATCATCGATCTCAATCTGTTGACGTAGTATTCGGGCACTGGCCGTATTAGGCTCAGCTTGCGCCAAAAATCCGGCCAACATGCGGTCAATTGCGGGTTTGGATTCCATCAGGCCTGGAATTCCATTGGGGATCTGGGCGTCGGTCAACTGGGGTTGGCCCGTTAGCAGGGAAAAGTCCTGTTTGGCATTAAGAAAATACCATTCGGCCGTATCAAGTGCCAGGCGTGCCTGTTCGGCATCGATGCGCGTTTGAAATATGGCTCCTTCAGAAATGACCTTCTTTTGCAGACGCTCCTCCTCCACCGCCAGTTTCTCCTCGGCGAGCTTCCGATTGAATGACGAAACGCGAACGCCCACCTTGGTCATGATCAATCCGAGATAGTTCGCCCGGATTTCCTGCGCCAATATCCGGTATGCCTCAGCGTAATTTTCATCGGCAATCAAGCGACGAATCTCTCCCGCCTTGGCATTGTTCCGCAGCGCGCCCCAATGAAAGATCGGCTGACTGAACGAGACACTATAGTAGGTCTTGTTGGAGTCGAGCGTGCCGGTTACATCTTCCCGCACATCCTTGGTTTTGGATTTTTGATAGTAACCCCCGAGCCTGGGCAGCATACCAGACTTGGCTTGGACCAGATCTCCATCGGCCATCAACAGGTCGAGGTCCTGGGCCAACATGCGGGGCGACTGCTTGGCTGCTTCTGCCAATATCTGCCTGAGTTCAGGGAATATATCCTCGGCAAGCTGGGGAGTTTCTGCCGCCCAAACCCCACCCAGACCCAGCGCGAATATGCCGAATAGTCCAAGGATCCGTTTATGAAGGAAATAGTTCATAGTTGTGTAAGGATGAAAACCCTTCGATTGCCCCGATGATTGCAACAGTTATTTCAGATTCAGCGGCAGGATTGATTTACGTATTTCAGCAAGCCAAGGACAAACCAGCCTCCCCTGATTCGATTGCAATCATGTCCTGCCCAACCATCGTTACGGGATTCATCCAAGGTTATAGCCACCCAAAATCCTTTACTTGCGTAAGTCCGCCGTTCTTAAGGACCCTCTCACAAAATGCTCCGTCGTATCATTCCATTTGCTTATGATCTGTGGAAAAGCCGTGAACTCCTCTGGCAGTTCAGCGTGCGCAACGTGGAAATGCGGCACAAGGGTAGCCATCTGGGACTGATCTGGACATTCCTCAACCCACTTTTGATGCTGGGGCTCTACACCTTCGTTTTTGGCTTTATTTTTGACGGTAAATTCGGCGTGCTGCCGCATGAAACCCGTGCGGATTATGCCATCGGCATATTTTTTGGCCTGACCCTGTTCCAATTCGTAGGCGAAGTCATGGGCATCGCCCCCACCATCATCGTGGCCAACCCGAATTTCGTGAAAAAAGTCGTTTTCCCGCTCGAGATTCTCCCAGCCGCAAACGTCGGAGCCGCGGGCTTCCATCTCATGATCAGTCTCGGCTTGGCGTTGTCATGCCTGGTGCTTTTCGATCAAGCGATCCATCCCGAATTACTCTGGTTGCCGGTCATTATTGCACCATTGGTGCTGCTCTGCATGGGGATTGCTTGGCTGCTCTCCGCCTTGGGGGTTTTTTTTCGCGATATCGGGCAACTCATGCAATTCCTGACGATGGCGTTGATGTATTCGAGTGCCGTCTTCTTTTCGGCCACAAAAATTCCCGCACCGTTTTGGATGTTTTTACGTTTCAATCCCCTTTTGCTGGCTATTGAACTGGCCCGCAATACTTCACTCTGGGCACAGCCGATGAACTATAATCACCTCCTCTATCTCTACGGTGTGGGTCTGTTTACCTGTATGATCGGCCATCTCGCGTTTAAGAAAATGAAACCTGCATTCGCTGACGTGATATAAGCATGATCTTGGCTGTCACACTTTACATAGAGCTGTCCAATATAGCGTATCCATCCGTTAAGCTCACCTCACCCCGCATTCTCGCTGCGGTTTCCCCGCTGGCTGGGGTAATCCCCCGGCAGGAAAGTCTCATCGCATGCCATGAATAACGCTACGGTTATTTCCGCGCAGGGCATCAGCAAAGCTTACCGCATTTGGAACACTCCATCAGCCCGTCTCACTTCCCCATTGATGGAAGGGGCGGCCAATTTGATACCCTCAACCGGGCAGTGGCTGAGAAAGAAAGCCCACGCACAATATCGTGATTTCTGGGCAATCAAGGAAGTATCCTTTGAGGTTAAAAAAGGTGAGAGTTTGGGTATCATCGGCCGGAATGGCTCGGGCAAATCGACCTTGCTGCAAATCATCGCAGGCACACTGCAGGCCACGAGTGGATCAAGCCGGGTGGAAGGGCGCGTAGCCGCCCTTTTGGAACTGGGCAGTGGATTCAATCCCGATTTCACTGGTCGGGAAAATGTCTACCTCAATGCCGCGGTATTGGGCTTGTCCCGTCGGGAAGTGGACCAGCGCTATGATCAAATTGCGGCATTTGCCGATATTGGAGATTTCATCGAACAGCCCGTAAAAACCTACTCCAGCGGCATGTTTGTCCGCCTGGCGTTCGCAGTGCAAACCGCAGTGGAACCTCAAGTCCTGATTATCGACGAGGCTCTATCCGTTGGGGATGTGTTCTTTCAACAACGTTGTTACGAGCGGATGCGCGAACTTTTGGACAAAGGAGTATGCGTCGTTCTGGCCTCTCATGATCTCGGATCCGTGCAACAATTCTGCAAACAAACCTTGGTTTTTCGTCGTGGAGAGGTCGCTTTCCATGGTCCCTCGACCGAGGCGACCAAAGTCTACTTTCAACTCGAACAGCAGGATAAAGTAGCCACCTTCGCGACCCAGTCCACAGCGGTAACGGAGGCCCCAGCGACCCCATTAACGGGCAATGCCTCCATTCCTGATTGGCCGACGCCGGAAAATGAAATATCCACCTCGGGCTGTCGCGTAGTGGGCAATGGCTGGGCCCGCTGCAGTTTCCTCGCCGTCTGCAATACCGCAGGCGAAGCGTGCTTACATTTTCGCCAGGGCCAGAAAATGAGCATATTCTATGAATTCGAAATCCTGCATGACATGGAATTCTGCGTAGGATGTGTGACCATTCGTGATAAAACGGGCCAGGCCGTGCACTCAAAAATTACCTTGCAGGACGGGGTCAAAGGACCGGCCCGGGTGAAGAAAGGCTCCAGAATGAGATTCCGACAGGATACCGAACTGAACATTTCCTGTGAAGACTACACATTAGATATCTCGTTGGACATGATTTCGGCCGATTTACTGTTACAACCCGGCATCAGCTATGATGATTTCATGGCCTCACAACTCCGAATATGTGAATTGCATTCAGTCACCAGCCTTACGGTGAGACTACGGGAAAACCACGCACCTTTCCAGCTCCTGCATTTTGGGCTGTCCGGCCTGCCCAGCCATTCCACCGTGGAAATAATTACTCCCGAGAAATGACCCATGTCTGACATCTTGCCGCCTAATTCCTTCTATGTCGTTTCATTTCCCCGCTCGGGCAACACATGGTTGATCAACTGCCTCACCATGCTGTTGGATGGAGTTCGTGGAGAGGCATATACTCCGTTCAAGTTATACACCGAATTGCACGGCGAAGTGGAAGAAGGCTTTCATTTCTGGTGCGAACCAAGGCAAAGCCCCAACCAGCCAATCTGCATCAAATCACACGATGACTTGGATCGGTTCAGAAGCCGTCATGCCCAAGGCCCCATCATTTACATAGCGCGCGATGCCCGAGACTGTCTTCTGAGTTACTATTTCTTTAAGCAGGCCTATGCCGGCGGTGAGGAACTTGGCACAGAACACATCCAAGGAACCTCGGTGCTGGTTTCCCGCGGCGGCACCGAACCTGTGTTCAACCGGCAAGCGTTCGCAGACTTTATACGTTCCGAGGCCGAGAATTGGGTTTCTCATATTTCCTCAGCCAAGAAAACCAGAGGCATCTGCTATCTGACCTACGAGGAACTCAAAGTGAATTTCATACCCACCCTAACTCGAGTGACTGATTACCTGCAGCTTCCAGTGAGGCAAAGCTGCAACGAAGTTCAAAAGGTTTACGATACAGGTTTTGGCAAAATCTTCGCCGGTAACAAACGTGATTTTTTTCGTCAGGGACGCTCCGGAGACTGGAAAAACTGGTTCGACAAGGAGCATGCAATTTTACTCAACCAACTTATTGGGCGAGAACTGATCCAACATGGATTTGAACAGAATCCGCTCTGGGCAGACACCTTTAATCCCTAAAAACCGGAATTATTGCCATGAGTGTATACCCTCCCACTCCACAGGATGTCGACGTGGCCTATTCCGGCGACTATGCCTCATTTGCCGAGGCAAAGGCCATTTCAACCGGTTATGAAGAAGCCGCGATCCTCGAGCGAACCCGAGTCGCGCTCCACAAGGTCCTTCGAGGCGAAGCCGTTTTCGAACGCGACTCCGTGACTTTTGATAAGATGGAGAAGCCCGAGAACCTTATTGCATTACTAACCCGTGCAGCCGAGGAAAATTCCGGACGACTCTCGGTGTTGGATTTCGGTGGTTCACTCGGCAGCACTTTTTTTCACTGCCGGGATTTTCTGACGAATCTGTTGGCAATGGAATGGAGCATAGTGGAACAACCAGCCCATGTAGCCTGTGGACAATCCGAGTTCACCAATGAACAGCTGAAATTTTACCCCTCCATCGAACACTGCCTCGCAGAACGCCACCCCACCGTCCTTTTATTGTCAGGTGTGCTGCAGTGTTTGCCCGATCCATGGGGGTTCTTACGCGAGGCCGCCTCCCATAGTTTCGATTGGATCATACTCGATCGGACTCCTCTGATCGACGCCCCAAGAGATCGTCTAACCATTGAAACGGTATCACCACGAATCTATCCTGCATCCTACCCAGCTTGGTTTTTCAGCCGCCCTCGTCTGCGGGAAAATCTGCCGGTCGGTTGGGAAATCAAGGACGAATTTGATGCCGTCGACCGACAACTGCTCGATGGCGTTGAGCTCACTTTCAAAGGCATGGCCCTTCAGCGATCCCCATGAGAACTTACTGCACGTATTTCGACACCAATTATTTATCCCGTGGCCTGGGTCTGCATCAGTCTCTCCTCTCTCATGCCGGTGATTTCGAATTGGTGGTGCTCTGCATGGACGAGGAAGTGGAAACCATCCTCAAGGAGAAGGCCCTTCCTCGGGTTCGATTGATAACGGTGAAAGATCTGACCGGTTCTTACCCCGCATTGGCTGCGGCACAAACCGATCGGACCCAACTCGAATTTTATTTTACCTGCACATCGTGGCTGATGCGCCATCTCCTCGACCAGTTACCCGCCGGTGAGCTGCTCACTTATCTGGATGCAGATCTGTTTTTCTTTCATTCTCCAGATCCGATATACGAGGCCATCGGCACAGCTTCAATCGCCATCACCCCACACCGCTTTCCCGTTTCACTGGGGCACCTGGCTCGCTACGGTCGCTACAATGTCGGTTGGGTTTCCTTCCGTCGAGACGAACAGGGTCTGGCTTGTGCCGCCGACTGGGCGGAAAAATGCGCCGCCTGGTGTTTCAATCTTCTCGAGGCTGACCGCTATGCCGACCAGAAATATCTCGACGCATGGCACGAGCGTTTCCCCGGCACCGTCAGTCTGACCAATCCGGGGATAAACGCTGCGCCGTGGAACATCCGCGATGCCACAATCTCCGCCGGGCCGGCCGGTCCACAGATAGAAGGACAACCTCTCATCTTTTATCATTTCCACGCCCTGGTGCCGCTGGGAAGCCAGTTGTTCGATCCGAGCCTGCACCGTTACGATGCCACCCTTTCCGAGGGTCTGCGCACTCTGGTCTATCAACCCTACCTCCATGCGCTTCACCACTTCGAGGAGGTTGAAGCAGCCACGCCCGAACTGGTGCCTCCCGCCCTACACAACGACCCGCGCTGCGGCCTGGCCCTGCCCCATCTGCTCGAACGCCTGCGCGCCTCCGAGTTGGACCGGGCCGTGCGACTTTCGGCCATCGAGGAAAACCGGGCCGCCACCCAGCAAGCCATCGACTACCTGCGTTTGGTTGAAAAAGATCGCGATCAAGCCCGCGCCGACCAGGACAATACCGTCGCACTCCTCAGGGAGGTGGAGCGGGACAGCGCAGAGCGGCTTCAGTCGATTCATTTTTACCAGGAGAAGTTGAAGACCGCCTACGCTGATCTCGAACGCAACGTGAAGTATCTCAAAACCCTCGAGGCGGAAATCCAGGCCCATATCAAAGTGAGCAACGACAAGGATGCCATCATTGCTGACCTCTCGGCTCGATTGCAGGCAAACAATAAAAAGCCCGAGACTCAGTCATCCGCCTGATCCGCCAGTTCGAATGCCTTCCTACTGCACCATTTTGGATTCTGCCTCGCTGGCCCAAGGCCGCTGCTTGTTGCAGTCGTTGTCCCCCCACATCGGTGACCGCACGTTCTACGTGCTTTGTTTGGATGATGCCTCCGAACACGCACTCCATGATCTGACCTCAGCCAGCCTCAGGGTGCTGTCCCTCGCAGATTTACTCGCGGCGCATCCGTCCCTTACGCCCGCCCAGCATGACCGGACTCCATCGGAGTTCCTCCTCACCTGCAAGTCATGGCTGCTCCATCACCTGCTCCCACAATTGGCCCCGGGTGAGTTGCTGACCTACCTGCATGCTAGCCTGTATTTCTACAGCTCACCCGCTCCGGTGGAGCAGGAAATCGGCGCCGCTTCCATCGCCATTGTGCCACGCCGGCTCGACACTCAGCTTGCCCACTTGGAGCGTCAGGGAAAATATTCCACCGCGTGGATCACCTTCCGCAACGACGAGACCGGTCGGGCCTGCGCCGCATGGTGGGCGCAGCAATGCGCCGAGTGGTGCTTCAGCTTCTGCGAGGCCGACCGTTACGCCGATCAAAAATATCTGGATGCTTGTCACCGAAGATTCCCCGGCACACTCAGTCTGACGCACCCGGGAGTGGCTGCAGCCGCAGGGAACGTCGGCGATCGCCCGCCCGTCACAGGTCCGACGGGACTGCTCATCGAAAGGCAACCATTGATCTGCTTCGATTTTGCTAGTCTGGTTCATCTCGGTGAACAGCTTTACGATTCGGGCTTTCACCATCACGAGATCAAGCTTGGTGATATTCTCCGTCGCGATATATACCTGCCCTATCTTCGCCAACTGGTCGGGGAGGCCACACCCCCACCCGATATTGTGCCACCGTCCGACCCGCTTGACGTTCGCTGCGGCACAGTTCTGTCTCAGCTTTGGTCACAATTGCAGCAGGCAGAGTTGGCGCTGGCTGCGGCCAAGCTGACCTTGGAAAAGGAACGATTGTCATCCCGTCTTCTGGTGGACGAATTGCTCGCCCGCGAACGCGAGCAGGCCCGCTACACGCAGCAAGTGGAGCAGGAGCGCAATGAGCAGCGTCAGGATTTTTTCGACACCCGCGACAAACTCGAGGCCTTTCACCTCGATCTGATGCGAAACGTTTCCTATGTGAAGAAACTCGAGGCCGAAGCCGACGCACACCGGAAGGTCGCCATCGAGCGCGAGACCTATATCAACAATCTCAAGGAACAATTGGCGGCTCGGCAGACCGGCGCCGAAAGGCCGGACCCAACCAAGTTGCATCTCGCTTGGGAAACTCACATCGGAGCCATCCGTCGCCTCCTCATCGCCCGTTATAATCCAAACCTCCTGCCAACCATCCTGACCTTGTCTGCGCAAGGCGTAAGCATCGAAGTTTTGGACAGTCCACCAGAACTTGTCAGCACAACATCCGGCGGCGTGCATTACCTGCGCGGCTCGCTTTGGGAATGGCTCGGCGGTTTGAACAGTGTCTTCGATGATGCTGCCTACCTCGCCGCCAACCCGGATATCGCCGGTGCCGTGGCAAGCGGTGACTTCCCCAGCGGCTGGGACCATTATCAACGCTTCGGCCAGCACGAGGGCCGGTCCTCCGGCACACCGAACTACCGCTCTGGCCTGACCGATTTCGATGCCGTGGCGTTCGACAGCTCCGACGCCGGACCACTGGTGCCATGCATGATCGGACGACTGCAATCCTACCACAAGCTCATCATCAGCAGTAGCTTCAATCCTCCAACGGTGTGGTTGCCAATTGATGCCCCCCGGGAAATCGTGCTCGACGACCTCCTCGTCTGCCCAAGTCCACCCATAAGTTGGCTGGGCCCGCGTCTCCCATCCGCCTTGCCCGTCGGTCACCGTTCAAAATCTGCCCCCGTGGAGTTCTATCCAGCGGCCCCTGCCCAGCAAGCCGTGTGGCCCAAGATCACCGTTGTGACGACTAATCATAATCAGTCCTCCGGGCTGGCCAAAACCATACGTTCAGTCCTAACCCAGCATTACCCGAACCTCGAATATATCGTGGTGGACCGCGGATCGACTGACGACTCTTGCGCGATCATCCGGCAACACGCAGACCAACTCACCTGGTGGATCAGCGAAACAGACTCAGGACCAGCCCAGGCGATGAACAAGGGACTCGCCAAAAGCACGGGCTCCCTCCTCGTCTGGCTCGATGCCGGAGATCAACTCACTCCGGGCAGTCTTTTCACCGTTGCCCAGCAATCTCTATTGCACGATGCCGACCTTTTCGCCGGTCGTTGCGTTCTTGACCGCTCGATCGGGATCGAGCCCCAGATTCACCGCAGCGTCCTCGCCCTCGGACAAGTGCAGCCTTTGCCCCTGACGGAGTTGGCAGATTTGGAACGGTGCTGGCTGAACGGTTGGTTCTTTGCCCGACCCGAGGTATTTTTCCGCCGCCGTATTTTCGATCGCGTCGGGGCACAGGTGTCCGAAAACCTGCAACACTGCGCCGACTATGACCTCTGGCTGCGCATGGCCCGTGCCGGAGCCACGATTCTCCCCATTCCTGAAATCCTGGCTCGATATCTGGCGCCCGCCCAATCCCGTTCACCGGCCGCACTCCAGGAGATGCATGCCGTGAGCACTTCCTTCCTATCTCCCGCCTGATCCAACCGCACATGATCACGCTTCCTGAACCCTTTCCCGCATGGATCGCCGGACTCAGCAAATGGCACGGCTGGCTACAACTCTCCGCCGAGCGGGCTTACATGCACGATGAGGAGCAATACAACAGCCATTACGGCGTGTCCGCCCCGGATCCTGGCGAGGGTGAAGGCCTATGCAATTTACTCGTGATCCACGGGGTCGACACCACCGGTCCGGCGATGGAAGTCGGCTGCGGCACCGGCTTCCTGACCCATGGTGTGGCCCGCCATTACCCCGGGCCGGACTATCTAATCACGGATCCCTCTCCGACATTTTTACGACTGACCAAGGAACAATTCGATAGCGATTTTCCCGGCCAGACCCGGCGCCACTACGCGGTGCTCAATGCGGACGACCTGAGCAGACTACCAGCCGGCATGTTTTCCGTCATTGTCATGCGCTCCACCCTGCACCATATTCTGAATGTGCCGGAGTTCATCGCCGCTGCCGCACGTGTGCTACGCCCCGACGGCGCCCTGATCATGGGTGCCGAACCCTGCGAAGCCGGCTACCTGCTCATGGCGGCCGTCGCCCAATCCATCCCCAACGCCCTGAAGGCAGCAGGGGTCGAAATGCGCCCATCTTGGATCGCCAAGCTCAACGAATTCACCGACACCGTGCAATATTGCTGCAATCGCGACCTCGATAAGACCTACGCCGAGGACAAACATTTCTTCCATCCGCACGAATTGTCAGAACTCGGGGCCACCCACGGTCTGAACCTGAAGTTCTACCCGACGGCGGCGTTCCGTGATTTTGCTCCACCCTACATCCACAGCTTCCATTGCTTCAGCAATTTTTTCCTGATCTATATGGAATTCTGCATGCTCTTTGAACCCGATTTCATGGATCAAATCCGCCGGCACCTTCAACCCCAGCTCAAATTCATCGATGATTGTCATCGTGTCCATCCCGGCCCCGCCATCACGGGGGTTTTCCTGTTGAAAAAGGGTTCTCTTCAGCTCGGCTGATTATCCGCCGCATCCCTTCCTGCCGTCGGTTCATTCGGGACATTTTCCTCTGGCTTTGCCGGTCACTAACGCATTGCCTGTTCGACCTTATGGTCAACGCTCGTCTGTGTATCTTGCTCCCGCTACGCAGCTAGCCTGCCGCTCTGGCTGACCTGACTCCGTTTTCAATGCGCCATTACTGCACCCCTTTAGACTCTGAATACCTGCCCCGTGGCCTGGCCCTGCATCAATCCCTCCTGCGTCACGCAGGCGAATTCGTCCTGACAATTCTGGCTTTGGATGAGGCTGCTGCCTTGGACCTGCGTGCGAAAAACCTGCCACAGGTTCAAGTGCTCGATCTGAGTGAGCTGCTCGACGCCCATCCTCAGTTGGCGGCGGCTCGGACGGACCGTGAGGCCCCGGAATTTTTTGCCACGTGCAAACCCTGGCTGCTCTGGCATCTCCTGTCTTCAATCCCGGCCGGTCAGTGGTTGACCCTGCTCGATGCCGACCAGTTTTTTTACAGCACACCGGAGCCAATTTTCAAGTCTCTGGCGGCCGCATCCATCGCCATCGTCCCTCATCAATACGCCCCGGTCCTTGAGCACCTGACCGCGTATGGCCGGTATGATTCGGGTTGGGTCTCGCTGCGACACGATGCCGCGGGCAAACGCTGCGCCGCCGACTGGGCCGAACGCTGCGCCCGCTGGTGTTTCCGCATCCTCGAAACCACCCGCTATCTGGACCAGAAATACCTTGATGTCTGGCCGGTGCATTACAAGGAAGCCACCGTCATTTCCCCTGCCGGCACCTTGGCCGGACCGTGGCGCCTGAAGAACCAAAGCGTCAGTGCAACCGAGCATGGCCCCAAGATTGGTGACGACGCCATTGTTTGCTATCATTTCAGTGATCTCACCCACCTAGGCAGTGGACTTTATGATGCCGGATTACACCGGTATGATCTGGATCCGACCCCTGAAGTGCGCGAAGTGCTTTACCGACCTTATCTGCAGCAACTGCCGGACCGGACCGGACCGGGCGCCCTCGATCCCGACCTTGTCCCACCAGTCCAGACGGACGACCCACGCATCGCTGCAGCCCTACCGCATCTACACCGGCTCTTGCGTGAAGCCAAGCGTGAGAACAACGCCAGTTTGGCTGCCTTGGCTTCCAACCGCACTGCGACCACTCAGGCTCAAGCAGAAGCCCGGATTGCAGCATTGGAAGCCCGGGCTACGAGACGAAGAAGCGTTGATCGCGAAAAGGAGGCCCAAGCGGCCGTGAAGGAGTCGGTCGACAAGCTCCGCATCGCGGAGATCGATCGTGCTGAACGCCTTAAATCAATCACTTTCTATCAGGGCAAATTGCGCGAGGCCTACACTGATTTGGAGAGAAACGTGGCCTACTTGAAGAGCTTGGAGAAGGAGATTAAATCCCACGTGGAGCTCGCCGCCCAACGCGATGACAGCATTGCCTCGCTCACTGCCCGCCTTCAGTCCGCCGAAGAGAAACTCAGGGTGCTGCCGCCCATAACACCTCCCGCGGTTGATTTGGATGCCTTGCGGCAGCAGTTCGCTCCTTTTGCCCGCCAGATTCACAAGGTGGCCGTGCTGCGCTATCATCCCGCGCTGATGCCGGAGTTTGTGTGGCTGGCCGGCATGGGGGCCATGGTGCAGGTGTTTGGCTGTCCGGACGATATTGTCAATAAAAGCGACGGCGTCGTCCGCTTCTGGAGAGAGACCGCCATGGAATGGCTCTCCCTGATCGATTCCCTCTTCAACGAGCAAGCCTATCTGCAAGCCAATCCGGATGTGGGCGCAGCCGTGGCACTTGGGCAACTCGGCAGCGGCTGGGAACATTACATGCTTTTCGGCCAGCGTGAAGGACGGCCCACCGGAAACACGGGCTACAGCGCCGGATTTGCTGACTTCGACACCATTGCATTCGACAGCACACACGCCGCCGAGGTGCTGCCCTGCGTGCTCGGCCGCCTGCAACCCCATCATCAACTTCTCATCTCCCGGGCCAATCCAAGCCCCCTTTGGCTGCCGGCTGGCGAAGCCCGTTTGCCACTCGTGGACGACACGCTCCTCTGCCTCCGCCCGCCCACGGACTGGCTGGGCCCACGCCTGCCCACCACCCGCCCCCAGGCCAACTGGCCCCGGATCCGGGCCCAGGATGCCTTTCCTCCCCGCCCTGCTCAGCCCGGCGAGTGGCCCAGGATCACGGTCGTCACCGTCAGCTATAATCAGGCCGCCTATCTTGAAGCGACCCTCCGGTCGGTGCTGGACCAGAATTATCCCAATTTGGAATACATCGTCGTCGACGGTGGCTCGACGGATGGTTCGGTGGAGATCATTCGGAAATATACCTCACAACTGGCCTGGTGGGTCAGCGAAAAGGACGGCGGGCAGTCGGAGGCACTCAACAAGGGCTTCCGCCGCGCCACGGGCCAAATCCTGACTTGGCTCAACAGCGACGACCGCCTGGCCCCGAGTTCACTTTTCACCGTCGGGCAGAACTTCCTGTTGCACAAAACTGACATGCTGGTCGGCCGTTGCGCCCGGGTGGCAGACCTCACCGCATTGCCGCGCCACGTGCATCAATGCACCCTGCCCACCGGTCAGATCGTGCCTTTGCCTCTGGCCGGTCTGCTCGACTTGGACAACTGCTGGTTGCAGGGCGACTTCTTCCACCAACCCGAGGTTTTCTTCACCCGCGAGCTGTTCGAGCGCGCCGGCGGGCATCTTCGCGAGGATCTGTATTACAGCATGGACTACGACCTGTGGGTTCGGATGGCCCGCGCCGGCGCCACCGTTCTCTCCATTCCCGAAATCCTCGCCATCTTCCGCGAACACGAAAAACAAAAGACCGGCGGAGACCATGTCCCCTACCTGCCTGAATTGCGCGCCGTCAACGCTGCCCACCGTGCCGCGCCATAACCCTTACGCATCCATGCCCTCCGCCGATTTCACCTCATGGACCAAAACGCTGCCGCAATGGCACGGCCTGCTCCGGATTTCCCCCGAACGACCTTATGCCCACGCCGAGGATCTCTATGACGCCCAATACGGTGTAGGCACCGCCGAGCCGGAGGAGGGCCAGGGTCTCTGCATCTTGTTGCAGCAACAGGCCGTCGACACCTCGGGTCCGGCGTTGGAAATAGGCTGCGGCACGGGACGGCTGAGCTACGGTCTCGCCCGCCACTACCCGGGGCCGGACTTTCTCGTCACCGATCCGTCGCCCACTTTCCTGCGTATCACCCAAAACCAGTTCGTCGAACCACAGCCCGACGCGACCCGACTGCACTTTGCCCTGCTCAACGCCGACGACCTGGGCCAGCTTCCGGAGGAAATGTTCTCGTTGATCGCGATGCGTTCGACCCTGCACCACATCCTGCAAGTTGAGGAGTTCTTTGCCAGCTGTGCACGCACCCTTCGGCCCGGCGGCGCCATCGCCATGGGCGCCGAACCGGTCGAAGCCGGTTACGTGCTCATGGCCGCGGTCGCTCAGGCCATCGCCCCAACCCTCAAGGCCGCGGGTGTGACCATGAAACCAGCCTGGCAGGCCCAACTCACCAATTTCACCGACACCGTGCAATTCTACTGCCGGCGCGATCTCGTGAAAGTGACCGCAGAGGACAAGCATCTCTTCACCACCCACGATCTGTCGGACCTGGCCCAGTCCCACGGCCTCCACTTGAAATATTTTCCCAATGCCACCTTTAGCGACTTTGCCCCGCCGGAGGCCCCGGAATTCGAGGGCTTCAGTGTCTTCTTCCACACTTACTTGAAATATTGCATGCAGTTCGACGAAGAGTTTCTGAGCGAGATCCGACTCCATCTGCAGTCGCAGCTTAAGTTCATCGACGAATGCTATAGCAGCCATGTCGGTCCTGCCGTCACTGGCGTGTTTCTCTTCCGCAAGCCAGCCCAACAATGACTGTCCCCGTCGAACAATCTCGCTCATCACAACTGCCGCGGCGGGTGCTCTTTCTGAACGATGTCAGCTTCCAATACGGCGCCGGCATCGCCCAAGCCCGTCAGGTTGAGGCTCTCCTCAGCCTCGGCATCGAGACCGGAGTTCTCGCTTGGGCACCCGGTCAGATCGAACTGGAAGTCGTGGCCACTCGGAATGTCGATCCGACCTTGTGGCTGGGCATTCGGGATGTTGATCATCTGGAAGGCGGCAAGAAACTATCCGACGCCGGCGTCATCGCCGGCCTCCTTGCCGAAGTGGCCCGTTTCAACCCTGACGTCGTCATCGTCGGCAATTTGCACGCCGCCCGTTGGCCCTTCCAACTGCTCACCGCCCTTCGCACCCTTGGCT
>JAIPJW010000071.1 GCA_021734075.1 Cephaloticoccus sp.
ACTTGATGGCGCATATCACAGCCGTGGGTCGTTTACTCGAAAAGGAACCGGATCTGCCCTTGCGCATCACTTTTGTCATCGAGGGGGAGGAGGAGATCGGCAGCAAGAATTTCAAGTCCTTCCTGCGGCAGCATCGGGACAAACTTGCGGGGGCTGATTTTGTATTCCTCTCCGACACTGGCATACCCAATGCCGGGCAAATGGTGATCACGGTCGGTCTGCGTGGCATGGTCTGCTTTGAAATCGAACTGAGCAATGCGCGCGTCGATCTGCACTCGGGCATGTATGGTGGCATGCTCCTGAATCCCATCCAGGGTCTGGCGGAACTGTGTGCGTCTTTGCATACGCCAGACGGACGCGTTAACCTACCCGGTTTTTATGATTCCGTGGTTGAGGTGGAACCGTGGGAGTGCGAGCAACTGGCTCAATTGGGATTAAGTGAGGCGCAATTTGCCGAATTCCTCGGGATCGAAAAATTCCATGTGCCCCCGGGCTACACGCCTTTTGAAGCCATCCGCTTTCTGCCCACTTTGGAATTCAACGGCTTCGGCGGCGGCTATCAGGGCGAGGGATCCAAAACGGTAATTCCCACCAAGGCCCGGGTAAAAATCAGTTGCCGACTGGTGCCGAATCAAACGCCGGAGAAAATGCAGGAGTTGATCTTCTCGGCAATCCGGGCCCGGGTGCCCGCCGGCTTGAAGGTGAAGCTCACGCCGCAACATGTGGCCACGCCATACTTGGTCGTGCCCCCGGACCGGAGCAACACGCCCGTGGATCAATCCCCGGTGCTGGCCCGAGCCTTTCGGGCGACCGACGACGTGGTGAAAAGAATCTGGGGTAGGGCCCCGTTGTATTTGCGTGAGGGCGGCAGTGTTGGGCTCATCGCGGATTTGAAAAAAGAGCTCAATCTTGATGCGATCCTGATGGGCTTGTTCCTGCCCGAAGATAATCTCCACGCGCCCAACGAGGGCTTCAATCTTGCAGTAATGGAAAAAGGGATCACGACCATCGAAGAAATTTTGCGCCGCACCGCGCATCCTTGATTTTGGTCTGTGCCTGGAGCCAGTGAATGTTACCCCAAAGGTGATAGTTCTTCTGAGCCTTCGCATGCTGCCCGGCATCGGTCTTACCAGCTATCGCAGCAGATAACCCCTGGTAATCCGGGCACACAAAGCGTGCACTGGGGGATAACTGACCACATGCAGCGTGCATGACCCACCTTCACCCTCGGAGCATCAGTTATTGTTCCCTGCTTTGGGCACAAAAAAGCCCCGGATTGGTCCGGGGCTTTTGCACATGGCAAAAAAGAATGGTCCCGTTACTTGACCACCACGAGTTCCACGCGGCGATCCTTGGCGGCAGTTCCCTTGTCGGCGTCTTTAACCGCTTCAAGGCTACCCTTGGAAAGAGTTTCCAGTTTGTCGGCGGAGACGCCCAAGGTGCCAAGGAATTGCTTGGCCGCACTCGCACGGCGATCACCGAGGCCGAGATTGTATTCCGCGGTGCCACGCCAGTCGCAATGACCCTCTAGCAAAAGGCGATGCGTGGGGTTGTCCTTCAGGTATTTGGCGGCGGCCTCAAGTTTGCCGCGCTCGGAAGTCTTGATACTGGACTTGTCGAAATCGAAATAGACTGACTCCAACACGCCGCGCATCTGGCCGTTCATGTCAAAGCCGGCATCGCGCTGTTCCAAGCCGGACATCGGGTCCATGGTGGTGGAGACGTCAATGGGGTTGAGCGCTCCGTTGAAACCGGCACCCTGACCAAGCACTGTCGCACTGGGATCAGGCCGCTTGGGCTTCTTGGTGCAACCGGTCACAAGCACCGCGGCACTGAGGATGATGAAAATGAGTTTCCTGGAGACAATATTCATGGAAATACGGGAGGTAGAGCCGATACACCTATGGCAAGGGGCTAACCGGCGGCAAGGCTTTTACACTGATTTCTTGTGCTCGATCAGGCCGATTTCCAGCGCATAGCGGGTCAGACTGGCCACATCGTGCAAATTGAGCTTCCGCATCAGGTTGGTCCGGTGGTTGTCCACCGTCTTGATACTGATGCCCAATTTGACCGCTATTTCCTTGGTGCTATGGCTTTCCGCGACGAGTTGGAGCACCTCACGCTCCCGGTCAGTCAAAAAGTCGGCCGCGCTGCTGGCCGCGGGATTGGCCACAACGTTGCGGAGGAGGGCGGCCACAGCCGGCCCAAAGTAGGTGCCCCCGTTTGCCACGGTTTCCAGTCCTTTTTTGAATTCAAACAGACCGGCGGTCTTTTCGACGAAACCGTGGGCACCGGCTTCCAACATTTCACGGACCAAAACAGGGTTTTCGTGCCCGGAAAAGACCAACACCCGCACCGTGGTGAGGCGTTTGACCAGTCGGCGGAGCAGATCCACCCCGTTCAGACCGGGTAATTTGGCATCAAGCACGATGACATCGGGCTTGATATCGAGGCAAAGCGTCAGTGCGCTCTGACCGTCGCCACTTTCGCCGACCAGCTGGTAATTGGTGTCCAAGCGGAGGATTTCCACCAACATTTCCCGGATTGCGGTCTGGTCTTCGATAATTACGAGGCGTTTCATGTTGGGGGCCCCGCGGGGCGATTGGGTTGGTCCAGTGTGGTGGGTCGGCTGGGATTCGAACCCAGAACCAATTGCTTAAAAGGCAACTGCTCTACCGTTGAGCTACCAACCCGTGACACATTGGAAGGTGCGAAATAGGTTTTGACCCGTTACGATGGCAAGTAATTTCTCGCACGTAAAGCCGGCGTTTCCATTGACCACGAATATCCGGACCGATATCGATGCTGTTCACTTCTAAAAAAACTTGGGAACTATTCAAAAATATACCGTTCAGAGCCAAGCAGAACGTATGTCAACCAAAGCACATGAAGTTGCTCTCGACCGTCTGCTGGTGGATCGCTTCAAAAACGGCGACCAGACGGCCTTTGATGAAATGGTCACGCGCTACTGGGATCGCATCTATTCGATGGTGAACCAATTGCTGCGCAACACCCAGGACGCGGAGGAGGTGACCCAGGACGCCTTCATCCGGGCCCACCGTGGTCTCGTCAATTTTCGGGGTGACTCCGCCTTTTCCACTTGGCTTTACCAGATCGCCACCAACCTGGCGCGCAACCGGTATTGGTATTGGTGGCGCCGCAAACGCGACAAAAGTGTCTCATTCGATCAACCTATCGGCACCGAGGGTGACATGACTCTGGCCGACGTGATTGCCGCCCCTTTGGAAACGCCGGATGACATCACCGTGACCCAGGAATTCGTCGATCGCATCGCCGAAGGCATGGAAAAATTGGGCGCCAAGCACCGGGAAATTCTGGTGCTGCGCAATATCAAGAATATGTCCTATGAGGAAATCGCAGAAGTGCTGCAGATTTCCGTGGGAACCGTAAAGAGCCGCATCGCCCGCGCCCGAGAAAGTTTGCGGGCCAAGCTCGGCGAGGATTTCAAGTAACATGACCACCACCAAGTTCACCGAATTGCTCAACCTCTACCTTGATCACGAGATCAATCTGGAGGATGCCGCCAAGCTGGAGGCGGAGATCCAGCACAATCCGGTCCACCGGGAAATTTACCGACAGTATTGCCGGATGCACAAGGGGTGCACCCTGTTGGCCCGAGATTTTGTTGGTGCGACCGAGCCCACCGCACCCAAAAAAATCGTGGTGGGCGCAGGAAAATCCCGCAGCCAGTTTACCATGTGGACCACGGGTTTGGGTCTCGCTGCAGCGGCCGGTTTTGCGGTCGTCCTGATGACCGGCAAATTCGCATCCAAATCAACGGAAACGCTCGCGGCCACTCCCGCCCAGGCTGCTGGGGTGCAGATGGCTTCAAATCAAGCTGCGCCGCTTCCCACCATGGATGAACTTCCCGTGTTCCGGTCGACCCATTCTGAATTGCATCCCGTTTTCACCCCCACGCTGGTGACAATGGGCGATCAGGACCGGTCTGTTTACGTCAACGACCAGACGGACCGATTTGACTGGATGGACCATGTCAATCTTGCATCGCCGCAGGAGGACGCCTTTTCCTTCCAAGTGCGCCCCGCCGAGGCTGAAACGCCCCGCACCTTGCGCAGTCACCGGCCGATGGACGGCCGGGTTGAAATGACCGCATTTCAATTTCAGCGCTAATTCAGCGCTTTCTTGATCAGCTTTTCCGTGGTTGCCTCGCTGCCCAGGATCAGGGCGGCATTGCGCACTGCCTTGTCGGCATCCGCCGGTTTGTAACCGAGGGCAGTCAGGGCCAGCACCGCATCGCCATGACGGCTGCTTCCGGCCACAGGCATTCCATCGGCGAGGATGACACCGGCCGTGCTGCCAGCATTGCCACTTACTTTGCTCTTCAATTCCACCACCAGCCGCTCCGCCGTCTTCTTGCCGATGCCGGGACACTTGGCCAAAGTCGCGATATCACCGGCACTGATCGCACTTTCGAGGGCCGGCAGGGACAATTTGCTCATGATGGTCAGGGCAACCTTGGGTCCAACTCCACTGACATGCTCGATCATCAGGCGGAAGAAATCACGTTCCGCGGGAGTCGCAAACCCATAGAGGGTTTGGGCATCCTCCCGGTAAATCACCAAGGTGTGCAGCTTGGCTGTCGTGCCGGTGGGGGGTAGTTTTTCCGCCGTGGTCACCGGGATGTTCACTTCATAGCCAAACCCATTGAGTTCGATGATCACGCGCAATGGCGTGGCGGAGGTGAGCGTGCCTTGTATCGAGGTGATCATCTTCAGGCTTGGCCCAGGCCCAACACATCCTGCATGTCGTAAACTCCGGGAGCCTTGCCGTGCACCCAGCAGGCAGCGCGCAGGGCCCCGCGGGCAAAAATGCCCCGGTCGCTGGCCTTGTGGGTCAATTCAATCCGTTCGCCTGGGGCGGCAAACATCACCGTGTGATCGCCGACCACATCACCGCCCCGCAGCGAATGAATTCCGACCTCGGAGCGGGTGCGTTCGCCCGGAATGCCTTCACGGCCGTGACGCAACGCCTCAGGACCCAATTTACGTGCCTGCAAAATGATTTCCAACAATCGCGCCGCCGTCCCGCTCGGTGCGTCCTTCTTGTAGCGATGGTGCATTTCGATGACTTCGGCATCGTAATCATCGGTCAGGACCTGGGCTGCCTGTTGGGTGAGCGCATTCAAGACATTCACCCCCACCGAATAATTACCCGCCCAGACACAGGGCACCTTGGCGGCCTCCAGCAGCAGTTTGGCCCGCTGCTCGATGGAGTGACCGGTGGTGCCGATGATCAACGGTTTTTGCAGGGCCACCGCGTGTCGGATGACTTCAGCTGTGACCGCATGGAAACTGAAATCCACGATGACATCGCCCTTGGCCACACCGGCGGATAAATCGTCCCCCATGTCGACCGCCGCTGCCACGGTAATGTCCAGTTTCGGGGCCAGACTGGCGATGGTTTGGCCCATGCGCCCCCGCGAACCAACCAAGCTAATGGAAAGTGCCATGCTGGGATCCTTTACTTGCGCAGCGCGGCGATGGTGCCGAGCAAAATTTTACGGTTGGCCGCCGTGGCGGGTGAAAGGGGCAGACGAACCTGATCGGTTTTGATGATACCCGCGCGTTCAAGGGCGATTTTTACCGGCACGGGATTGGGTTCGATGAAGAGGGCCTTGAAAATGGGGAACAGTTGCCGGTGCAATTTGCCCGCCAGGGCGAAATCGTTGGCCAATGCAGCCTGCACCATGCGCGATACCTCGCGGACATAGAGATTGGAGGCAACACTGATTACCCCCTCGGCGCCCACAGCCATGAAGGGCAGGGTGAGGGAATCGTCACCACTGAGCACCGTGATGTCCTTGCCCATGGCCTGCTTGAGAAGATCGACGCGTTCGACGCTGCCACCCGCTTCCTTGACGTAGCGGACATGGGAATATTTGGCGCGCAGGCGTTCCACCACGCCGACACTGATCTCAATGCCACAGCGCCCGGGAATGGAATAGAGCACAATGGGTCGGTCGGTGGCCTCGGCCACGGCGCTCAAATGCAGCAACAACCCCTCCTGACTCGGCTTGTTGTAGTAGGGTGCCACCACCAGCATGCCTTGCACCCCGGCCGCATGAGCGAGCTTGGTCAGGGTCACTGCCTCCTTGGTGGAATTCGATCCCGTTCCGGCAATGACCGGGACGCGCCCGCGCGCCATGGTCACGGTGGCGCGGACGACTTCCATGTGTTCGTCGTGGCTCAGGGTGGGGGATTCGCCGGTTGTGCCCACGGCCACCAGGCCGTCAATCCCGCCTTTGATTTGAAATTCCACGAGTTTCTCCAGGTCGTCATAGGCGACCTGGTGCTTGAAAAACGGCGTCACAAGAGCCGTGAGCGTGCCGGTGAGCGGAGGATGTTTCATGACAGGGTAGGGCAATGATGCCTTGCTGAACAAAGCAGAGCCATTTATGGAATCCGCAACGCTTTTTTACCATTACCGAATACTATGACACCACATACCGAGATAATTAACGATTTGCTCAAGCTGGCCGTGGAGAGTGGCGCCAGTGATATCGTGATCAAGGCCAACAAACCCGGCTATGTGCGCTTGTCCGGAAAATTGAAGCCCGTGGACATGGATCCCATCACCAGTCCGGAGGCGGAAGCTTTCATCACAGAGCATTGCCCACCGGTTTTTTTGCAAACCTGGAAGGATAACGGTCAGGTTGACTATGCCTATTCCTCCGAAGGGGTGGGTCGGTTTCGGGTCAATGGGTTTCATCAGCGCGGGTTGGTCAGCATTGTCATGCGCCATATCAAGAGCAAGGTGCCGGAATTTGAGGACCTCGGCTTGAATGGTGAGCCCTTGCTCAATCTCGCCAAGGCCAAGGACGGCATTTTGTTGGTTTGTGGCGCCACCGGTTCGGGCAAGAGCTCCACCATGGCTGCGATGCTCAACTGGATTAACCACAATATGGACAAGCATATAGTGACGATTGAAGACCCGATCGAATACACGTTTCAGGACGACAAGTCACTCTTTCAACAGCGCGAAATTGGCCTGGATGTGCCGAATTTCGACCTGGCGATCAAATCCGTGCTCCGGCAAAACCCCGATATCATCCTGATCGGTGAGATGCGCGACAAGGAAACCTTCGAAACCGCCATTTCCGCGGCGGAAACCGGTCACTTGGTCTTTTCCACCATGCACGCCGCCACCGTGGCCCAGGCCTTGACGCGCCTGTTCGAATTCTTCCCGCCGGAGCAGCAGATTCAGGCCCGGCGGCAGATTGCCGGATCGATCCGCGGCTTCATCTGTCAAAAGCTGATCCCCGCCCTCGAGGGTGGCGGCCGGGTGCCCACCAACGAGATTCTCAATGCCGATGCCACGGTTAAAAACCTCATTCTGGAAGGCCAATTCGACAAACTGCAGGGCATCATGGAAGGCAGTGGCGACAGCAACAGCTTCTCCTTCAACAAGGACATCTTCCGCCTGATCAAGGAGGGCAAGGTCAGCAAGGCCGACGCTCTGCGTTTCTCGCCGAATCCACAGGCCTTGGACATGAATTTGAAGGGCATTTTCATCAAGTCCTAGCCAACATCCTTTCCTCATGCGCCGCGGTTTGTTTGCACTTGTCCTGGGCATGGCCGGACCGCTGGTTCAGGCCACCGACGACCCAGCCGTGTCTGCCCGGAAACCAACCACGATCGAATCGGTCCAAGTGGAGTTCAAATCGCTGCACCCCCCGCAACACTTGCCGGAGGCCGCGACGAAACTTTCGCTCCCCGGATTGACCTCATTGGATACGTCGGAAGCAGTTCCGATCCAGTCACCCTTGCAACGGGCAAAGGAGCTGCAGGAAAAGAACCATTCCACGCGGTCCAAAAACTGGCTGGTGGACGCCATGATGAAGCCGGACAAAACTTCCACGTTGGGGAACAAGGCGGATGCCGATGATACCGAGAAGGATGAAGCTCTGGACCCTTTCGAACGTTTGATCGCCGAAAACAAGCAGGGGGTCTCGAGTGAAGCTCAAACCGCCGCCAAATTGGAATCGGATCGCGAGGAATTGAAGTCCAAGGTCGTCAATCCCTTGAGTGGTTACATGAGTGGTTGGATCAGTGCCCGGGATCAGGATCTGCTGTTGCGCGATGTCGCGGCCCCGGATGCTGCCCTGACTATTTCGCGCTTTTCCGATTCCTTGCCCCCATCCGGCCCGATTTTAAGCAACGGTGTTTTTTCTCCGCCCTCAGACGCACCGCAAGGTGGCGTCCAGAATCCTTTTTCAGTCCCAGCCAACCCATATCTCGCCCTGCCTGCGATCAGTCCCGATGAGCGATCACTCATTCCGGTCTCGGCCAATTCAGCCCCCGATCCGATCCCACCGCAACCTCCGGTGCAAGTCACTGCTCCTCCGCCCCAAGCACCTCCCGCCAGGGACAATATGCCACCGGGTTTGGCCAAACCGGAGGAAGATGCGCGTTATTTCCCCCAATTGAAACGGTTTTAGGGCTTGGTTTTTCAGGGCGCCAACGATTTTCTTGCGGGTTCATATCATGGCATTGGCACTTATTTTTTCCGGTCAGGGCGCCCAAAAAGTGGGCATGGGGCGTTCCCTGCATGAACAGTCTCCTGCCGCGCGGGCTTTGTTTGACGAGGCGGACCAGGTTTTGGGTTGGTCGCTCACGGACAAATGTTTCAACGGCCCCGAGTCTGAGTTAACCCAAACCAAAGTCTGCCAACCTGCATTGTTTGTTCACGGCCTGGCTTTGGTGGCGGCTCTGCGGGAACAGGGCAGGTTGCCGGAAATCAATTTTGCCCTTGGGCTGAGTCTGGGCGAGGTGACCGCTTGCGCGGCGGCCGGGGTATTCGACTTTGCCACAGGACTGCGTATCGTGGCCGAACGTGGGCGTCTGATGCAATTGGCCTGCGAACAGACCGTCGGGGGGATGGCCGCCGTCATCGGCGAGGAGCGGGCGACCGTGGCCGCCCTGTGCCAGGATTTCGGGATTGAAGCTGCCAATTTCAATGCCCCGGGTCAGATCATCGTTTCAGGGGAAAAAGCCCGGGTCGAAGCCGCTGTGACGGCTGCCAAGGATCGTGGCATCAAAAAGGTCATGCCGCTCAATGTCGCCGGCGCCTACCACAGTCGGTTGATGGAGCCGGCCCGGGCGGCCTTTGTCACCTATCTCGCGGGCGTGGAATTTGCCGCCCCGCGTTTTACCATTTTCACCAATACCACTGGCGGCAGCGTAAATGCTCCGGCCGAAATTCGTGCCGCACTCGTCAAACAGGTGGTTTCTCCGGTGCTGTGGGAAGACTGCATGCGCAGCGCGGCCACCGCCGGAGTCATGGAATTTTGGGAACTAGGGCCGGGTGGTGTGCTCGCCGGTCTGGCCCGCCGCACGGACAAATCCTGGGTGGTTAAAAGTTTTGCCGAATTTGCCGATTTGGCGAACTGAGCCCGCACCCATGGACGTCACCCAAACACGCAATTTTTGCATCATCGCTCACGTTGATCACGGCAAGACCACTTTGTCCGACCGTTTGCTTGAATATACCAACACGGTCGCGCACCGGATCCTGACCGACCAGCACTTGGATTCGATGGATTTGGAAAAGGAACGGGGGATTACCATCAAATCCCATCCCGTAACGATGCTTTATCCGGCCAAGGACGGTCAGGTCTACAAATTGAACCTGATGGACACACCCGGCCACGTGGATTTCTCCTATGAGGTCTCCCGCAGTCTGGCGGCGTGCGAAGGTGCCGTCCTGTTGATCGATGCCGCCCAAGGCGTCGAGGCCCAGACCGTGGCCAATGCGCATCTGGCCTTCGCGCAAAACCTCAAGGTCATCCCGGTGATCAACAAGATCGATCTGCCGGGGGCCAATCTGGATCTTTGCCTCAAACAGCTGGAGGATATTCTTACGATTCCCGCCGAAGAGGCGATTCTGGCCAGCGGCAAGGCCGGCATCGGTATTGAGGACATTCTCGAGGCGGTGGTGGCACGGGTGCCGTCGCCGCGTTGGACCGAACCGGAACAGCTGCGCGCGCTGGTCTTCGATTCCATTTACGACTCCTATCGCGGGGTGATTGCCTATGTGCGCGTCTTTTCCGGCTCAATCAAGGCGGGCGACATGATGCTGCTCATGAGCAACGGCATCAAATCCGACATCAAGGAGGTCGGTATCTTCACGCCCAAGATGGAAAAGGCGGCGTCCCTCGGGGCCGGCGATGTCGGTTACCTGGTATCCAACGTCAAGGACACGGCCGACATCAAGACCGGTGACACCATCACGCTCAATCTCAAGCCCGCGACCGAAATGTTGCCGGGCTACAAGGAGGTCCGGCCCATGGTGTTTTGCGGACTGTATCCGGTGGATTCCTCGGACTACGAAAAACTCAAGTCGGCCGTGGCCCGGTTGCGCCTGAACGACGCCGCCTTTGTGTTTTCATCGGAGAGTTCGGTCGCACTGGGGTTTGGTTTCCGCTGCGGCTTCCTCGGTTTGTTGCACATGGAGATCATCCAGGAGCGCATCCGCCGCGAACACGACGTGGATATCATTTCCACTTACCCGAGCGTCATCTTCCATGTGGTGAACCACAAGGGGACGGTCGCCGAGGTGGACAATCCGGTCAATTTGCCCGATCCCGGGACAATCGAGGAAATTCGTGAACCCACGATCACCGCCTCCATCCATATTCCCAACGATGCCATGGGTGACATCTTCGCCCTGGTCATGGAAAAGCGCGGCTCCATCGACCATACCGACACGCTCGATGCCAACCGCGTGATGCTGACCTGCACTTTGCCGCTCAACGAGATTCTGGTCGATTTCAATGACCGGCTGAAAAGCATCACCCACGGTTACGGTTCGATGGACTATGAGTTGGGTGCTTACCGGGAGGCCGATCTGGTGAAAATGGAGATTCTCATCAACGGTGACCCGGTCGATGCGTTTGCCTCAATTGTGCATCGGGACAAGGCCGAGGGTAAAGGCCGGGCCCTCTGCGAAAAGCTCGCGGAGATCATCCCGCCGCAGATGTTCAAGGTGGCGATCCAGGCGGCCATCGGGGGTCAGATCATCGCCCGCGACAACGTGAAGGAGATGCGGAAGGACGTGACCTCGAAGTGCTACGGCGGCGACATCTCCCGTAAACGCAAGCTGCTCGACAAGCAGAAGGAGGGCAAAAAGAAGATGAAACAATTCGGTCGCGTTTCCATCCCATCAGATGCCTTCATCAAGGTTTTGAAAACCAGCTAATCCCTACCTTTCCCGTGTTTGGTATTTTTGATTCTCCCGAGCGCAAGATGCGCGCCAATGCGATCCAGTGGCTCGAACTGGCTGACAAGGTCTGGCACTATCGACGCGATTGTCTTTCCGCCGCCGAATTGACGGAACTGCAGGCACAGACCCAGAGCCTGCGGCGACTGGTGCACGAGAAGGCTGACAGGATGAAGCTGAAACTCGCGGTGGAATCCCTCGAGGGAAACCTGCGCTCCTTGGGCGGCACGCATTATCCCAAGAGTTCTTTGGTGGAGAACGTCGAATTTTTTCTGGTCGCCGCCATTGTCATCCTCGGGTTTCGCGCGTTTTTCATTCAGCCGTTCAAAATCCCGACCAACTCGATGTGGCCGAGCTATTATGGCATGACCGCGGAAAATTTTCCGCCTGAGGTCAAGGCACCCAATCTGGCGGGTGAGGCAATCCGGTTTCTGGCCTTTGGGGCCAAACGGCGCGAAATCACCGCCGCCCGAGCCGGTGAGGTCAGTGCGGACTTTTTTGAAACCGGTGAACTCGCCTATACCGTCAAAGCCGGGCGGACCTGGCTCGTCCTGCCCACCACAGTCCGCGAATACACGTTTTATGTGAATGGGGAGCCCAGTCATGTCACCGTGCCGCTTGATTTTCATGAGGTCGACCGCGTCATGCGGGAGACTTTTTTCAAGACCAACGAGGCCTTCGTTGATTATCTGCAGCGCAGCCAGCGTGATGGCATCGAGTTTAAGCGGGGTTTGTTGCAGACTACAGCCGGATCCGATCACCGGACACGGGTGGTCCGTGTGCCGTTGAACCGGACTGTCCAAAAGGGCGATATATTGCTGCGTTTCGATGTTTTGACCGGTGACCAGCTTTTTGTGGATCGCATGAGTTATCATTTCATGGCCCCGTCAGTCGGGCAGGGGTTTGTCTTCCGCACCGGCAAGATCGACAGCGTTTACATGCGGGACCGTAACACGGGTAGACAGATCGACCAGTATTACATCAAGCGTCTGGTCGGCACGCCCGGCGACACGCTGGAGATCAAGGATTATACTTTGTTTAGGAATGGTCAGCCCATCACGGGCGCCGCGGCTTTTGCCAATAACGCCCAACGGGTGGATAACTACGTGGGTTATCGCAACGAGTTGAGTTTGGCCGCTGGTCAGACGATGACGGTTACTGCCGATCACTTTTTGGCACTCGGGGATAACTCCGCCAACAGTCAGGATGGTCGGTATTGGGGATTTGTTCCCGCGTCAGAAGTTGTTGGTCGACCTATATTTATTTATTATCCATTTACAAGACGCTGGGGTCCAGCGCGTTGATACAGTATAAACGTACAATAAACATTATGTTTAGTCTGTGAATCTACCTTTGCCCTGTTCCGGTCCGTATCTTGCTTAAACTCGGCTATCTCCGCTTAAACCATGACCAATGCCGTTAGCCCGTCCCCGCTCTTCAATTGGTTGGAGCAACGTGCCGCCGGTCTCCTGCTTCATCCCACCTCCCTGGCCGGGAACCAAGGCATTGGGGTTTTGGATCAGTCGGTGGACCAACTGCTCCGCTTTCTGAAGGAAGCCGGCATTCGCTACTGGCAGGTCTGTCCGCTGGGCCCCACGGGTTACGGTGATTCGCCCTACCAATGTTTTTCCTCCTTTGCGGGAAATCCTTACCTGATCGACTTGGTGGCCTTGCAACGAATGGGTTTGCTCGAGGACGCGGATCTGGCGCCCTTGCGCGCCCTGCCCGAGGCTGGCGTCGATTTTGGCGCGCTCTACGGTGCGAAATGGCCCGCCTTGTTCACCGCCCACGCCAATTTCAAGGAATTGGCGCCAGAGTTGCCCTATGGAGATTTTGCCGCATTTACGCGGAAAAATAAGCTTTGGCTCGAGCCGTATGCGTTGTTCATGGCCCTCAAGGACCATTATCAGGGCCAACCCTGGTGGCTCTGGGACGCCTCGGTTCGTTTTTATCGCCAGGCGACCAAGTCCCCGCTCGTCAAGACCATCGCGGAACGCGCCGAGGCCTACGCCTTTTTCCAATTTGTCTTTCACGCCCAATGGCAGGCGGTGCGGGAAAAAGCCGCCGCGCTCGATATCGCAATCATTGGCGACGTGCCGATCTTTGTCGCACGTGACAGTGCCGACGTCTGGGCCAATCCCGAATTGTTTCAATTGGATCAGAAGTCCGGTGTGCCCTTGCGCGTCGCCGGCGTGCCACCCGATTATTTTTCCAAGGAGGGTCAGCTTTGGGGCAATCCCCTTTATGACTGGGCGCGTCATGCCAGTGATGGCTATGCTTGGTGGCTGCAACGGCTCCGCGCGAATTTTATCCTCTGCGATGTCGTGCGCATCGACCATTTCCGTGGTTTTGACACCTACTGGTCGATCCCGGCGGATGCTGCGACAGCCAAAACCGGAGTTTGGGAAAAAGGCCCCGGCTTGGAATTTTTCGAGGCGGTCAAACATGCCCTGCCGGATTGCCGTCTGATCGCCGAGGATTTGGGCGAACTTTCCCCGTCTGTGCATGTCTTGCGCAAGGCCACCGGCCTGCCCGGCATGGCCATCCTGCAATTCGCGTTCGGGGGTGACAATGCCAACACCTATCTTCCGCACCATCTCACGGCCAACAATATCGTCTATCCCGGCACCCACGACAACGACACCACCCTCGGCTGGTATGCCGCGACGGATGAAAAAACCCGGGATCATGTGCGGCGCTATCTGCGGGTCGATGGCAGTGAAATCAACTGGGACTTTGTGCGCGCCGGTTATGCGGCGGTCAGCAACCTCGCGGTTTTCCCCCTGCAGGATTTATTGGGTCTCGGTTCTCCCGCACGTTTCAACACCCCCGGCGTGGCCGCCGGCAATTGGCAATGGCGTTACAGTGCCGACCAGTTGGAGCAACTGCATCGTCACAGCGCCAATTATCTCCGCGAACTCGCCGAACTCTACACCCGCATTTGAATGTCGGCCGGGATCCTTGCCCGGTTGAGGTGAATTTATACGTTCGTGGATAACACGATACGCGGTTTGAAACTGAAGGAATGGGGCTTGGTGCTTATCGTTTTCCGCGCAGGAAGGCGGTGATTTCCGGCACGATTTCAGCCGCGGCATCGAGCAATACGTAGTGACCCGCGTCCGGCAGATAACGGGTCTCCGCCGTCGGAAAACGGTCCCGCCATTCGGCATAAAACCGGTCGTTGAAACAAAAGTCCCGGCCGCCCCAGACGATCAACATTGGGTGGCCGGAGAAATGTTTCAGCCCCTCCCCCACTTTGACCAGCGTCGCCCGGGTGGGGTGCTCCGTCTGCATGGGAATGTCCTGGACAAAGGCATTCACTGCCACGCGGTGGTCCCATGAATCATACGGCAACAACAACGCCCGGTTTTCATCCCCACTCAATTTTCGCCGTGCCATCGACATCCACACCGCGGGGCCGGCGAAAGCGTTGGCTCCGCGCACCAGCAAAGGACCAAGTCCCGGCAAACGGCAGGCGGCGATGCGCAGTGGAATATGCGGGGAAGGCCAGGCTGCGGTGTTCAGCACCACGAGTCGTCCCAGCAATTCAGGATGGCGGGCGGCGAAGCCGAATCCGATTGCACCGCCCCAGTCATGCACCACCAGGTGGATCTTTTTCAGCCCCAGGGTGGCGACCAGCGCCTCGATATCCATAATCCGGGTTTCCAGGGTGTAGGGATAGTCTTCGGGTTTGGCGGACAACCCCATGCCGATGTGATCCGGCGCCACGCAACGCAGCTGTGGCGCCACGGCCTGAATCAATTGGCTGTAGTAAAACGACCAGGTCGGGTTCCCGTGGAGCAGCAATACCGCCTCATCGCCCCCCCCCGTGTCCACATAACTCATTCGGGCGCCTTGGGGCGTGCGGAAAGATTTCGGGGCAAACGGATACAACGTCTGCAACCATGCAGGAAGGTTGGCGTGCGTGTTCTCTACCATTCGAGGGCAAGCATCAGACAGTTCAGGCCGCTGCCAATTCCGAGCAGGCCCACTTTGTTGCCGGGCACAACACACTTGGCGTCAATCGCCGCGGCCAAGGTGGCGGGCAAGGCCACCGAGCCGGTGTTGCCCAGAGTCTCAAAGGTCGAGAAATCCTTGGCCAGATCCAGCCCAAGCGTCTCATACAATTTGCGGCGGTGAATACTGCCCACCTGATGGCATATGAAACGATCGATGTCGCTTGCATTCCAACCGATTCGCTCGGAGAAGTCGTGCCAGGTCGTGCGCGCCAATTCCACTCCGGCAATCAACAGGGCTTCCGAGTCGGTCTGCATCGCCAGTGAATCCGCACCGTGTGTGTCCCCCTGGCAAAGTTCACTGTGCGCCGTGGCCGAACGCGCCACCCCGCCCACCAAGCGGTGAACCCGCCCCTTCACCAGATCCTCGTGACAAACCACAGCCGCAACCGCGCCCGAGCCGATGGTCAGGTTGGCGAAATACGGCTTGATCCCGTTCCGATCCAGTGGGCGGGTCAGCAAGGTCTGCAGCGTTTCCTCCACCAGGGGCCGGCTGTTCTCCCCGGCGACGATCAGGGCGCAGCGAATCTGGCCCGACTCGATCATGCTTGCGGCGATGGTCAGCGAATTCAGGAATCCGAGACACGCATTGGAAACGTCAAAAATCTGGGTTGTCGCCGGGAGCCCGATCTTGCGGTGGGCAAAGGATGCCGTGGCCGGTTCCAACATGTCCCGGCACACGGCCCCGTGGATGAACAATTCCACCTGTTGCGGTGCGATACCCGATTTTGCCAGCGCCGCTTTTCCAGCGGCGGCACTTGCATCCGAGGGGCGCGTGCCTTCCGGCCAAATCCGGCGTTCGCGAATTCCCGTCATCAATTCCAACCGGCCTTCCGGTAGGCGCAGGCGCTCATACAGCGGTTGCAGGCGGCGCTCGATTTCAGCCGAGCTCAGAATATCGTCCGGCAGGGCCACCGCCAGTGATTCGATGCAGGTTCGGGAAAATTTCATGCGGTCATGCCTTTTGCTCCGGACGCATGGCCAGCCGCACGATCTCCTTGTCGTAGAAATTAGCGCCGAGTCCGGCGTCCACAACCAACGTGGTGCCGTTGATCCCACTGCTGCGTTCGCTCAGTAAAAAGAGCGTCGCATTCGCGATCTCGGCCGTCGAGAGGTTGCGCTTTCGGAACGTGAGCTTCTCGGTGTAAAGGTAGCTCTCAAGGTATCCGGGAATTCCGGCCGACGCGCTGGTCTTGAGCGGACCCGCCCCCACGACATTGAAACGCACCGCGGTGTCGGCACTGAAAGACTTGGCCAGAAAACGTATGGTGGACTCCAAAGCCGCCTTGATCGGGCCCATGTAACCGTAGTTGTCCGGCGTGACCTGTAGTGAGGAAATCCCGATTGTCACCACCGAGGCGCTTGGTGTGAGCAGCGGTTTGCAGGCCCGCGCAATTTCGACGAGGGAAAAGGATGAGATCGCCGTGGCCTGCAGGTAGTCGCCGCGCTTGGTTTCGTGGAAGGGCTTGAATCCCTCGCTGTAGTTCGCAAACGCGATCGAGTGCACGATGCCGTCCAAGGGTCCGTGACCGGCGTCTTGAATATCCGCGGCCAGACGCGGCGCGGCGGCTTCATCCTCCACATCGCAGACAAACACCGGTTTGTCGGCCAGCAGCTTGTTGAGCGAGGCCTTGCGCGCCTCGGAACGCACGCTGTAGAGCACCTTGGCACCCTGCTCCTCCAAACCATGCGCAACAAACCAGGCCACGCTCTTTTTGTTGGCCACGCCCAGCACCAGGAAGGTCTTGCCGGAAAGATTGAGAAAATCAGCCATGGGTTTCTATTGGCCGCAAAAAGTCACAAATGACGCAAAGTAATACGACGTTTCATCTGGATTTTGTGATTTCTGCGCTTCATTGCGGCATTATCCCTGGGTGTGCGGAGGTCCCTCGGGGGATTTCCAGGCGACGGCGAAACTCACATTCATCACCCGGGTGCCATCGCGTTTCCTGATCGTCCCGGTCATCATGGTGAATCCACCCATGATCTCCTTGCGGGTCACTTCGATCTCCACGGTGTCGCCGGGATAGACCGGGTTGCGAAATCGCACATCGCTGATCTTGGCCAACAAGGGCACCCCC
>JAIPJW010000072.1 GCA_021734075.1 Cephaloticoccus sp.
CCACCTCGCCAGCGGCTGCCGACCCGCAACCCCTGCTCACACCGAAACGCGGCACCCCGGGGGTCTGCCGCGTGATCACGGACGAGGAGGGCCTCGCGGTGGACCTCGGCTTTGCCTGCTATCTCCGGCTGCCCCGTTCGACTTCGCACAGGGCAATTGCCGATGCGCCGATATCCAGTCTCGCACTGAATGATTTCGTGAAGGTGACGAAGTCCGGGGTGACCCGGGTGGAGGACGCCACCAAAGCCGACTTGTTACCTATTGTGCGGAGGTGTTGAAGGTCGTGGACGGTGACACGCTTTGGGTGCGGGTCTTCCTGCGTCCGGACCAATGGGTGAAACAGAAACTCCGCCTCCGCGATCTGGACTGCCCGGAGATGGACACCCCCGAAGGCAAAGCCGCCAAGCGTTTCGTCGATGCCCTCATCGCGCGCACCACGAGCATCACGATCTGCACCACACGCCCGGACAAGTATGACCGATACTTGGCGGACGTGTTCATCTGCCTCGCGACGAGTGACGGGTCAGGAGTGAAAGGGGAGGAAGTGTTCTTGAATAATGAGCTACTCGCGAATGGACACGCGGTGAGAATGAACGAATACACTCCAGCTGACTGGGGATATTGAATGTGGAAATCAGGAAAGTGGGAACGAGCCCAGGCCTTTGAACCGCTAATGCCGTTCGACAAGCTCAGGCCCTGAGTGGAATCGAAGGGGACACGAATGGTCAGAGACAAGACGGCGTGACCAAGGTCACGCCCAACAGGGAAATCAGCGGATATTGGCGTGGATCAGCGGTTAATAACCGAAACTCAGGGATCCCTTTTGCGGCTATTCTGTCAGGGGCGGCGCGCCGGGCCGGTGCGCCCTACCCAATATTCGTGCTAATTCGTGGTTCAAATTCTTCTGCGGTTCAGCAATCAGGTATCACGCTTGCGCACCACCGGTTTTGGGCCATTATTCACCCTCATGAGCACACCGGAAATTCTCGCCCAATTGCCCCGGTTGACCCCCGCCGAACGCGAGGTGGTTCGCCTGCGATTGGACGATCTGGATTCGGCAGCTCCGCTATCGCCGGAGGAAAAGCGGCTGATTGATGAGCGGGTCGCCGCCTATCGGCAAAATCCCGAGGCCGGCATCCCTTGGGCAGTGGCCGAAGCAGACATTCGCAAGCAACTCGGGATGTGACGGTGAAGGTGGTCCTCACACCGGAGGCAAAAGGCGATGTGGCCGAAGCTGCGGCATGGTATCGTGAACGGAGTATCCGTGCGGCAGAGGATTTCCTGATTGCAGTCGGTGTGGCGCTCGAGCGGATCGAAACCCATCCGACTTCGCAGGTCATCGTAGATCCCGCCACTGGTGCCCGCAGAGCATTGCTGCGCAAGTTCCCGCACCGGGTGCTTTACCTAATCGACAGCTCTCGGATCGTGGTATTCGCCGTTATCCATCACCGACGCGATGACCCGGCTTGGCGTGAGCGTTTGAAAGGGGAGCATGAAAGTCGAATGTCGGATGGCTAAATGTGGAAATCCCGCCGTCGTTGAAACTTCCGCCGTCGCCAAGGCTATGGCGGACATGATGGCGGACAAGCAGGCCCTGAGCGAAATCGAAGGGGACACTGATGAACGGAGACTGCGTGATTTTCCGCGGGGAGGGTTGGAACGGCGCGCCGGGCCGGTGCGCCCTACCCAATATTCGTGCTTATTCGTGTCCATTCGTGGTTGATAATCTCTGTTGTTTGGGCCGAGGCGGGATCAGCCCGTTCGATGCACTCAGGACCCGGCCTTCGCACAAGGCTTCGGCGGGCGCAGCAGGCGATCCCGCCCTACACAGCAATCTGTGGTTGGGATTGGAATTCCGTTCCTGCTTGTTGGGAGAAAGATAAAGATTACGATAAAGAGAAAGAGGGGGTTAAGGGAGAGAAGAGTGATGGTCAGGGGCGGCCCGGGTTGGCGGTTTCGTAGTTGTCGGGTGGGAAGACGGTTTCGTCGTAGCTGCGGTTGAGCCAGTCGGCGGGCACGGGCACGATGCAGATGTTGAGCGAGCGGTCATCCTCCGAGAGCATGGCGGACTGAATCTCGATGCGGGTGCTGTCCATGCTGAATGTGGGATGAATGTGGTCGGCGGCGGTGACCTTGTGATTGGTGGTGAGCAGGCGCATTTCGTTGGTGCGGCGATCGATCAGCCAGAGGTTGCGCGCGAAGTCGTCGCCGACGGCCCAGCGTCCGTCGGGGGAACCGTGCACGTGCCAGAAGCCGCTGCCGGACTTGGTTTGCCCGGCAATGTAGACCTCGCGGGTGCGCAGGTTGACGATGGCGAGTCCGGTGGGATGCGCGCGGCTGCCGGCGGTGCCCCAGCCGTCGTTCACGTCGGGATCACGGAAACCGAGGATGGCGAGGGCGACCTCGTCCCGGGAAATGATGGCCTCGTGGGTGACCCAGTCGAATTCGGATTCGGGGAAGAGCGGGCGCAGGCCGGTGCCGTCGGCCTTCACCGTCCAGGTGCGCTGCGGGGCCTTGCCGCCGGTCTCCCAGCAGAAGACGATTTCGCCGGAGACCCAGGGATTGGACTGGATGTGGCCGACCTGGAAGGGGACGGCGACAACGGGCAGCACTTCGCCTGTCGCGAGGATCATCTTGGCGACGCCGGTGGGCCCGGCGCCCATGTTGCGCGGACCGAAGTTGTCCTCGATCTTGGTGCCGGACGGGAGGAGCGGGCCGGCGGCGGCACCGAGCATGCGGAAATAAACGACATCCTCGTTGGCATCGAGAGCGAGCTCGCCGGCGCCATCGAAGGCGAGGGGGATGGTGCCGTAAACCGTCTCGTAGCTGGCCGTGGGTTGCAGGGTGCCGGCGGCGCTGTCGGCAAAAAGTTTCGCGAGATCGACGGACACGACCTCGACGGGCACTGGGTCCAGCTTGCGGCGGTCGGGGTTGGCGCCGACGGTGGCGTAGTCGTTGTAGCGCGAGTAGAACAGGCGCATCGATTTTTGCGCGATGCAGAGGGAGCCGCGGTAGCCGCCCTCGGTGACCTGCACGAGGTCGCCGGTCGATTCGTTCACGGCCATGGCCTCGCCGGGCACGCGCTTGGAACGGAAGACCACCCATTGGCCGTCGGCGGTCCATTGGGGATGGGTCGGGTAGATCTTGGAGTCACCGACCGAGCTGCTGGTGAGGAAGGTAAGGGGAATGCCGGTGACGGGGTCGGGCACAACCTTCAGTTCGGACGGGAAGCGGGTGCCGAGTTGGGCGGACGCGGTCAGCGCGGTGGCGAGAGCGAGCAAACAGAGAGGGAGGGATTTTAGACGCATGAGTGGAGTGGGTTGGGAATGACGGATTGGATACGAAGTGGGGGGATTGCTGAATCACAGTTCGAGCATGACAGCGCAGCACTTCGCGAATGGCACCGGTCGTTTTAAGGAGAACATTTTGGCCGGAAAGAGGCGCAAGCTGGCTGTCCGGTAGGTGACCCGACCGCGCGCCTATAAGCGCCACGGATGTTTCGTGCGCATCTAATAATTTTGCGCCTTTTTGCAGCCAAGCAATTCCGCGGTCGTGAATCACAGTTCGAGCATGACGACGGACATGGCGGGGAGGGTGATCGCGAGCTGATCCCCCTCGAGTCGGGCGGCGGTGAAGTTGGCGGGTTGCACTGCGGTCGGCGCAGCAAAGGTGTTGTGCGCATCCATGGTCGCCGCGGTGATCACGCGGCCCGTGACCGTGGTGGCTTGGTGTCCGGCGAGGGTGCAAGTGACCGTGACGGACTCGTGCGGATTGGTGTTCACCAGCGAGAGGTGAACCCGGCCGGCGGAGTTGCGGGAGGCGGAGGCGCTGACTTCCGGGATTTTCCCGTCGCCCAGGCTGTAGTAAGGTGTGCTCAGCTCGACCGGGAGGGAAACCGCGTCCTGATGAACCTTGAACAGCTCGAAGACGTGATAGCTCGGCGTGAGCACCATCTGGGCCCCGTCGGTGAGGATCATGGCCTGCAGGACGTTCACCGTCTGCGCGATGTTGGTCATGTGGATGCGGTCGGCGTAGCGGTGGAAGATGTGGAAGTTGAGCGCGGCCACGAGTGCGTCGCGCAGCGAGTTTTGTTGCTCGAGGAAACCGGGGTTGGTGCCGGGGGTGGGGTCATACCAGGTGCCCCATTCGTCCACGATCAGCCCGATGCGTTTTTCCGGGTCGTAACGGTCCATGATGGCGGTGTGGCGGGCGAGCAGTTCCTCCATGTGCAGCGTGGTGCGCAGGGTGGAGAACCACTCCGACTCCGGGAAACCGGTGGCGCTGCCCTTCTGCTGCCAGACGCCGGTGGGGAGGGTGTAGAAGTGGAGCGAAAGCCCGTCCATGCGCGGTCCGGCCCGCTGCATCAAAACCTCGGTCCAGTTGTAGTCCTCGCCGTTGGCACCACAGGCGATGCGGTAGAGTTGGTTGCCGGGATAGTTCTTGGTGAAGGTGGCATAGCGGCGATATTCGTCGGCATAATACTCGGGCCGCATGTTGCCGCCGCAGCCCCAGCTCTCGTTGCCGACGCCGAAGTATTTCACCCGCCACGGCTCGTCGCGGCCATGAGCGCGGCGAAGGTTGGCCATGGGTGAGCTGGCGTCGGAGGTCAGGTATTCGACCCACTCCATCATTTCCTGGACCGTGCCGCTGCCGACGTTGCCGCAGATGTAGGGCTCGGTGCCGAGGAGTTCGCAGAGGTCCATGAACTCGTGGGTGCCGAAATTATTGTTTTCCACGACATTGCCCCAGTGGGTGTTGATCATGGCGGGACGATTGGCGCGGGGACCGATGCCGTCCTTCCAATGGTATTCGTCGGCGAAGCAACCGCCCGGCCAGCGGAGGACGGGGAGGTGGAGCGCTTTCAGGGCCGCCACCACATCGTTGCGCAGACCGCGGGTGTTGGGGATGGGCGAATCGGGGCCGACCCAGATGCCGCCGTAGACGCAGCGGCCGAGGTGCTCGGCAAAGTGACCGTAGATATTGCGGTTGATGACCGGACCGGTTTGATCGGAGCGGAGGACCAGTGAGGCGGTAGCGGAGGCATGCATGGCAGGATCGGGTAACAGGGTGGGAAGAAGAAAGGGAGACAGGGTTTTGCTTCAGACGCGGGGGCTGAGTATACGGGGACGTGCGGGGAACACGCCGGCATCCTGCCGGCCCGGGGCAGGGGCGTCCATCATGGTGAAACCGGACGGTTTGAAGCCCTTGCGGGGGTAAAACGGCGGTTTGCCGGACCATCCGAAATTTGCCGGCTTTCGCTGCCGGATTATCCTGTTTTACTGGTCGCAACCCCGCCCATTTCCACCCTGCCACCCATGCCAAAGTCCAAAAATCTCCCCTCCGGCAGCTTCACCTTGCCCGGTGAGGCCGGCCACGAAGCCCTGACCCTCCGACTCGCCCGGGAATGGGGCGCCGACACGATACGCGACTCGGACGGCACCCAGCTCTCGCCCGAAATCGTGCAATCCGGCCACGCGATCTATTCGACGATCTGCCTGGTGCGTTCCGTGCAGCCCTGGGCCCGGGTGCATCCGGACATGGCGCAGCAGAACTACCTGATGAGCTTCCCCGTCGTGGCGGAACGGGCGAAGACGATGATCACGTTGCTCGCCGGGTTTTTCACCGAGCAATTCCGGGTGAATTTCAAAGACAGCCCGAAGCAATGGTGGCAGGTGTTTGATCGCACGAGCGGGTGTGAGGTCCCGAAGTCGCAGTGGTCCGTGCAACCGAAGCAAGGCACGCTGGTGATCACGGGCACGGAGCCGGGTCACAAGTATACGGTGAACTTTCTGGCCTTCCGGATCTGGGAGGAGATCTCGATGTATAACCACCTCACGAATGACTGGGGTGACCGGGAGCATCTGGCCGCGGTTGATCCGATGCAGCCCGCGACCCAGAAGGTCCTGCTCGCGTATCTGGAGCAATGGCTGGGTGATCACCCCGACACGAAGGTGGTGCGCTTCACTTCGTTGTTCTATAATTTCTCATGGTTCTGGGGCGAGGACCGGACCACGCTGCGCGACGTGTATTCCGATTGGGGCGACTATGCGATGACGGTCAGCCCGCGCGCCCTGCGCTTGTTTCAGAAAAAATTCGGTTACCGCCTGACCTCGGAGGATTTCATCAACGGGGGGCTCTACAACTCGACGCACAACGCCCCGTCGCGCCGCTACCGCGACTACATGGCCTTCATCCATGACTTTGTCATCGGATTCGGCCGCCAGTGCATCGACCGGGTGCACCGCCACGACAAGCTGGCCTATGTTTTCTACGACGACCATTGGATCGGCGTCGAGCCGAGCAGCCCGCGCTTTCACGAGTTCGGTTTCGACGGCCTGATCAAGTGCGTGTTCAACGCCTTCGAGGTCCGCCTGTGCGCGCACGCGAAGGGCGTGAAGACGCGGGAGTTGCGCCTGCACCCGTATCTCTTCCCGACGGGGCTGAAGGGCGAGCCCACCTTCAAGGCGGGCGGCAATCCGACGCTCGACGCGAAAAACTTCTGGATCGATGCGCGCCGGGGAATTGTCCGGGCCCCGATCGACCGCATCGGTCTGGGCGGTTACCTTTCGCTGGTGGAGCCGTTTCCGGATTTTCAGGAATACATCGCCGGGCTCACGCAGGAGTTTCGTCTGTTGAAGTCGTTCCACACCGGGGACATGCCGTGGTGTGCGCCGGGCAAGGTGGCCGTGCTCACCGCCTGGGGGGATTTGCGCGCCTGGACCTGCTCGGGGCATTTCACCAAGGGGGTCGAACTCTACGATGTCATTGAGTCGCTGGCGGGTCTGCCGTTTGACGTGCAGTTCATCAGCTGCGACGACCTGATCACCCGCGGTGTGCCGCGCGGCGTGAAGGTGATCCTCAACTGCGGACGGGCGGGCAGCGCCTGGAGCGGAGGTCACCACTGGGACGATCCACGGGTCGAGAGCTGCCTGACGCAATGGGTGCAAAAGGGCGGGGGGCTCATCGGGATCGGTGAACCCAGTGCCCGGCCGCAACCCGGCCAATGCTTCAAGCTCGCGCAGGTGCTCGGTCTCGACCGGGACACCGGCGACCGCATCGCCAATGGAAAATACAAGTATGCCGCGCCGAGCGGCCGACTGGTGGGAGTGGCGGATCATTTCATCACGGCGGACTTGTCGGCGGCACCCGACTTCGGTCGTGACGTGGCGGACAGCTTTGTCCTGTCCGGGAAAACCCAAGTGCTGGTCGAGCGTGAAGCCACGCCCCGCCTAGCGTGCCACGAGTTTGGTCGCGGTCGCAGTGTTTACTTCAGCGGTTTCAAATTCACCTTTGAGAACACCCGCCTGTTGCACCGCGCGCTTTTTTGGGCCGCGGCCCAGGAGTCGGGCTGGAGCGTCTGGAATGCCAGCAACGTAAAGACCGAGGCGACCTGGTTTGGGAAGTCCGGCAAGCTGGTGGTGCTGAACAATGCTGGTGAGCCGCAACACACGGTGGTCACGTTGGGTGACGGCAAGAAGCAGGTCTCCGTCGATCTCGAGGCGCATGGCATCGCCGTGCTCGACGTGTGAAGGCGTCGTGTCCCTTGGGTTGCATGTAGGGCTGCACGCCTGTCCTGAGCTCGTCGAATGGGGTGCAGCCGAGATGCGCGGCGTGAGGTGGACCGTGCGCTCCGCGCGCGGTGGGTCGGCGGACGAGGTGACGCTGTGGCCGTGCGCGGAGCGCGCGGCCCACCTTCAATCTGATCTGCGTTTGTTAATAGGCCGGACCAAGGTCCGGCCCTACGGGGGCAGGTTGCGTCAAGGTCGGGCGCTGCAATGAACCTGATGCGCGCGGACGGTCCGATTGATATCGGATCGCACCCGGCGTTGGACCTGATCATATGTTCCCCACGCTTCCCCATGAAATCCCCGCTTGCTGCCTCCTCCGGGCCAGATGCACCCCGCAAAGTCTGGTCAGCCGGCACGCTCACCTATTCGTTGGGCGCGCTGGTCGTGTTGTTCTGTTGGATGTTGTGGGGCGATTTTGCCTGGCAATTGAAGGAACGCGCAGCGCCGCCCGTGGTGCAGCTGATGCTGCGAAAGTTTCAAGCCTCGGACCTGCTCACCGGACTCTTCCTGCTGTCGCTGCCCGCGGCGATCGGCGTCGTGTTGGGGCCGATCATCAGCTACCGGAGCGACCGGCACCGCGGTTCCTGGGGACGACGCATTCCCTATCTGCTGATCACCTCGCCGATCGCGACCCTCGCGATGTATCTGCTGGCCTTCAGCCCCTGGATCGGGACGTGGCTGCACACCCACATGGGTTGGGCACCGGACAAGTTGAACCTGACGATCATCGTGGTGCTAGGGTTGTCCTGGACGGTGTTCGAGTTCGCGACGGTCGCAGCCAACGCGGTGTTTGGCGGCCTGATCAATGACGTGGTGCCGCGCGAGTTGATCGGTCGGTTTTTCGGCATGTTCCGCGCCGTGAGCCTGGGCACCGGGATGATTTTCAACTTCTACCTGATCGGGCACGCGAAGGAATACTTCATGCCCATCCTGGTGGGCATCGGCACGTTGTATGGCGTGGGCGTGGGCCTGATGTGTTTCATGGTGAAGGAGGGAGAATATCCGCCGGTCAGACGGGAAGGGTCGGGCGGCGTGGCGGGCTTGCTGGAGGCGGTGAAGTCCTACGGGCGCGACTGTTTTTCCCATCCCTATTATTTGTGGGTCTTTGCCTCGATGGCTTTGGCGGCCCTGGCGTTTGTGCCGGTCAACCTGTTCAGTGTTTATGCGGCGGAAAGTTTCGGCCAGTCGATGACCCTTTACGGTCGCTATATTGTCGTGACCTATGCCTGTTCCCTGGTGTTCGCGTATCCGTTGGGTTGGTTGGCGGATCGATTCCATGCCACGCGGGTGGGCATTGCGGCGCTGGCCGCCTACGCGGTGGTGATGGCGGTGGGTTATTTTTGGATCGATGGACCGACCAGCTTTGGCACGGTGTTCCTGTTGCACGGTGTGCTTTCGGGCTGTTACTTCACGGGTGCGGCCGCCCTGGGCCAGATGCTGTTCCCGAAAATGAAATTCGCGCAGTTTGCCTCGGCGGGCGGCATGATCCTCGCGCTGGCCAATGTTGCCTTCGGCCCGTTGCTCGGGCTGTTGCTCGACTGGTTGGGTCACGACTATCGCTACACCTTCGGCATGGGCTGCCTCATCTCGATGCTGGCATTGCTGGCGAGCATTTTGGTCTACCGGCGCTTCATGGCCCTGGGCGGACCCCAGGGTTACGTGGCCCCGGAGTGAGCGGGAGAATTAGGTTTTGCGCGGTGGTTAAGGGGGGGGTTGACTCGCTGCCCTCGGGGTAAATGCCTAAAACCGGTGGCTTTGCCCGTTTGATGATTAGTAGAAATGACGCTTGGCAAATGTTCTCCCGGAGCCGGATTTCAAATAGATCTCAAATGCCCGCGCTTTTTGTTCATCGGGGAATGCAAAGTATCCTGCGAGATTCCACGGTCGATTTGTGGCGGTTGAGGGGTTCTTGCCAGCGTTGTGACTTGTCAGGCGATTCTTCAGGTTTGAAGTAAAGCCCACATAGTGGTGAGCGGGAGATCGATGGCTTACCAAAAGATAAACATAGTGCATCTTGGGAAGATGAGACATGAGCCCACCTTCGCCAAGCCTATGGCGGGCAGCCTTCGCCTCCACGAATGAGTTCCCCCCAAGGAATTTATAGTTTGGCCTGCCAGCCGTAGGCTTGGCGAAGGCTGGCGGAGAGGGAGGGATTCGAACCCCCGGGACCTTGCGGCCCAACGGTTTTCAAGACCGTCGCGATAGACCACTCTGCCACCTCTCCAGTAGCGCTACGGGACAAGTTTTGCGAAAAGCTGCACTTGTCCAGCTTTCTTGGTCGGTTCAAACTTTGGGAGATGAGTGCGCCCGAATCCAAAATGGCTGTCGCGGAAATCCAGGGCATTTACGGTCCCTTCACTTTTTCAGAACAACTGCTGCAGAAGATTTGGGCGCAGGGGGCCTACGATCAGAGCCGACTTTGCGCGACCGATGGGGTCGGGATCAAGGTGATCAACCCGGGCAAGTGGAACCGGCTGGCCGGACCGGATTTCAAGCATGCCCGGCTGCAATTGGGGCAAGCGGGCGAGCGCGTCGGTGATGTGGAATTGCATTTGCGGGCGGATGACTGGGTTGCCCACGGGCACGCGAAGGATCCTGCCTACCGTAATGTGATCCTGCATGTGGTCCTGTTTCCGCCCAGGCCGGGGCAGGTCACGCGCAATGGCCGGGGTGAACCGATCCCGACCTTGGTGCTGTTGCCGTGGCTGCAGCATGACTTGGAGGAATATGCCGCCGAAGCAGCCGTGGAGAATTTGTCGAACCAAACGGAAACCGGCATGCAGGACAGGTTGCGGCAAATGTCGACCGCCGATTTGGAGGCGCAATTGCTTGCCGCCTCAAACCGGCGATGGGAGCAAAAGCGACATTTCGCCGGTTTGCGCCTGGGCAAGGTGGGGTGGGAGGAGGCCTGTCACCAAACGGCGCTGGAGATATTGGGTTACCGTTATAATCGAGTGCCCATGCTCAACCTCGCGATGTGCCATCCCATGCGCGATTGGGCGGGATCGTCGGCTTTGCCACGGGATGAGTTCATCGCCCTGCGGGAGCAAAAATGGAATCTGTCCGGGGTGCGTCCCGCCAATCATCCCCGGAAACGTCTCGGCCAATATCAGCATTGGATCCAGGCATGTCCCGACTGGCCGCAACGACTGCTGGATCTGGGCGGCAAATTGCCACAGGTGCCCGCAAATGAGTCCACGCGCGAGGTGCGGAGAGCGGGTGAGCTGAGTGGGTGGCGGGTTCGTCTGCGGGAGGCAATCACGGGATCAGCCATGGGCGGCACGCGCCTGGATACGCTGGTTTGCGACGGTTTCCTGCCCTTATTGGCCAGTAGAAGGGATGATATTAATCTTTTTGGGTTATGGTATCACTGGTTTTTGGGTGATCTGCCCGGGCGAATCGTGACGGCTCTGCGTCAGATCGAGCCGCCCGGGAGTGGTGCAGTAGTCCTCTGCCAGGGACGGGTGCAAGGGCTGTTGGGCTGGATGATCGAGCAGGAATTGGCGGATCATTAGCTGCGCTTTCCGTGGGCTCTTGACATGGGGGGAAGTAAAAATAGGATTTTACCTTCTTTAACACACTCACTTTCTAAAAGTGGGCCCTTTGGCCCGCTTTTTTTTTCCTATTTAAACAAGCACTATGAGCAGCGAAATACTATCCGTCCTGGAATACATGGAGAAGGAGAAGGGGATCGGTCGTGCCGACATGATCGCCACGATCACCAATGCCCTGAAGACAGCAGCTCAAAAAGGGGTCAATTCTGGTCAGGAGTTGAAAATCGAAATCAACGAAAAGAACGGGCAAATGCATGCTTGGGCGATGTTGAAAGTCGTTGATTCCGTTAGTGATCCAAAGACAGAAATTCATGTTGAACGCGCCCAGGCCATTCAGCCGGGCGCCCAGTTGGGCGACATGGTCGAAAAGGAAATCGATCCTTCGACATTGGGTCGAATTGCAGCGCAGACCGCCCGTCAGGCGGTCATGCAGCGTTTGCGGCAGTTTGAAAAGGACCGCATTTATGACGATTTCAAGGATCAGGTCGGCAATGTGGTGACCGGCACGGTGCGGCGTCGTGAGCGCAACGACCTCTACATTGATTTGGGCAAGGCCGAGGCGATCATGACCTCGCGGGAGCAAGTTCCGGGGGAGGAATACCAACCCGGTGAGCGCATTCGTTGCCTGCTGCTCTCGATTGATTCCACTCCCCGTGGTCCCGAAATCATCCTCAGCCGCTCCAGCCCGAAATTCGTGCGGCGTCTCTTTGAGTTGGAAGTGACCGAGATCGCGGATGGCACGGTCAAAATCGAAGCCTTCGCCCGCGAGCCGGGTTACCGCACCAAGATCGCCGTCACCAGCACCGACAGCAAGGTGGATCCGGTGGGTGCTTGTGTCGGCGCCCGCGGCGCCCGGGTAAAAACCATCGTGCGTGAACTGGGGGGCGAGAAGATTGATATCATCCGCTATTTCAGCGATCCCCGCGAAATGGTGCTCGAGGCCCTGAAGCCGGCCGTGCCGCGTGACATTATTTTCGACGAGCACAGTCACCGTATTCTGCTCAAGGTGGCCACGGACGACCTGGCGGTGGCGATTGGGCGCAAGGGTCAAAATGCCCGGCTCACCTCGCGCCTGATCGGCTGGCGTCTCGACATCGAGGAATTCAAGGCGATGGGTGATGATCCGGTGCAGACCGCGATTGACCTGCTGGTTTCCACTTTCAGCCTGGATGCCGGCGTGGCTGCCCGTCTGGTCGAAATGGGGATCAACTCACCCGGTGCCTTTGAGGGGGTCGAAGCCGACGATCTGGTCGATGCCGGATTCACGGCCGAGGAGGCCCAGACCGTCATTCAGCGCGTCACCGCACACAATCAATAATCCAGCCACAGCAACCTGACCCGCACGTTACGAACAATTACTGATGAGTATCCGCATTCACGAACTCGCCAAGAAGATCGGCATGGACAACAAGGAGTTGTTGGCCCTGCTCAAGGAGCGACATTTTGATGTCAAAAGCGTCTCCAGCACGATCGACAATATCTCGGCCGATGCCTTGGTGGAGGAACTGAAACAGCCCGAGCCCGCAACCGCCGCGCCCGTGGTGGAGCAGGCGGAGCCGAAAGCGGAAACGACGCCGGCCAAGTCGAAGGTTTCCCAAGTGAACCTGCCCGCGGGCGCTTTCGTGAAGTCGGTGGGTGATATCGCGCGGGAAAAAGCAGTGAAGTCCCTGGAGGATAACAAGCCGGTCGCCCCGAAGCCAATCAAGTCGGTGCCACCGCCGCCGCCGATGCCCGCGGCGCCCAAGGCTCCGGCCCGGCCGGTTTCCGCCCCGGTGCCCTTGCCCCCGACCCCGGTGGCCAAGGCGGCCCCGCCGGCCCCGCCGCCTTTGCCCCGCGCATCCACGGGCCCGAGTGCGCCACCCGTTCCGATGGTGAGTTCGGGTCCCCGACCCACTCCTGTCATTGCGACCGCGGAAAAACCGGAAGTCACCGGAGATATCAAGGTCATCCAAATCAAACCGCCGATCATCGTGCGTGATTTCGCGGTGGAACTGGGGATGAAGCCCTTCAAATTGATCTCGGAACTCAACCAGGCCGGAGGTTTCGCCTCGATGAATTCCACGATTGAGGAAGCCGTGGCCATCGCGGTGGCCGAGAAGCATGGGTTCATCCTGGAGATCAAGCACCGGGGTGAAGCCGCGGCCCAGTTGGCCGCCGCCCAGGAGGAAAAGCAGCAAGCCGACCCGGCGGTGGAGGAAGAGAAGAATTTGGAACCCCGTCCGCCGGTGGTCTGCATCCTCGGGCACGTCGACCACGGGAAGACCTCGCTGTTGGATTCCATCCGCAAGACCAAGGTGGTAGCCGGTGAAGCCGGCGGGATCACCCAGCACATCGGTGCCTACCAGATCGAACGCTCCGGTCGCCTGATCACCTTTCTCGACACACCCGGCCACGCGGCCTTCACCAAGATGCGCGCCCGGGGCGCCAACGTCACCGATATTGCCGTGCTCGTGGTGGCGGCCGATGACGGATTCATGCCGCAGACTGATGAGGCCCTCAAGCACGCGCAGACGGCGGGGGTCTCCCTGATTGTTGCGGTCAACAAGATGGATGTGAAAGGGGCAAATCTGGACCAGGTCAAAACCCAGATGCAGCAACGCAACATTGCGCCGGAGGATTGGGGTGGCGAGACCATCACGGTGCCGGTATCCGCCCTCAAAGGCGAGGGCGTGGACACGTTGTTGGAGATGATTCTGTTGCAGGCCGACCTGTTGGAACTCAAGGCCAACCCGAAGGCTGAAGCCAGCGGCATCATCGTGGAATCAGAGATCGATTTTGGGCGTGGACCGATGGCCACCGTCATCATTGACCGGGGCACTTTGCGGGTGGGGGATGCGATCGTGAGTGGTCCCTACTATGCGAAGGTTCGCGCGATGTATGATGAACTGGGGCAAAACATCAAATCAGCCCCGCCGTCCACCCCCGTGCGGGTCATTGGCTGGTCCGGCACCCCCGAGAGCGGGGCCTCATTCAAGGCGGTCAAGTCGATGCGGGTGGCCGAGGCCATCGCCGAGGAGGAGGAATTGCGCCTCAAGCAATTGGTCACCCGGGCCGCGGCCGCACCCAAGGAAGTCTCGGTCGAGCAGCTTTTCGCCAACATCGCGGCCACGCAGGCCAAGACGCTCAAGGTCATCCTGAAGACCGATGTCTATGGATCCGCCGAAGCGGTGCGCAACATCCTCGAAGGCATCCAGAGCACCAAGGTTTCCCTGGAAATTCTGGCCAGTGAAGTGGGTCTGGTCACCAAGAACGACGTGCTCATGGCCAGCGCCTCGGATGCCATGATCATTGGCTTTCACACCAAACTGGAAAACGGGGTCACGCCCCTGGCCAAGCACCACGGCGTGCGCATTGCCACTTTCGACATCATTTACGAACTGGGTGACAAGGTGCGCGAAACCCTCGCGGACATGCTCGATCCGGATCTCAAGGAGATCAAGCTGGGCGTGGCGGAAGTGCGGCAGGTATTCCCGCTGGCCAAGGGGTTTGTCGCCGGCTGTCTGGTGACCGAGGGCAAGATCACCCGCAACGCCCAGGCGCGGCTGCGCCGCAAGAAGGACACCATTCACGAGGGCAAGATCGGAACGCTCAAGCGCTTCAAGGATGACGCCAACGAGGTCCGGGCCGGGCTCGAATGCGGTATCAAACTGGACGAATTCAACGCCTATGAGGCAGGAGATGTCATTGAGTGCTACGAAGTGCAGAAAGTCCGCGCCTCCCTTTGATCCGTCGGCCCAACCGATCACCCTTGATGGGTTGGTCCCGATGCACTGAGCCATAGTTTTCCCCACCGCCATGAGTAACCGCACCCTGCGAGTCAACGTCCTGATCCAACGCGAAATCAGCGACATACTGCGGCAGCGGTTTCAGGCGGAGGCCGTCAAAATCACCATCACGGAGGTGCGGGTTTCCCCCGACCTGCGGGAAGGTCGTATCTTTGTCTCCATCGTGGGCGACGAAAAATTTGTGGAAACCAAGCTGCGCTGGCTGCGGAAACAGTCGCCGGCCATCCGGCGGGAACTCAGCACCCGGATTGTGCTGAAGTTTCTGCCCAAATTCGAATATGTGCTGGATCATGCGGCGGAGCGCGGCACCCGCATCGTGCAATTGCTTGAAGAAGTGGCCCAGGAAACGGGGGAACCCTGAGCATGAAACTGTTTTATCCAGAACATTCTCCCCGGCTCAAAGCCCTGCTGCCCAAATTCTCGGGCCGGAAACTGGCGGTGGTGGGGCATGCCAGGCCGGATGGTGACTGCATCGGGTCGCAGGTGGGACTGACCCGGGTGCTTTGTGCCCTGGGTTACGATGCGGTTTGCGTCAACGCCGATCCCGTGCCCCGACGCCTGCAGTTCCTGACCCAGGAAATGACATTTCTCCGGACCGACGACATATTGCCCGTGGCGGAAGACTATGCCGCGATCTTTGTGGATTGTGCCGACGGCGCCCGTTGTGGCAGTCGCCTGCAGGCGGCTTTTCCGCAGCCGGTGGCCATCTTCGATCACCACATCTCGAACAACGGTTTTTCGGATCACGATTTTATCGACACCGGGTCGGCGGCCACAGCGGAAATCCTGGCCGGCATGTTTTTTGACCTGGGTTTCCCGGTGGATACCGTGGCGGCCCAAGCGCTGTATACCGGCATTCTGACCGACACGGGACAATTCCGTTTCCCCTCGACTTCCCGCCGCACGTTCCTGCTTGCGGCCGAATTACTGGCCCGGGGTGCCCAGCCCAGCGAGGCCGGATTTGAACTATATGAACGGGAGACGATCGGCAAATTGCGTCTGCTGGAAACCTTCCTGAAGTCACTCAAGTTGGAATGTGCCGGCCAACTATGCGTCGGGCACCTGCCGCGCGGCATCTTTGCGGCCACGGATTCCACCGCGGAAGACACCGAGGGCCTCGTGGATTATGCCCGGTCGATCGAGGGTGTGGATGTCGGGGCCTTGATCGAGGAGCGGGATGACGGAACGCTCAAGGCAAGTCTGCGCTCCAAGAATCCCGCCTATCGGCTCGATCGCATTGCCGGACTTTTCAACGGCGGAGGCCATGCCTGCGCCGCCGGGCTCAGCTTGACGATGGAGTTCAACGAATTTTACCCCAAGCTGGTTGAAGCCATCACGCGACAGATTGCGAAGGTCAACACGGGGATGGCCACGGAATCATGATGGCCCCGGTCAAAGAACTGTGCGGCGTGCTTTTGGTAGACAAGCCGCCGGATCACACCTCGCACGATGTGGTGGCCCGGCTGCGGGGCATATTGAAGACGCGCAAAATCGGGCACGCCGGCACCTTGGATCCCATGGCCACGGGGCTCCTCATCATGTTGATCGGCAAGGCGACGCGCATCTCGCAGTATTTGATCAGTTTGGACAAGGAATACACCGGCACGATTGAGCTGGGCAAGATCTCCGATTCGCAGGACGCGGAAGGGCAGCTCATGGAGACGCGACCGGTGCCGGCGCTGAGTGAGTCGGAGGTGATCGCCGCCATGCAGTCCTTCATGGGAGACCAATACCAGATGCCGCCCATGTTTTCCGCGATCAAGATTGGCGGCGTGCCCCTCTACAAGAAGGCCCGGCAGGGCGAGGAAGTGGTGCGCGAACCGCGCTTCATTCGCATCTCGCACTATGAGCTTACGCGTTTCGCTTCGCCGCTGATCGATTTCAAGGTGCGCTGCAGCAAAGGCACCTACGTGCGGACCCTGGCCCATGACCTGGGACAAAAACTGGGTTGCGGGGCACACCTCGCCGCGTTGCGCCGCACGGCGACGGAAAACTTCAATGTCTCGCAGGCTCTGACGCTGGATGAGATCCAAAAATTATCGCTGCCGGAGATAGAGCAGCGGCTCATCCCGATCCACGAGGCTGCACCAAGCGTGGCCTTGTGAGCACCCCGGTTCAATTTTCAGACCTGGACTCCGTGCACCTGCCGGACAAGCCGTTGCATCTTGCGGTGGGCATGTTTGACGGGGTGCACTTGGGGCACCAGGCGGTCATCGGCCAGGCGGTGACCGCAGCCCGGTCGGAGAACGGTTACGCCGCAGCGCTGACCTTTTGGCCCCATCCGAGCGTGTTGTTTCGTCCGCAGCACCGCACCCTGCAGATCATGACCCCGGAGGCCAAGCGACGGGTGATTGGGCGGCTGGGAATCGAGGCCCTGATCACCCAAG
>JAIPJW010000001.1 GCA_021734075.1 Cephaloticoccus sp.
TCTTGCCCGCTTCCACCGGGGCTCCCGGTTTCCATTCAATCCGGCGCAGCAGACCGCCCACCGGGCTGGCCACCACATAGCGGTTCTTCACCCGCGTCATGCCTTCTTCATCCACCGTGACAACCATGGGACCGCGGGACATGGTGGCGATTTCCACCGGTTGCGCCGAGGGCCACAGACCCGCCACAATCAACAACAGCAACCCGACACCACCGGTCCAAGGGAGGATTTTATACCAGCGGCGTGGACGAACCGGCGAATTAATTTGGCCGGATTTCGGCGGGAAGGAAGAGGGAGCGTTCATCGTAATCAATCGTGAGCCTTGAGCACACCGACGAGATCGAGTTGATTCAAGCGTCGGCAGGCCAGCACGGCCGAAAGGAGTGATGCCACAGTCACCACGAGGACGGCAAACGCGTAGTTCGCAGTGGTAAGAATCAAGGGCAGGCGCACGAACTCCGTGTTGACGGTTTGTAGAATCATTTTCGCCAGTCCGGATCCAATCAACAAACCGAAGGGCAGGGCCAGCAAGGTGAGAATGGCCAGTTCCCCAATAAGCACGGTGCCGACTTCCCCTTGGGTGAAGCCAATCACACGCAGGGTGGCGAGTTCACGCTGGCGTTCCGAAAGCGAAATCCGCGCACTGTTGTAGACGATGCCAAACGCCACGACGGTCGCAAAGAGGAGATATATTTTTTGAATCAAGCCAATGCTCTCCGCGGTGGTTTTGCGAAACCCTTCACGAATGGCATTTTTGATCACCACACCGCCCGTGCGCGGGGTCTCCTTGACCGCGGATAAAAACTCCCGCCATTGACCCGACCGCACGGAGAGATAGGCGCCGGTGATACGGTCACCTTCACCCAGCTGTCGATTAAGCGCGTCGATTTCCATGTAGGCGGCGGTGCCGGCAAAGTCCTCCGACAGGGCCGCCACCGGGACGACGAATTCCTTCCGTGGTCCATCGAGGATCGTTACCTTGAGATCATCGCCGGGCTTCACCTGCAAGACTTGGGCGAGCTTGACCGAAAGCACGAGACCGTGGGCGGGCAACACCAACTGGTGGTTTTGGGCGTCAATCACCCGGTTGAGTTGTGCCTTGGCTGGCAAGCCAACCACGGCCAAACGGCGGGTGAGATTGCCCGAGCGCAGCTCAGCCGGGGCCGCGCGCACGGGTTCCGCCAGAGTCACACCCGGCAAGTTGCGCAGGTCGGCCAACGCCTGGGTTGGACCCGGTTCGATCAACGTGACGTAGGCAGTCTGGCGTTGGACCACGTCCCATTGATAATCGAGCACGTAGTCAATGCCGTCGCGAAAGGAACTGGGCACCACCAGAATCCCGGTGGCGAGGGCGAGTGCGCTGCTGGTGAGCAGCGAGCGGATGGGGCGACGTTCGATGTTGCGCAAGGCCATCCGGAGGGAAGGGGAGAAGGTGCGGCCCAAGCGAGTGCGCTCAAACAACGCGGGACGAAAATTGGCCGGGAGTTCCGGACGCATGGCCTCCGCGGGTGGCAACTTGATGGCCGCCCGGACGGCGCCCCATACCCCGACGATGGCTGCAAGGGCACAGACGAGCACCGCCGCCACCAATACGCCCCGGGCTAGTTGAAATTCAAGCAGGGGAAAGCGAAAGAAAAGGTGATACATTTCCACCAAGCGCTTGCCCAAAATGATCCCGCCGATGATACCCAGAACCGTGCCGATCAGCACTATGATCAGCGCGAACTTCAGGTAGTGGCCGCCGATTTTATTATTGGAAAAGCCAAAGGCCTTGAGAATGGCGATTTGCTCGCGTTGGAGGGTGATCTGCCGGCTCATGACTGCATTGGTCATGAATGCGGCGACGCTGAGAAAGACCAGGGGAAACCCCACGGAAAGACCTTGGAGCACCCGGATTTCATCGCGCAACCGGGTGTGGGAAAGATGAGATTCTCGGCCATAGGCTCCGCGCCCGCCGTAGGGACGCAACATGCGATCGACATCGGCTATGACGGATTCCTCGCGCGCACCGGGAGCAAGGGTGAAGGCCACTTGGTTGAACGCACCATCCATGTTGGCGGCATTGGCGAGTTCCTTGTAGGGCATCCAAAAAATACCATAACTGCGATTGTCCGGCAGGGCCGATCCGGGTGGGGCTTCGAAAACATATTCCGGTGACAACACAATGCCGGTGAGCCGCAGGGTTTGGCGCCGTCCATACAGCACCGCCGCCAAACGATCGCCGGGTTTGAGACCATGCGCCTCAGCGAACGCCTCGCCGATCAACACCTGTCCCGGCAAGGCCCGACCTTCGAGCATTCGTCCGCTGCGCAGATAAAGCCGATTGAGAATCGGGGCCCCGTGCTCGGGCAGTGAAAGAAAAAGTCCAGTGGCAGGTTCAGCCATGCCGGGCAAGTCGAGTCGCGCGGACAAGGCAATGCTGGTTTGCACCGCCGCGATGCCGGGAATCGCGGCCAGATCATCCGCGACAGCCTTGGGGGCCCGCTTTAAGCGGACAAAGATATCGGCGAATCGATAATCTCGGTAGTAGTCATCACGGGTGTTCTCCAGGGTGAGAATCAGGCTCCGCGTCATGATCATCATTGTCAGGCCGCAGGCCATCACGAGGGCCACGGCCAAGGCCTGGGACTTCAGCCCGAACAAATCCCGCCGCAGTTTGCGATTAAGCAAAGACATGATGCTTCACCACACGAGACTACTCACCGCGGCCCGGGTGGCATTGCGCCGCTCGCCCGTGATATGGCCGTCGGACAGCGTCAACACGCGGTCGGCCATTTCCGCCATCACGGCGTTGTGCGTGATTACCAGGGTCAGAGTGCCCAATTCGCGATTAATACGCTCGATCGCTTCGAGCACCGTCAAGCCGGTGCGCACATCCAGGGCCCCGGTGGGTTCGTCGCACATCAACACGGCCGGCCGTTTGGCGATCGCCCGGGCAATGGCCACGCGTTGTTGTTCACCCCCGGATAATTGCGCGGGAAAATGATCAAGACGTTCTCCCAATCCCACCAGGTGCAGGGCCTCTTCCGGCGTCATGGGATTGGGCGCAATCTCAGTGATGAGGGCGACGTTTTCCCGTGCCGTGAGACTGGGAATGAGATTGTAAAACTGAAAAACGAAACCGACGGCCTCGCGCCGATAATGGGTAAGCCCGTTTTCATCTGCGCCGCCCAAATTCCAGCCGCGATAGTGCAGGGTGCCACCCGTGGGCGTGTCCAACCCGCCGAGCAAATTCAAAAGGGTGGATTTGCCGCTGCCGGAGGCCCCGAGCACGACCATGAATTCTCCGGCCCGACAATCGAGGTCCACTCCAGCCAGGGCCCGCACCTCGGCTTCACCAGTGCCATAAATCTTGGTCAAGCCGCGCACATGAAAAACCCGGTCCGGGTCTTGGCCCGATGCGGGGCGGGGAATTTCTGAATCGGCTCTTGGCATGATCACGACCGGTGAAGAAACGACCGCCACGGGTTAGACGCAACGCGCAAACCGACCTCCAATCCGGTCTTTAGCTGAGCGCAGGCAGGGCAGAACGCTAGCTGTTTAACCGCGACGCTTTGTTCGCTCTTGTCGCCAGCAGGACTATCACCGCACCACCCAAGAGCAGCAGAATCCCGGTGCCAGGTTCAGGCACGGCCTGATAGATCAGGGTAACGCCCGAAACACTGCCGGTAATTCCCATGGTGGTGAGTTGGGCATCGGTCAGGAAAGTTGTATTTGCCCCGGTGGTTCCATCCAGCAGATAAATTGAACGGTCGTAACTCGCCACCAGGTAATCGCCATTATAGTAGGCGACATCCTCCGAATTGATGGAGTTCACTTGGCCGGAGGTGAGTAGCACCGTCCCTTCCGTGCCGTCCGTATTGATGATGCGCACGCCCGATGAACCCGTGAGATAAAAAAGCTGCTGGGTGATGGGGTTTACCCCAAGACTGTGCACATGGGCCGTGAGGGCGGTTCCGCTGAGACTTTGAGCAACACCGGCAAAGGAGTAGGCGGCCAACTGCTGCAGGTTTTCATTGATGCCGTAAATCAAACCACCGAAAACAGCTCCGCCCTGCAATTGCACACCCGGGGTGCTGAAGAGCAGCGTGGTGGTCCCGGTGTTTGCATCCATGCTGTAGACCTTGTTGACCGTGCGGTCAAAGATGAGCACCCCGTTGGTCACAGAATCGTAGGCCAAACCGATCACCTGACCCGGACTGAATCCAGAAGCCGTGAGGCTGCCCAAGACCGTGCCGGCACCGAGCCCCACGTCATAACGACCGATATTACCACTGGCATCGGTGGCAAAGACCACAGCAGTCTGGGCCGACAGCGACGACGCCAACAGTATGAATACGGCACCCCATAATCCGGGCCATCTCAAACGCAGCGACGTTTTCATGGCTCCTTGTAGGCGCATACCACAGGTCGTGGCAACTACTCCTTGTCCAGTCGGCGCATGGTAAGGATCACAATTGAAGGCGTGAGGCTTTGGCCTTCGGATGGAGCCTGCTGAATGGCTCGAACTATCTCCATGCCGGCAATGACCTTACCGAAGGCCGCGAAGCCCTGGCCATCGGGATTGCGGCGACCGCCGAAATCCAACTCCGGCTGATCCCCAATGCATATAAAAAAATCCGAGGTCGCGGTATCGGGGCCATTGCGCGCCATCGAGAGGGTGCCGTCGAGGTGCTTCAACCCGGTGACGGTGGTGCGTTCCAACATGATTTCCGGCCCGTCTTCACTGCTGCGCTGCGGATTGATGCCGCCTTGGATGACTTCTATCTTGATGGTGTTGTTCGCTTGATTATCCGGGGTCACGGTGCGGTGGAAAATGCCGCCATCATATAGTCCGCTGTCCACATAGCGCAGAAAATTAGTGACGGTCGCAGGTGCATGGGCGGCATCCAGTTCCAACTCAATATCACCCAATTCCGTCGCCATGAGCACACGGAGCGTGTTTTCGGCACGGGTTTGACCGAAGGCGATCAGACTGAGGCAGAATAAAAATAGGCGCAGTTTCATACCGCGTGGTTAATGCAATCGCAGCGCGCCGGCAACCTCCTCGCACACAAAGAAACGCGGATGCTCCGGTGCGGGTTCGTTGGGCTGGTGCAGGGCGAGTCGGCGCCGGCCGGCAAAGTCGGTGAACAGCATGGCGTGGCCGCCATCACGATCGAAAATCGGCTCGGCATCAAAATTCCACGGCCCCGCCAGTGTATTCGAAGCGCTGCGCGCCACCGCCGTGGCGTAGCCCGTCTTGCTCCAACTGGAGAACATCACGCAGAGCTGGCCGGCGGTGTTGTGAAAGGGAAAAGCGCCGTCAGCCACGTAACACGGGCCATCCTTCGCCCAAGCAGGCACCGCGACCCAGGGCGCCGCATTGACCGGAAACAAATCGATCGGTTCGCCCGCAGTTGTGTGCAGATCGTCGGTAAGCGGCACCGCAGAATAGCGACCGATGCGAATCGCCGGCCAATCACGGCTGAAAATCATCCACGGGCGCCCGTCCGGCGCGACGTAGAGTGTGCCATCAAGGCAATCCTCGTCTGCTGGCGTCAATGCGCCTTCGCTGTGCGGCGTGAACGGTCCGAGCGGATGATTGGATCCGAGAATCTGCGTGCCGCGCGCGACCGTCGCGCTCTTGAAACTGGCAAACAGGTAGTAGCGTCCGCGCCACGCATGCACTTCGGGCGCCCAGAAATGAAACTTTCCCCAAAAGTCCGGGGCTGGCCGAAACACCGGGAACGGTCCTTCCCAGTTAACGAGGTCGGTGCTGCGATACGCATCAAAACCCTCGCCGCGATCCTCGCGCCACGGCTCCCGGTCCGTCGTGCCGTAGAGATAATAAACCCGTTCGGCCGCCACAGGGAGCACGAACGGGTCGCGAAGCTGAATGTCATCGCAGGTGAGCAAGTGAATCAGGAGGCTTCCTCGGCTTCGCCGGTCACGCTTTCGCCGCCCTTGACGTTGACCTTGCTCAGCACCGCGGCGGTGACCTTGGCGGCGAGCTCCGGTTTTTCCTTGAGAGTGAGCTTGGCCGCATCGCGGCCTTGGCCGATGAGTTCGCCTTCAAACGAAATCCAGGCGCCACGCTTCTCGAGGATTTTATGTTCAATTCCGAGATCGATCATCGAACCGGTTTGCGAGATCCCCTCATCATACATGATGTCGAATTCGCATTCGGTGAATGGCGGGGCCACCTTGTTCTTCACAATCTTGATCTTGGTGCGGTTGCCGATGACCTTGCCGTCCGGCGTCTTGATCTGGTCGCGCCGGCGGATGTCGATGCGCACACTGGAAAAGAACTTGAGGGCGCGGCCGCCGGAGGTGGTTTCCGGACTGCCGAACATGACGCCGATTTTTTCACGAATCTGATTGGTGAAGATGCAAATGCAGTTGGTCTTGCTGACGACGGCGGTGAGACGGCGCATTGCCTGCGACATCAGGCGGGCCTGGGCCCCGACCGTGGCGTCACCCATTTGCCCGTCGAGTTCGGCGCGGGTGGTGAGCGCAGCCACCGAGTCGAGCACGATGACGTCGATCGAATTGGAGCGGATGAGCGTCTCCATGATATTGAGGGCGTCTTCGCCCGAGTCGGGTTGCGAAACAAGCAAATCATCGAGGTTTACGCCGGCGACCCGGGCATATTTGGGGTCAAGGGCGTGCTCCACGTCGATGAAGGCAGCCAACCCACCGGCTTTTTGGGCCTCGGCAATCACGCTTAAACAGAATGTGGTTTTACCGGAGGATTCCGGTCCATAAATTTCGACGATGCGTCCCTTGGGCAGGCCACCGACGCCGAGGGCCAGATCGACCGCCAAGGAACCGGTGGTCAGCGTTTCCACTTTCATGTGGGCATTGCTGCCCAAACGCATGATGGAACCCTCGCCGAATTGTTTCGTGATGGAAGAAAGGGCGAGCTCGATATTTTTTTCCCGTCCGGTGTTGGACAGAGCGGTGGAGGAGGTTTTGGCGGGAGCGGCTTTGGACATGGAACAGCGGGATTAAGTTGAGAAGAGGTTGATAATAGCGGGAGGCACTGACAGGGTTATGTCAGTAGACTTTAGTTGACGGGCAGGACGCGCAAGGACGGAGTGCGCCGATTAGGGGGTCCCCGGCCGGAACGCCGTGGCGAAATACACGGCCAATAGAATAAGGCCGAAACTCACGCCATAGTTCCAGGTCAGACGTTCCTTCAAAACGATCCAGGCGAAGGCGACGAAAACGCCCAGGGTGATGCATTCCTGGATGATCTTCAGTTGGTAACCCGTGAACGTGCCGCTGAGATAGCCGAGCCGGTTGGCCGGCACCATGAAACAATATTCGAGGAGGGCAATCGACCAGGACACGAGGATCACCACCAGAAGGGACTTCCCCTCGAGGAACTTGAACTTCAGGTGCCCATACCAAGCAAGGGTCATGAACACATTTGAGCAGACGAGGAGCAGAATGGTTTTCATAAAAACTTGGTTCTGTCCTTCGTCCGCAAGCGGGGTCAGGTGGGGACTTGATAATAATCGCGGAACCAATCCACGAAGTGGCTCAGGCCGGTCTCCAAAGGCACCCGCGGCGCATAACCGATGGCCGCGTTGATCCGCTCGAGCGAGGCGCAGGTCTCCGGCACATCGGCCGGTTGAGGGGGCAGCAGATTGAGCACCGCTTTGCGCCCAATGAGCTGCTCCAACATTTGCACGAACAACCGGACTTCCACCGGACGGTTATGGCCCAGATTGAAAATACGATAAGGGGGCGAGGGCCATTCCACCGGGGGATAAAGCAGCACCTTGACCACTCCGTCCACGATATCGTCGATGTAGGTGAAGTCACGGCGCGCCTTGCCCTCGGCAAAGAGGTTGATGGGTTCCCCGTCAAAAATGGCGCGGGCAAAAAGGGTTGGGGCGGTGTCAGGCCGACCCCAGGGTCCATAGACGTTGAAAAACCGCAGCCCGGTCAGGGATAGACCGTGCAAGTGGGCGTAGCTGTGGGCCATCGCTTCGTTGGCCTTTTTGGTGGCCCCGTAAAACGACAGGGGGTGGCTGGTATCACCATCTTCGGCAAAGGGAATCGAGGCGGAGGCTCCATAGACGCTGCTGGATGAGGCAAATACCGTGTGCTTGGGGGGATGGGCGCGTGCGGCCTCGAGCATCTGGTGGAACCCGACCAAGTTGCTCTGCACGTAGGCCTCGGGGTGCGTGACGCTGTAGCGGACATTGGCCTGAGCCCCCAAGTGCACGGCATAATCCGGTTTGAAGTGAGCCCAAATCCCGGCCAGCTTGCCGGCTTCGGCGAAATCAGACTGGATAAAGCGGAAATTGTCCAAGGGGTCGAGTTGGGCCAGTCGCGCCCGCTTCAACGCCACGGCATAGTAGTCGTTGAGATTATCCACGCCCAACACTTCGCAACCGGGATTAGCGGCGAGACGCGCACAGACATGGTAGCCGATAAAGCCGGCGGCGCCGGTCACGAGCACTTTCATTGGCGCGTGTATGGCGCAACCGGTTGGTGGCGGCTAGGCGAAAGTTCGGGCGGCCCCATTATCCCAGTGGTTAATAACTCCGAAAGGATTTATTCCGGGGCAGATCGCACCCGCTCAGGCCCGTTGGATCAACAGCTGACGTCCTTCCCTTCGCTGCCGAAATGCTTCAGGCGCTCGTCGTTGTCCGGCAACGTCGAGACATCGGCCGGAGCATAATGAAATTGAAGGGCCCGACGCCGCAGGCCGGAGGAGTTGTGCGGGGTGCCGTGGGGAAGCAGGCCGCTGAAAAACAGCATGCCACCGGGTTTCAAGGGTGCCGCCACGGAGCGTTGCCCGAGGATTTCGGTATCACAGATCTGCCAGTCACGACGTTGAAAGTGAATCTGCGGCCCCTTCTTGTGCTGACCGGGGAGGAATTGCATGCAACCATTCTCGATCGTGGCCTCGTCGAGGGCGATCCATGTTCCGACCACGGAAGTGCCTTGCGGGTAGTTAAAGTAGGCGTTGTCCTGATGCCACGGCTTTTCGCGACCCAATCTTGGTGGCTTGAGCAGGGCCATATCCTGAAACATTTGTGAGGGGCGATCACCCAAAAGCGTGCTGATGGTTTTTAGCAATTTGGGGTGGTGGGAGATGGCCTTCAGCCGGGCATCGTATTCCACAAAAAACATCAACTTGCGCACCGCATCCTGCCGCGCTTCCAATCCGAGCGTGGGCAGAATGTCCTGCGCTTTGGCTTCAAACGATATCCCGGTGAATTCCGGGTTTTTACCCATGATCAGGTCGACCAAACCCTGGATGGCTTCATTGACTTCGCGTGAATCAAACGCCTGTCGAACAATCAGATAACCCTGTTCTCGGAATTGGGTAATTTCAGCGGGACCAATATCTTCAAAGTGTTCGACTCCATGCCCAACCCCCAAGGGTTGATAGAGTTCAGGCACATGCATGTCGGATCCGTGGTCAAATTGTTTTGTGGGGGCGAGGCTCATGGATGAAAGGGAACGGGGTATAAGAGAAACTGAATGACTCTAGCAAAATATGGGTTGAGGTGCCATGCATAACGGCGCTATTAATTTGTATTTATCCGCTAATGTATGCTGTCACCTCAACCCCTTAATCTCAAAATCAATCATGTGGGCCGGGTGCGGTGCGAACCCGGGTGGCACTTGGGTCGAAGTTGGGCAAAGGCATTGAAGGATCACGATTTGTGGTTTGTTTGGGAAGGGCGTGGACGGATGCGATTGTCCTCGGGAGAGATCACCTTGCGCCCAGGCGTATGTCTGTGGATGCGACCGGGTCGACGCTATGAAGCGACCCAGGATCCCCAAGCCCGCCTCGGCGTAAATTTCATTCATTTCTCCGGTTTGGAATGCAGCCAGACTTTGCCTTTATCCGCTTTATTGCCGCCCTTTGAGGTGCACCGCACCCGCCAAGTCGAATTTGTCGATACTTTGATGCGACGGATCATTGAACTGGGAGAGGAACCTGAGGCGACCGCAGCTGGATCCAGTTTGATGTATGGTCTGCTGATGGAACTGACCCGCGAGCATGCCACCGCACTTACCGAGGCATCTGGCACTGAACAGCGCCACCGGGATATGGTATTACAAGCAGCGGCCCTAATTCGTGAGAGTCCCGCTATGACATGTCCAGTGGGTGAGCTGGCAAGGAATGCCGGCTATAGTGTGGATCATTTTTCCCGTATCTTTTTGAAAACCATCGGGGTGAGACCTCAGGATTACATCATAAACGCCAAAATCGAACGGGCACGACAATTGCTGGGAGAATCCGACCTGACAATCGGTAATATTGCAGAAGTTGTTGGTTTTCAGGACATTTTTTACTTTTCCCGCCAATTCAAACTCAAGACCGGAGCCACCCCCACGGAATTTCGCCGGGGTTTGCGCAGTGGCTAGGTTCAAATATGCCATAGATTTCCCAAACTTGCACTTGCCGGTCCAAAACCTTGTCCGTTACCTTGCACGACTCCCCACTCAGCGACACACTACACCATGAAGATCAAAGCCTATCTTAAGCCTCAATGTGGTTGGTCAAACGGCGTTCGCGCGGTCATGAGCAAGCATAACCTTAGTTTTGAGGACATAGACATCATCAACAACCGGGAGAATTATGCGGAGATGGTCCAGAAATCCGGCCAGCCGTTGTCGCCCTGCGTTGAAATTGACGGGGTTATGCTGGCCGATGTTTCAGGCGAAGAGGTAGAAAACTACCTTTTGAGCAACGACTTGGTTAAACCCACCGACACCTCAGCCGAAGTTCCGACCAATGCGGGCTGTTCGGATGATGAGCATGCGAAGATGGCGACTAAAACTATACGATTCTTCTAGACTGAGAGCATCCGAAACCACACTCCGGGCCGGCTCTCGCACCACGAGACCGGCTTTTTTTGCGCCCTCACTTTCTCCACTCCGTCCGAATAATATACGAAAAATGACCAGCCCCGACGCTCATCCTGCCGGCAACTTCCGCGCCCGCACCGGTCCCCCAGCCAAACAGGGCCTCTATGATCCGTTTTTTGAGCACGATGCCTGCGGGGTGGGTTTTGTCGCCGACATGCATGGTCGCCGGTCGCACAAGATCTTGCAGGACGGACTGCAGGTTCTGACCAACCTCGATCACCGGGGAGCCGCAGGCAGCGAGCCCAACACAGGTGATGGTGCCGGGGTGCTGCTGCAGATGCCGCACAAGTTTTTTCAGGAAGTCTGCAGCAAGTCCCACATCACCCTGCCGGCTCCCGGCGAATACGGCTGTGGCACCGTTTTTCTGCCGCGCAATCCGACGGTTCGGCGCAAGATTGAGGAAAAGCTCACCCAGATCATTCAATCGGAGGAACAGGTGTTCCTCGGCTGGCGCACTGTGCCAACCAACAATTCCTCGCTGGGCGAAACCGCCAAGTCCTGTGAACCGTTCATGCGCCAGATTTTTATCGGGCGGGGTCCCGAGATCGCGGATGACAACGCCTTTGAGCGCAAGCTCTACATTATCCGCAAGCGGGCCTACAGCGAGATTCGCACCTCCACCATGGCCGGAGCCGAGTCATGGTATGTCGCCAGCCTTTCCTGCCGGACCCTGGTCTACAAGGGCATGCTGCTGACGGACCAGTTGGCGCAATATTTTCCCGATCTCACCAACCCGGCGATGGAGACGGCGATCACGCTCGTGCATTCCCGTTTCAGCACGAATACATTCCCCAGCTGGGACCGGGCGCATCCCTATCGCTACGTCGCCCACAACGGCGAAATCAACACCCTGCGCGGCAACATCAATTGGATGCATGCCCGTGAAGCGCTGTTTGAGTCCGATCTTTTTGGCGAGGACATCAAGAAGACGCTGCCCGTGGTCAACCCGAACGGCAGCGACTCGGCGATGTTCGACAACGCATTGGAACTGCTGGTGCTGGCCGGCCGGCCGTTGGCGCATGCGATCATGATGATGATCCCGGAACCTTGGTCCGGTGACCAGCACATGGATGACGACCGGCGGGCGTTTTATCAGTATCATTCCTGTCTGATGGAACCCTGGGATGGCCCGGCGGCCATCGCCTTCACGGATGGCCGGCAGATCGGCGCCATTCTGGACCGCAACGGCCTGCGGCCGTCGCGCTTTTGCGTGACGACGGACGGGCTGGTGATCATGGCCTCGGAATCCGGCGTGCTGGACATCCCGCCTGAAAATATCCTGCGCAAGGGCCGCCTGCAGCCGGGACGTCTCTTTCTCGTGGATACCGAGCAGGGTCGCATCATTGAAGACGAGGAAATCAAGCAGCAGTTGGCCAGTGAGCGACCCTACCGGGCATGGATCAATGAACATCTGGTGCATCTGTCGGATTTGCCCGAGGCACCCTCGATCCCGCCGCCGGACCACGAAACCCTGCTCCAACGACAGATCGCGTTTGGTTACACGCATGAAGACGAACGCATCATCATCGCCCCGATGGCCCGCGACGGCATCGAAGCCATCGGTTCAATGGGCAACGACGGTGCTTTGGCCGTGCTCTCCAACCGGCCGCGACTGCTCTACGATTATTTCAAGCAACTTTTTGCGCAGGTCACCAACCCGCCCATTGATTCGATCCGTGAGGAAATTGTCATCTCGGCGGAGACCCGACTGGGCTCCGAGGGCAACCTGCTCAACCCCCAACCGTCGGCCTGCCGGCGGGTGGAGTTGAAATGGCCCATCCTGACCAACGAGGAATTTGCAAAAATCCGCCGCACCGACTTGCCCGGACTCAAGATCGGTGTGCTGCCCTCCCTCTTTCGGGTGGCCCGGGGTGAAAAGGGACTCGCCAAATCGATGGAGGAAATCTGCATCATGGCGCGGCGCATGATTGAGGAGGAGGAGATCAACGTGATCGTCCTCAGTGATCGTGGGGTTAGCAGTGACTTTGCCCCCATTCCCGCATTGCTGGCCGTTGCCGGGTTGCACCACTTCCTGATCCGGGAAGGGCTGCGCACGCGGATCAGTCTGGTGATCGAGACCGGGGAGGCGAGGGAGGTGCACCACTTTGCCCTGCTCATCGGCTACGGTGCCAGTGCCATCAATCCCTACGTCGCCTTTGAGACCATTGACGACATGATCCTGAGCGGCTCGTTGACCGGCATTGATCACCAGACCGCCTGCAAGAATTTCGTCAAGGCGGCCGCCAAGGGTGTCATCAAGATCATGTCCAAAATGGGCATCTCCTCGATTCAAAGTTATCGCGGGGCCCAGGTGTTTGAAGCCCTGGGCGTGCGCCAGGATGTCATCGATCATTATTTCACCTGGACGCCCTCGCGGATTGGCGGCATCGGCCTCAGCACCATCGCCAAGGAGGTGCTCGCCCGCCATCATGCGGCGTATCCGGAGCGTCGGGTAAACGGGCATGTGCTGCCGGTTGGAGGCATCTACCAATGGCGGGCCGACGGTGAATCGCACCTTTTCACGCCGGAATCGATCCATCATTTGCAGAAAGCCACCCGCACGGGCAATTACGCGGCGTTCAAGAATTTTTCCAAACTCATCAACGAGCAGGGCAAAAATCTCTGCACCTTGCGCAGTTTGCTCGAGTTCAAGGCCGGCACCCCGATCCCGCTCGAGGAAGTCGAGCCGGCCGAAAGCATCATGAAGCGCTTCAAGAGCGGTGCCATGTCCTACGGTTCCATTTCCAAGGAAGCGCATGAGACGCTGGCGATTGCCATGAACCGCATCGGCGGGAAGTCCAACACGGGTGAGGGGGGCGAGGATGCGGAACGCTTCACGCCAATGGCCAACGGCGATTCCAAAAATTCCGCGATCAAGCAGGTCGCCGCCGGCCGCTTCGGGGTGACCAGTGAATACCTCGCCAGTGCGCAGGAACTGCAAATCAAGATGGCGCAGGGCGCAAAACCCGGCGAGGGCGGCCAGCTGCCCGGCACCAAGGTCTATCCCTGGATTGCCAACACCCGCGGCACCACGCCGGGGGTGGGACTCATTTCCCCGCCACCGCATCACGACATCTATTCGATCGAGGATCTCGCCGAGCTCATCCACGACCTGAAGAACTCCAACCGGCATGCGCGGGTGAGCGTGAAGCTCGTCTCCGAAGTCGGGGTGGGCACCATTGCGGCCGGGGTGGCCAAGGCACACGCCGACGTGGTGCTTATTTCCGGCTATGACGGCGGCACGGGCTCGTCGCCGCAGACTTCGATGCAACATGCCGGTCTGCCTTGGGAACTGGGCCTGGCCGAGACGCACCAGACCTTGGTCCTCAACAATCTCCGTTCACGCATTTCCGTGGAGACCGACGGTCAGCTGAAGACCGGCCGCGATGTGGTCATCGCCACGTTGCTGGGGGCGGAGGAGTTTGGCTTCGCCACCGCTCCTTTGGTCGCCTCGGGTTGCATCATGATGCGCGTCTGCCACCTGAACACCTGCCCGACCGGCGTGGCGACACAGGATCCGCGGCTCCGGGCCAAATTCACCGGCAAACCCGAGCATGTCGTCAACTTCATGAAATTCATTGCCGAGGAAGTGCGCGAACTCATGGCGCAACTCGGTTTCCGCACCATCGAGGAAATGGTCGGCCAGGTCGGCTGCCTCGAGCCCCGCCGGGCCGTTGATCATTGGAAGGCGAAGGGTCTGGATTTTTCCAACATCCTTTATGCCCCCGAAGTGGGTGACGACGTGGGCCGCTTTTGCACCATCAAGCAGGACCACAGCCTCGAAAAATCACTTGATCTTTCCACCTTGCTGGAAATTTGCCAGCCGGCCATCGAGCGCGGCGAGAAGGTCGTCGCCGAATTGCCCATCCGCAACGTGAACCGCGTGGTCGGCACCATCACGAGCCACGAAGTCACCAAGCAGCATGGCGCCAAGGGCCTGCCCGATGACACCATTCGCATCCGCTTCAAGGGTTCAGCCGGCCAGAGCTTCGGGGCCTTCATGACGCGCGGCATGACTTTTTCCATCGAGGGCGACGCCAACGACTACGTCGGCAAGGGTCTCTCGGGGGGCAAGATCATCATCTATCCCTCGACGCAGGCGACCTTCAAGGCCGAGGAAAACATGATCATCGGCAATGTGGCCCTTTATGGTGCCACGGCCGGGGAATGCTACTTCCGCGGCATGGCCGGCGAACGATTCGCGGTGCGCAACTCCGGCGTCAACGCCGTGGTTGAGGGCATCGGCGACAACGGTTGCGAATACATGACGGGTGGCCGCGTGGTCGTGCTGGGAGCGGCGGGGCGCAATTTTGGGGCCGGCATGTCGGGAGGCATCGGCTACGTGCTTGATGAAACGGGCGACTTTGCCCAACGCGTCAATTCCCAGATGGTAGGTCTGGAGAAACTCGAGGCCCCGTCGGAAATCGCCGAAGTCCGTGCACTCATCCAGAACCACCTGGACTACACCAAGAGCACCCGCGCCAAGACCATCCTCGACGAATGGACCACGTATGGGCCGAAATTCGTCAAGGTGATGCCCAAGGATTACAAACGCATGCTCGCCTGTATCGAACGGGCCAAGGGCCAGGGACTCACCGGCGATGAAGCCATCATGGCAGCCTTCGAAGAAAACTCCCGCGACACCTCACGCGTTGGCGGCAACTAAACTCCTCTCACCCCACTTTACTTATCATGGGCAAGCCTACTGGATTTATCGAATACATGCGCGAACTGCCGGTCGACCGTCCGCCGCTCGAGCGCGTGCGTGATTGGAAGGAATTCCATCATCACATGGAGCCCAAGAAGCTCCGCCAGCAGGGTGCGCGCTGCATGGATTGCGGTGTCCCCTTCTGTCACACCGGCAAGCTCATTGGCGGCATGGCCTCGGGTTGCCCGATCAACAACCTCATCCCCGAGTGGAACGATCTCGTCTACCGCAACCAGTGGAAGGAAGCGCTGGGTCGCCTGCACAAGACCAACAACTTTCCCGAGTTCACCGGTCGGGTTTGTCCGGCGCCCTGCGAGGGCTCGTGTGTGCTCGGTCTCAACGGTCCACCCGTCACGATCAAGAACATTGAAGCCGCGATCACCGACCGCGGTTGGGACGAAGGCTGGGTGATTCCCGAAGCCCCCAAGGTTCGCACGGGCAAGAAGGTCGCAATTATCGGCTCCGGTCCTTCCGGGCTTTCCGCGGCCGCGCAACTCAACCTGGCCGGACACACGGTCACGGTCTTCGAGCGCGCGGACCGGCCGGGTGGTCTGCTCATGTATGGCATTCCCAACATGAAACTGGACAAGCAGGAAATTGTGCTGCGCCGCATCAAGCTAATGGAGAAGGAGGGCATCAAGTTCATCTGCAACGCCAACGTGGGCGAAAACGTTGAACCCGAGATTTTTCTCCACGAATACGACGCCACCGTCATTTGCACCGGGGCGACCCAGCCACGCGACCTGCCGATCGAGGGCCGCGACCTCAAGGGCGTGCATTTTGCCATGGAGTTCCTCACCGCGAACACCAAGGCCGTGCTGGCCAACGCGGGCCCGAGCCCGATCAATGTGGTCGGCAAGGACGTCATCGTCATTGGCGGGGGCGACACGGGGACCGACTGTGTCGGCACCTCCATCCGTCAGGGTTGCAAGAGCCTCCGACAAATCGAGATTCTGCCCAAGCCTCCGCTGGAACGTCAGGCGGACAACCCCTGGCCCGAGTGGCCCAAGGTTTACAAAATGGACTACGGTCAGGAGGAGGCGGCCGCGAAGTTTGGCGCCGATCCCCGGATCTATCTCACCACCGTGAAAAAATTCATCGGCGATGAGCAGGGTAATTTGCAATCCCTGGTGACCGTTGAGATCAAGTGGGACAAAAACGAGAAAGGGCAGTTCATTCCCAGGGAACAACCCGGCACCGAGCAAACTCACCCGGCGCAATTGGTGCTGCTGGCGATGGGCTTCCTTGGGCCCGAGCAGGCGTTGCTCAAGGAAATCAAGGTGGAAACCGACGCCCGCTCCAACGTGAAGGCCGAGCATGAAAAGTTTACAACGAGCATCCCGGGTGTTTTCGCCGCCGGCGACTGTCGTCGGGGCCAGAGTTTGGTGGTCTGGGCCATCAATGAGGGTCGGGGCGCGGCGCGTGAATGCGATCGCTACCTGATGGGGTCGACTGACCTGCCCTAGGCCAGTCGGTCGGGGTAATAATCAACGCATTCCGGTGTCGGCCCAATTCCTGCGTGTAGATCCCCAGCAGTTTTAAGAAAATCACTCTCCGTCCCATCCGCCATGAGCAAAGTTCAACCGTCCCCCCTCTACCATCCCGACCAGGAGCACGATGCCTGTGGGGTCGGATTTATCGCGAAAATCACAGGGGAACGCAGTCATGACCTGGTTGAGCGGGCCTTGAGCGCATTGCGGGCCCTGGCCCACCGGGGGGCGATCGATGCGGATGCGGTGACGGGCGACGGCGCAGGCATCCTCACCCAGATACCCATCGATCTGTTTCGTGACTTCCTTGAAACGCAGAAGAAGCATCTCCTGCGCGATTCCGATCTTGGGGTGGGCATGATATTTTTGCCGCGCGAGGACGAGTCGGCCCAAGTTGCCGGCAAAAAAATCATCGAGCAGGCGGCCAAGGCCGAAGGCTTGGTCTTTTTGGGCTGGCGGGAAGTGCCGGTCGATGCCTCCTGCCTCGGTCGCAAGGCACTCGAAACCCAACCGCTGATTTTGCAGGCCCTGGTGGCCCGGCGCGAAGACGACATCACCGACGACGAGTTTGAGCGGCGGATATTCCTGGCCCAGAAAGTGGCGGAGCGCCGCGCGGAGGAGATGAAGCTGGAAGGGTTCTACATCTGCTCATTTTCCTCCCGCACGATCGTCTACAAGGGGCTCTTCAACGCCCCGCAGGTGCGGAAGTATTTCCTCGATCTCAAGTCGCCCAGGTTCACTTCCGCCCTGGCGGTATTCCACCAGCGCTACTCGACCAACACCTTTCCGACCTGGCACCTGGCCCATCCGTTCCGGTTGATGGCCCACAACGGCGAGATCAATACGATTCGCGGCAACCGCAATCTTATGATGGCGCGCGAACGCAGCGCCGCCCACGGGGTTTGGGGCGACCGTTTTGCCGATTTGCATCCGCTGGTGCAACCGGGTTTGAGCGATTCCGCCTCCTTCGACAACGCCCTGCAATTGCTCACTCTCAGCGGTCGTGATCCGATGCAGGCCTGCACCATCATGATTCCTCCGGCCTGGGAACAGGACACGCGCCTGACCCCGGATCAGCAGGCATTTTATCGCTATCACTCCTGTGTATTGGAGCCTTGGGACGGCCCGGCGGCCGTGGTCTTTACCGACGGCAAGGTGGTCGGGGCAGCCTTGGATCGCAACGGATTGCGCCCCGCGCGTTACAAGATTTTCGACGACGGGTATGTGCTGCTCGCGAGTGAAGCGGGTCTGGTGCACGATTGGCCGGGCAAGGTCGTCAAGAACGGCCGACTCGGGCCGGGGCGCATGATCGCAATCGATCTGGTCGCGAAAAAATTTCTGCCGGACAACGAGATCAAGGAAACCATCACGGGTTCGCCGCGGTTTCTCCCGTGGTGCAATGATCACCTGGTCAAACTGCACAAGTTTGCTCCACCGCCGGCCAAGGCTCCCGCCCTGCGGGAGGTGTCCGTGGCACAATTGCTGGCCTTTGGCTACGATCTCGATGAACGGGAGATAATCCTCACCCCCCTCGCCGAGGGGCTCGAGCCTACTGCCTCGATGGGTGATGACACGCCGCTGGCAGTCCTGTCGCGGCGGCCCCGCCTGCTCTACACCTACTTCAAGCAACTTTTCGCCCAAGTCACCAACCCCCCGATCGACTCCATTCGTGAGAAACTGGTGATGTCGTTGACCATGTATTTGGGCGGTCGACTGGGTCTCTTTGAGGAATTGCCCAGCACCACGGGTTTCGTGGAGTTGGAGTCACCGATCCTTTTCACGCATGAAGTGGCGGCGCTTTTCGACGTGCCCTTCCTCAAGAACCGGGTGGTGCGGTTGAGCGCGACTTTCAACGCGGCCGATGGCCCCGGGGCCCTGGAAAATGCCGTGGCCGAGCTGGCTGTGCGCGCCTTGGCAGCGGTCGAGGATGACAACGCCAAGATTGTCATCATCTCCGATCGTGAGGTGAATGCTGAACGGGCCGCCATTCCCATGTTGATGGCGGTCGGGGCGGTGAATCGCCGACTTTCACGGGCGGGTCTGCGTTTGCGCTGCGATCTGGTGGCCGAAACGGGCGAAGCCCGCGATGTGCATCACATCGCCACCCTGCTAGGTTTCGGCGTCAATGCGGTCAATCCCTGGTTGGCTTTCGATTTGGTCAGCGAAATCGCCGCCAGTGGTGGCACGTCCACGCCGGTATCACCGGAACAGGCGCGGGAGAATTACAAAACAGCCATTTGCGCCGGTCTCCTCAAGGTCATGGCCAAGATGGGCATCAGCACGTTGCTCAGTTACCACGGCGCCCAACTGTTTGAAGCACTGGGCATCGGCCCCAAGGTCATCGCCGAGTGCTTTCCACGCACGGCCTCGCCGATTGGGGGCATCGGCTATGCCGAAATTGCCGTGGAAACACTGCGGCGGCACAACAATGCTTTTGCGCCGGTCCCTGCAGTTGAAGGCGCGGCTTCGCCGGCGGACACCGCCGCCGCCTTGCACAATGAAGGTTACCTGCGGGTCAACAAACGCGGGGAGGGTGAATTCCATGGTTGGAATCCCAAGGTGGTGGCGGCGATGAATCGTTTCACCCGCGGCAGTTCCCCTGAAACCTATGAGGGGTGGAAGTCGGTTGCTGATGAGCACCAACCCCTGGCGCTCAAGGACCTGCTGAAAATCCGTTTCGACAAGCGCCCGCCGGTTTCCGTCGATGAAGTCGAACCAATCGAGGACATCCGGCGCCGTTTTACCACGGCCGGCATGTCACTCGGGGCGCTTTCGCCCGAAGCCCATGAGACACTGGCGATCGCCATGAATCGCATCGGCGGCAAATCCAATTCAGGGGAGGGCGGCGAGGATCCCGAGCGTTTTTCGATCCGGGCCAACGGGGATTCGGCCAACAGTGCCATCAAGCAGGTCGCATCCGGCCGCTTCGGGGTCACGGCTGAATACCTGGCCAATGCCAAGGAAATCGAAATCAAGATGGCGCAGGGAGCCAAGCCGGGCGAGGGCGGCCAGTTGCCCGGGCACAAGGTCTCCCCGCTGATTGCACGCCTGCGCTTCAGTGTGCCGGGAGTCACGCTCATCTCGCCTCCGCCCCATCACGATATTTATTCGATCGAGGATCTGGCGCAGCTGATCTTCGACCTCAAGGAGGTCAACCCCCGCGCCAAGGTTTGCGTCAAGCTCGTGGCCTGCTCGGGCGTCGGCACGATCGCCGCCGGGGTGGCCAAGGCCTACGCGGATGTTGTGCTGATCTCCGGTCATGAAGGCGGCACCGGGGCCTCGCCCATTGCCTCAATCAAGAATGCCGGTTCGGCTTGGGAAATCGGCGTGGCCGAGGCGCATCAGGTTCTCATGATGAACGGGCTGCGCAATCGCATCGTCCTGCGCACCGACGGGGGGATGAAAACTGGCCGCGACATTGTGATTGCCGCCCTGCTCGGCGCCGAGGAGTTCAACTTTGGCACGGCGGCCCTGATCGCCGCCGGTTGTGCCATGTTCCGGGTTTGCCATCTCAACACCTGTCCGGTGGGGGTCGCCACCCAGCGCGAGGATCTGCGGGCGAAGTTCCGGGGCAAACCAGAGAACGTCATCAATTATTTCAATGCGGTGGCTGACGACGTGCGGCATTACCTGGCCAAACTCGGTGCGCGAACCCTGAACGAAATCGTCGGGCACACGGAACTGCTCCAGCAGGTCGACGATCCGGACAACACCAAGACGCAGCTGCTTGATTTGTCGGGCTTGTTGCATGACCCCGATCCGACCGGAGAGTTGGATCGTCATCATACCCGGGAACGCAACGAGCGGTTTGGCAACGAAGGTTCGCTGGATGAGGCCATCCTGCAGGAAGCACGCGATGTGATCCTGGGCAAGAGCGCCCGACTGGTCGCCCGTTACAAGATCACCAATGTCAATCGCGACATCGGCACGCACCTATCCGGGCAGATCGCCTACCAGCGGGGCAACGTGGGTCTGCCCCCGGGCACCATTGATCTCACTTTTACCGGCAGTGCGGGACAAAGTCTCGGCGCCTTCCTCGTTAACGGCATCAAGCTGACGTTGAATGGGGAAGCCAACGATTATGTCGGCAAGGGCATGGCCGGCGGCGAAATCATTGTGCGGCCCCGGCCCACGGAAAAATTCGACTGGCACACCAACTGTATTCTGGGCAACACGTGCCTCTATGGCGCGACCGGCGGGGTGTTGTTTGCCGCCGGCTGGGCAGGTGAGCGATTTGCCGTGCGCAACTCCGGCGCCACGGCCGTGGTCGAGGGCGTCGGCGCCCATGGTTGTGAATACATGACCGGAGGCGTCGTGGTCATTTTGGGTCGCACCGGGAAAAATTTCGGAGCGGGGATGAGCGGGGGACTGGCGTTCGTCTACGACGAGCGGGGCACATTACCCGCCCGCCACAATTCCCAGATGATAGCACTCGAACGGCTCAACAATGACGACGAGGCGGCCAGCCTGCGCCAACTCGTGGCGGTTCATGCCAACCAAACGGGCAGTCCGCATGCCCAGCGCCTCGTGGCGGATTGGGCCAAGGCGGTGGGAAAGTTTTGGAAGGTCGTGCCGTATCCGCCCACCACAGATACCCCCAAGCAAGTCTTCACCTTCGATAAAACGAAGGTGCCGGTGTCGGTTTAGCTCCGTGACACCACAACTAAGGGGCGTTAACGGGCCGCGCAGGCGACCCGTTAACTGCCGGGTTGGTGATGGCTTGCCCCGGCCGGGCAGGTTCTCTTGCGAGGAGTCCACCGGTGCTGCCGGATCGTGTGGTTCCCTCGAGACGGTCTGTCTGCCGCGTTTCCCGGGATTTTGGGTTGTCGGCGGTCGTGGTTCGCGGCCAGATAAGAACAGACATGCCATCCAAACCCATCCCAGGATCCACGGGCGAGGTGCTCACTTGCCTGCCGTCGCCATACCTGCCGCACGCCGGCACCGGTCTGCTCTACCTGCCGCGGTTTATCGCCAAGTGCAAGTATGTGCGGGAGCACGGAGCCCTGCCCGCCAGCTATGCGAAGAATTACAAGCGCGGATTGGACCGGTTTCTTTGCCTGCACCTCGGGGTCGATCCCGCGGCGGTCGAAAAGATTGTGCACGAAGCGACCGATGACGCGGAAATTGACCGGAAACTGCTGGAGCTCTTTCCCGCCGAGGTCCGCGCCATCAAGTGGAATCGTGAATTGGTGCAGAAGGGCATGACCGCGGCCGGGCGCGAGTTTCTGGGCGAGGCGCTGACGGCGATGGGTTGTGCTGATCGTGCCGACGAGATCAAGAGTGTGCCCGACCTGATTGATTTTGATGAGGGCCGCATCGATTGACCTGCGGCAGGTGCGCAAAAAAAAGAGCCGCCCCCGTGAGGGAGCGGCTCATGTGCTTTAGCGCTAGGGAAGAATATTATTTCTTCTTAGCGGCCGGCTTCTTTTTAGCTACAGCCTTTTTGGCTGCGGGCTTCTTAGCTGCGGTCTTTTTCTTAGCTGCTTTTTTTGCCATGTGCGGTTGCTCCTATTTAGGGCTTTAGTTGATGTGACTCACCACGACTAAGGGGCGTCGTGCGCAAGTTACATTTTGGTAACTCAACAATCTGTGCGCTTCGCGCAACACAAATGCGCGGGTTTTTTTTGGTCGGCTGATTTGTGGGCGCGACTTTTGGAACGTGATTTTTTTTATTCTAGCGCGTTGGTCACGCGCTCAAGCCAACCCGACGGACTTCGTTGCGGGTTGATTTGTTTGCGCAATGACTTCGCGCAACGTCGCCAGATTTTGTTGCACGAGCGCGCCCATCGATTCGCAACGCAGGAATTCACTGCGGCTGAAATGTTCGGCGAGTGCCTGCCGCAAGGTGTGCACTTTATCCGGTGGCGCGATGGGATCGGCCGCCATCTCTTCCAACAGCGAGCCGAGGCGCACCTTGGCCAGATCGGCGCGATGAATGATGAGCGTTTGCTCCTCGCGTTGGTATTGCAGCGCGGTTTGGGCGTGCAAATGTTTGTTGCAATAGGCCACCAGCGGATAGTTCTCCTTGAAAAACTGCGGCCGGTAGAAGTTTTTGCGGCTGTTGTAGGATTGCTGGTCGAAATCCATCGCGCGGATGCGCACCTGGGCCTCTTCAAAGTCGGGCGTGATCACGACCACGAAGTTGTAGGAACGCATGTCGCCCAACAGGCGCACAAAACACCGCTCGTTGAACTTGACCAGCTCCTTGGCCACGCGCACCGGTCGCAATTCCGGGGATTTGAGCCAGTGATCGATGAAAATATCACCGGGGATGCCCGCGATGTGCTCCTCGATCAGGGTATTGCCATTCGTCAGGTAGTTCAGACGGTTGGGCGACAGCAAATGCTCGAGTTCCAGACCATAGACGCGCGACGCATCAGCCCTTTTCAGATAAAAATAGTCCTGATTGTCGTTGTAGGCGTTGACCACCCGGATCCGGAAGGGCATCGAGTTCCCGAAACCGCAGTAATCCACCCGGTCAACGTAGAGGTGCTGGACGATACTGAAGTCCCCGTCGACTTTGAGCAGGGCATAGATGCGCTTCAGGCCCTCATATAGATCCCGGGTTTCATCCGAACGATAAATGACCGTGTCCCACAAGGTGGGTTTGCCGTCCGGCCCGTCCAGTGGGATCACTTCATGAAAATCCCGCAGGCGATCATAGGTTACAGGCAATGGCCGCTCGCGTTTGTAGCGCAAAAGGTAGTTCCGCAGACCGTCGTGAATCGGTATGCTGGGCTTTCGGGGGGTGACCATCGTGTTCCCATCGTCCGCGTCCATGGCAGCAAGTTGGTGGTGGGGGCGGGTGGTGGCAACAACTCCCGTTCGCGTCAGGCTCCCCCCTGGGCAAACCAGCGCACGAGGGCGGGTTGGGGTGCGGGCACGTGCTGCACCTTGCCGCCGGCCCGCAATGAATCGGTCGCGGCACAACCTGCGGCAATGCTTTCACGGGCGGCCAGTGGTGAGGTGGCGGTGTGCCCGCCATGACGCGCGTAGTGCAGAAACTCGGCGAGGATTTTTGGGTCTGCTCCACCATGTGAACCCTTTTCCATCGGTATCTTGTAGTTCCGGTCGCCCTTCGCCTGGTAGTTGGACCGGTGGTGCCAGAGTTTGAGGTGCGTGCCGGGTTCCCCATTGCCGAAATTTTCCAGGCGTCCTTCCGTGCCGATGAAGGTGTAGTTGCGCCAGTAATCGGGAGTGTAATGGCACTGCGCGTAGGTGGCGAAGACCCCGTTATCGAGCTGCATCTGCATGGAACTGAGATCCTCGACGTCAATGCGGTGGTTGAGTCCGCGCAAAGTGGCCGGCGGGTATTCGTCGAATTTTACCCCCTGCAGGTTGATGTGGCGCGGACCCTTGACCGGTGGCTTGCGGCCCGGGAGATCGCCATAGAGCGTGAGTGCGCCCAATGCGTTGACCACGCGACTGTAGCCGCCGCACAGCCAATGGATGACATCGATGTCGTGGGCGGCTTTTTGCAGCAGCAGGCTGGTGGTGTAGCGGCGTTCCGCATGCCAGTCCCGAAAATAGAAGTCACCGCCATGGCCGACGAAGTGCCGGCACCAGCAGGCTTTGACCTCCCCGATGGCCCCGGCGTCGATCAGCTCCTTCATTTTCTTCACAAAGGCCATGTGCCGCATGTTGTGGCCAACGTAGAGTCGGGCCCGATGCCTTTTCGCCGTGGCCAGAATCCGATCACATGCCGCCGTGGTCAGGGCCATGGGTTTTTCCAGGTAGATGGCCAAACCGTGCTGGAGTGCCGCGATCGCCTGGTCTTCGTGCAGAAAATCCGGGGTGCCGATGATGACGGCGTCCAACGGACGGTTGAGCAACGCTTCGATGTCGTGCGTGGTAAACACGTCACGGCCAAATTCCGTGCGATTGCGGGCCAGGGTGCCGGGATTGATGTCGCAACAGGCCACGACCCGCGCGCCTTTGCCGGGATTATGGGCAATGCGGGCCAAATGCCCGCCCCGTCCGCCAGAGCCGATGACCCCGAGTTGGAGATCGTTGTTTTTCATGAGATGAAGTGAGAGGAAAAAGTTCAGGCGTCGGTCGGTCGGTGTTGGCGGCGGTAATCAAGCGGACGGAGGCCACGCGAATGCACTGCGAAAGCAGCGTAAAAGGGGGCCACTGACGAAAAGCCGCTCTCCATCGCCACGTCGAGCACCTTCATGTCGGTTGTGATCAACAACCGTTGGGCATGCGATACTCGCAACCGGGTCAGGTATTCCCAGATGCTCGTGCCACACTGCTTTTTGAAAACGCGCATCAGGTATTTGGCATGCAGGTGCGCATGGTCGGCGATGGTTTGCACGGTGAGCGGTTCGCGGTAGTTGCGGGCGATGAAACGGGTCACCCCGGACATCTGCCCCACGCCATCCTGGGCTCCGGCTTCCCGCGGCCGGGAGGGATGGGCTTCCATCAAAGCCAGACGATGGAACCGGGCTTCCATCTCCAGCAGCATTACCCTGCGGCGGGCCGGACTCCGGCTGGTGGCATCGTCAAGCCAGCGGACCAAGGTCTGGCGGTCGGACGGATCAACCGGCGAACTGACAATTTCACCGGCCAGCAATCGCTCAGCAAGGGTGTGGGGGAGTTGCCATTGTAAAAACCAAGCCAATGGCAGGGTGATCCAGATCCCTTCACCTACAATGCCCGGTGTGATCGTCTGGTGGGGCATGCCTCCCCAAAGTGCCGTGAAACGTCCCGCCTCCACCGGAACAATGGAGCCGCCGTGCAGGTAGGAAAAGCCGCCGTTGAACAGATAGTTTACCTCGATGTCGGGATGGGTGTGCGGTTGCGACATCATGCCCGGGGAACATTGCTGCCAAATCCGAAAACCCATCTCCTCCTCATGTCTGGTTTCGTGGGGGACTGAGGTTCGAGCCATGGTTACTATTAAAGAGATGATTTGGATTAAACGGAAAGAATGTTTTGAATAGTTCTGCTAATTTAGTCCGTCATGGAACAACGCTTTCACCAACACCTCCCGCCCCCGCCGATCGTCAACGTGCCCGAAGCCCGGGTGCCAACTGATCTGGACGAATACCTTTTTGATCTCAACGGCTTTGTCATTCTGCGTGGTGTCCTGTCGCCCGAGGAAGTCGCCGACGCCAATGCCCGCATCGATACGATCCCGCGTTCCCTGCCGCGCAAGGGCTGGCATGGATGGGTGCAACGTGAAGATCACCCCGAACATCGCGGCATCAGCTACCAGCAGGTATACGAATTGGGCGGCACCTTGGAGCGAATGATCGATCACCCGAATTACATCAACTACGTGCTGCGTTTCATCGGCGGGCACGACACTTTCGATTACCACCACGGTCCGGCCTTCATTGACGAGAATTTCTACACCATCCGGGGACCCGGTGAGGCCATCCCCTTGCATGCCGGGGGACATGACCGGGCCAAACGCATGTCCTTTGGTTACCACAACGGCCGGTTTCAGTGCAACCAGATCAATGTGCTCATCGCCTTCACCGACATCGGACCCGGCGACGGAGCAACAATGGTGATTCCCGGTTCCCACAAATCCAACATTGCCCATCCGGAATTCAGCCGCCCCAAACGCGTGGAAGAATGGGGGGATGGTGGCGGCGGTTCGGTCGATGGCATCGCCGGGGCGATGGAAGTCCACATGTCGGCGGGTGATGCAATCGTGTTTGTGGACGCGACCTGTCATGGTTCGGCCAAGCGGGTGAATCCCGGTGAGCGCAAGATCGCAGTATACCGTTATGGTTCCTCCTGGAACCGCACGCGTTGGGGCTATCACGCCTCACCGGAATTACTCGCGCGCGCCAATCCTGTTGCCCGCAAGCTGGTGCACCCCCAGGAATACATCCGCCCACCCGGCACCGACCCCCGCTGGTAATTCTAGGGCGGGGTCGCTGACCCCGCCATTTTGTTGGGCTATCCCGCGAGCAAACGATTGCACAGCTCGAGCAATCGCGCGCGCAACGGTTCGCTGCGGGCGGCAAAACCTCGTTGGTAGAGCTCGTATGCAGTGCGCCCTGCCTCGGTTTCCACCGGGATGGGTGCGAAACCAAGCGCGCTCAGATCATAGGGGCTGGCTCGCATGTCCACCTCCCGGATGTCCCGGGCCAGTTCGAAGCAATCGGCTACGAGTTCGCTGGGGGTGAAGGGCGCGAGTTTGAAAGCCCACTTGTAGAGATCCATGTTGGCATGAAGGCAACCCCGCTGTTCATTTTGCAGCACGGTCGTCCGTTCGGGCTGCAATTTATTGAGGGGCCGGGCCGGGCCGGTGAAAAACCGGAACGCATCGAAATGGGAGCAGCGCAGCGGAGTGGCTTCCACGATGCGGGCGAGTTCATCCGGAGGAAACCGCAACGGGCAGGTGTTGTGGCGAATCTCGTCCGGCGTTTGTCGGTAAACCATCGCCCATTCATGCAGGCCAAAGCAGCCGAAGAAAGCGGGGCGCTCCCTCGTGGTGCGCAACAGCTCCTGCAACCAAACGAGAAAATTCCGCCGCGGCGGCGGCAGAGCTGCCACGTCGAGCATCACCCCGGCGGTGGACTCCTTATATTCGGACCAACGCAGATACTCCCGCGCACGTTCGCCCGCCAGGCTGACATCCGGTCCGGGATGCCAACGGCGCAGCCAGGCGGCGCGATAAGCATAGTAGTCGAAGAGAAAATCATAGACCGGATGCTTCTCGCCCCGAGCCGCCCGGGCCTGATGGGGATCAGTCCAAGCGCGCACTCGCCTCTCGTGCGCCTGTTGCCGCTCGAGCCAGTCAGGCTCGGTGAGCAGAGTGAATATGGGTGCAACAACGGACATGGGAGGGCCCGAATGGTGAGCAAAAGGGTGAAAACGTCAAAGCGACTGACAAAGGGATTTACCCCAATGCAGCTCAATGCCACCAAGGGATATGACTCCCAAACGCATCCAAATCACGGGAGCTTCCGGATCGGGCACGACGACCTTAGGACTGGCTTTGAGCCAACTACTGGGGTGGAAGCAGATAGATGCTGATGATTACTATTGGTTGCCCACGACACCACCTTTTCAGGAAAAACGCGATAGCACGGAGCGACTTAAATGGATTATGAAGGATTTACAATCCGAGCAAGGAGCCATCGCTACGGGTTCTGTGATCGGGTGGGGTCGGGAGTTGGAGGACGCATTCGATCTGATCGTTTATCTTCATATCCCAGCCGAGATCAGATTGCAGCGGCTAAAAGACCGCGAAATCGAGCGTCATGGTGAGATCAACCCAGAGTTCATCGAATGGGCTTCACGCTTTGATGAAGGCGACCTGACGGTGCGTAGTCGCCAACTCATTGAAAAATGGATGGGTGAACGGCAGGCGCAAATCCTGCGGCTGGAAGGTGATCTGTCGGTGGAGGAAAGAGTCGCGGTGGTGTTGGCTCAACTGTAGGAGTCGACCAACGATTGATACGTCAGTGCGCCCTTGATGACGGCGACCGCGGTGGGCTCGTCAAACTCCACGACAACGTCCTTCCGTTCATGCGGGTAGAGTTCGAAGTAATTGTCCGAGGCGTGATGCTTGAGGTCGCCCAGCGCAAAGGCGAAGCGGTGCTGGAAAACGTTGGACTTGAAGGTCAGCAAGACCTGGGTCGGCGTAAGCCGCCGAATCACCACCTCGGCATTACCTCGTGGCAAATCGACAAAGCGGGGGGGCGAAAGAAAAGTGGTTTCCTCGCTGACGCGCACTCCGTCTATTTCCAGGGCACAACGCAGGTAAAGCTGGTCGCGCCCGTGTTGTGCAAGTGGTCTATCGAGATCGAGCGTGTGTTGACACGTGCTTTGTCCGTAACGGAGTGCGACTTTCCGATTCCCGCCGAGCACAATGCTGCCATCGAGGTGAAAGAGGTCCCAGAGCAGGATGCCTTCGGCTGATTCCGGCCGGTCATAAACGGTGTAAAGATGAACCTTGCGCACATTCGAGCGTCGGTAATTGCCGATAATGGTGCTCTCCTGCCCGGACACATGCGCGCTGACCAGGGCCGGGACAAAGAAGCGGCGGGCCACATGATGCAGGGCTTTCCAACGCCCGGTGTGTTCGATCGAGCTCCATGAAGCCACCGGCCAGCAATCGTTGAGCTGCCAGTAAAGTGCGCCCATGCAGACGGGCATGTTGCGGCGGTAGTGTTCCACGCCGGTTTGCATGCAATGCGCCTGATTGAGTTGCGACAGGTAGACGAGGGCGTCCTGGTTTTTGGGAAAGCGGTAGAGGCGCGAAACGTAATCCAGAATGATTTGGTTGCCGGCGGCATTTTTCTGGTGGTTCTCCATCACCGGACCGAAGACATTGCGGTCAGCCGGCGGGCAGAAGGTCGCCTGCGTTTCGGGTGAGGCGTAACTTTGCATGCCGAATTCCGAAACAAAGCGGAAGCGCCACTTTTCATAATCCTTCACCGGGTGCCGCGCGTGCCAGACATCCCAAAAGTGGGTGTCGCCGCTTTGTTCCCCCAGGGCCTTGACCGTGTAGTCATTGCTGCGCTTTTCCCCCCGGTAGGGTGAAGTGGGCCAATAGGGTGTGGCGCCGTCAAATTTGGCGACCGCGGCCGGCAGTATTTTATGGAAAATTGCGTCGTAGTTGCGCCTCAACTTGGGGCGGTTTTGCAACGTGGTCCAGTTGAGGGTTTCAATCTCGTTGTTGCCGCACCAGAGCGCGAGGGAGGCCCGGTGGCGGATCCGGCGGATGTTGTGCTCCGCCTCGGTTTTTACGCTGGTGAGGAAGGCCCGGTCGCCGGGATAGAGCGTGCAGGCAAACATGAAGTCCTGCCAGACAAGCAGGCCAAGTTCGTCGCACACATCATAGAAGTCCTCGCTCTCGTAGATGCCACCGCCCCAAACGCGCAGCATGTTCATGTTGGCGCGCACCGCCGAGAGCAGGTCGCGCTCGTAGTCGGCCCGCCTCAGTCCGGCGACAAAGCTGTGCGCGGGGATCCAGTTGGCGCCTTTCGCGAAAATCAGCCGGCCATTGACGACGAATTGGAACGCTTCGCCCCATTTATCCTTTGAGCGATCCAGCGCAATGGTGCGTAACCCGATCCGGCGCGACCACGTGCCGAGCTCGCGACCGGTCTGATCGCACGCCACGACTTTCACCGTGTAGAGCGATTGCGAGCCATGGCCCGCCGGCCACCATAGCTGCGGATCTTTGACGACCAGCTGAAGCTCCTCGGCCGCGCCCCCGGTCGACGCGACCACTTGGTGATCCAAGGACAAAGTAACCCAATAGGTTACTTTTCGATCTGTGCGGACGAGTTCGGGAGTGACCGTGAGGGCTACCTGACCACGCTTGGAATGATCCTGCGTGAGGTGCACTGACGCGAGCCGGTTGGCTGTCCATGCTTCCAGACGCAGATCCCGCCAGATACCCGCCGTGACGAAGCGCGGTCCCCAGTCCCAGCCGAACTGGCATTGCTCCTTGCGAAAAACGGAACAGCGACCGACCGAGTCATTGAACTCCTGGATATGATGCTCGGGTCTGGTTTTGGGCAGAGCCTTGCCGGCACTGGCGAAATGGAAACGCAACTCATTGCGCCCGCGTTTGAGCTTGGGCCGCACTTCCCACCGGTGGCTGATGAACATGTTGTCCGTCGCGGCAATTTTTTGGCCGTTGAGAAAGACCGTGCACAGGGTGTCGAGCCCGTCGCATACGAGTTCGACCTGCGCTTCGGCCAGCAGTTTGGCCGAGGCATTGAAGGTGGTGCGATATTCCCAGTCATGCTGTTCGATCCACTGGAGATCGAGTTCATTGGTGCCAAAAAATGGATCCGGAATCAGGCCTTTTCGGTGCAAGTCGCAATGCACGCAACCGGGAACAACGGCGGAAATCCAAGTGGATGGCTTGGTGGTGTCGCGCAAGCGCCAGGTGGAGTCGGAGAGGGAAATAATTTGCATTTCAAGAGGGGAGCCGGGCCAGCAGTCGGCGAACCCCTTCGATCGGGGCCTCGGTGATTTCGTGCAGTTCGCACCGCCAATCGAGGCGGGTGGCCAGGGTATCCTTCACCGCCGGGCCGCGCAGGATTGCGCCGCTGAGTCCAACCGGAAGCCGGGAGTTGGTATTGCCGCCAAAGCAGCGCGCAATGACTTCGTTGGCCAGTTCCGCGAGCTTGGCCACGGAGGCGCACAGAATTTCACGGGCTACCTCATCGCCGCTGGCGGCGAGTCTGGTGACGTGAGGTGCGAACGTGGAGATCAACGAGGCAGCCTTCGTATCGGCATAGAAATGGCGGGTGAGAGCGTTGGCGTTGTGAAGATCCGTTGCCTGACAGATCTCGGCCCCCAGCGCGGAGGGGGCGGCCCAGCCTTGCAATTCAAGAATGGCCCGGGCGACGGCGTGTTGACCCAAATCGTAGGCACTGGCGGGATCGCCCAGGCGCCAGCCCAACCCACCGGCAAAGTGCGTCGAGTCATCCGGACTCCGCGCGGCAACGAATGATCCGGTGCCGGAGTGCAGGACGAGTCCGGCTTTTCCATTGGTGGCAAGTTCGAGCACGGGAAAGGAATCATCGAAGGTTTGCACCCGCCCAAAGCCGGTGATGGTGACGGCGAACTCGCTCCAAAACGAACGGCTGCCGGCCATGCAAAACAGTGTGTCAGTGATGGTGGCGGCGGGGTGAGTTTGCCGGGCCGATTCCCCGAGCGCCTGCAAATTATCCGACACAATGGCATGAATGGCCGCCGGGGTAATGATACTGGGACTGCAGCCCGGGGCGCTGCGCCGATCAATGACTGTCCCGGTGACGTCGGTCAGAATAAATTCCGTCTTGGTGCCGCCGCCATCAATGCCGATTTTAAATGCAGGTTTGCCCACGGTAGACACGGAAAGCATGGATGGGTTGTCAGCCCAAGCTCAATCCGTGGCATCACGCCGGCCAAAATCGATGCAAGCGGGTCTTAGGCGACCTGACGACTGAGGCGGTGGCGGTATTTGGCGGCGACTTTGCGGTTGTGTTCGATGGCCCCGGGGAGGTTTTGACTCTTGAAAAGCGGCAGGGGGTGACGGTGAGCCTGAAGCCAGGCGATGACCTCGAGCATGAGCAGATTGAGCAGGGTGGCTCCGACCAAGGTGGAGGTCGGACCGGAAAACTGACCTTCGCCGATATCGATCAGCGTGTCCCCCGGCACGCCGAGGTTGTCGAGGACATGATCCGCAATGGCGTGCAGGTTTTGTCCGCCGGGATGGACGGTTTTGGTATGGGTGGACATTTGCACGGAAGTGAGGCCAATGATGGTCAGTCCCTTTTGCTTGGCATACAGGGCGACCTCGAGAGGCGCGCTGTTCTTGCCCGAGTTGGAGATGACAATCATGCATTCGCCGGGCAGCATTTGATACTGCCGGTCGTAGCGACCGACGAGTTCCGTGCCGTAGCCGACCAAATTTTCAATAAAACCCCCGGTGGGATCGATGATGCCACTCACACAGGCCAACCCACCGGCGCGACCGATGATTTCGCGACCGATGACTTCACTATGGCCGCTGCCAAAAACGTGCAGCACGCCATCCTGGGCAACGGAGGCGCCGATCAGCGCGGCACAACGGGTGATGACTGCAGCATTGGTGTCGCGAGCCCGGGCCAGCAGGGCCGTGGACTTTTCGTAAAAGGAATCAGCCGGTGATGACATGCGACAGTGCTAGCAGATATTGCGGTCGTGGGGGAAATGGAATCGTGGCCCGACCCCCGATTATCAGCCGGAAAGCTCAACCGGGCCGAATAATATCCTTCACTCATTTCACAGATGGACGAAGCTGACGGCAACCCGAATCCCCATGCGCAACATCATCACGTTACTCTGCACCAGTGTTGTCATCGCCCTGCCCGTCCGGGCCGAGCGTCTGCCGGTTGAGGTGTTTGCCAATCCGCCGGCCTTTACCGACATGAGACTTTCGCGGGATGGAAAATATGTGGTCTACAAGGCGGAGTTTGAGGATGCGGAGCGGGTATTTATCCGGGAGATAGACACCAAGAAAGTGCTGGCGGTGGAAATGCCGTCGGCGGCCACCAATCTTTATGGCCGCATCGGGAGCATGGCTTGGATTTCCTCAAAACGCCTGCTGATCAGCACCTACATGGGCTATGTCGCGATCGATGCCGATGGCGACGACTACACCATGCTGACCGGCTCGGCCCGGATCTACAGCATGAACCGCCAGGACAACCAACGCATTCGGTCCGGGAGCTTGGTTTTTTCGGCCCGCGATACGGAAAGTGACAAGGTGTTGATCGAGGAATACGATCAATCGGTCGGTGATATGCGCACAGGTTACACCAAATCACCCGAACCGAATGTGATCAGTCTCAACACGCGCAGCGGCACCTTCATGCGGGAACTGGAGAATCCCGGCGGGGTGGTGGGCTGGCTCGCGGACCGGCAGGGCATATTGCGGTTGGGCGTCAAGGTAAAGGGCCTCAAACGCTACGTCATCTATCGTGAGGATGAAAAGGCCCCGTGGAGAATATTGCAGGGTTTGGGCGATGATCCGTTGGATGCCGATCCCTTGGGGTTCAGTTACGATGGCACGGAGATCTACGTGGCAAAGATTTCATCGGACGGGCACCACGCCATCTATAAGTATGATTTGCAGAATGATAAATTGGGTGAATCGATCCTGGGGCACGGACTTTACGATATTGGCCCGAGTAACTATGGCGGACCCATCTCGGCGCCGGACGGTCGCTTGATTGGCATCCACTACTATACCGAGGTTGCCCGCGTGTTTTGGTTGGACCCGATTTATGCGGGAATCCAGCAACAGCTCGACGCGGCCATTCCCAAGTCGATCAACCGCATTATCAGCATCAGCAACGACGAGCAGCATTTGCTGGTCTTTGCCTCCACCGCTCAAAATCCCGGCACCTATTATCTTTTTGACCGGACCAACAGCACCCTTGGCAAGTTTGTGGATGTGATGCCATGGGTGGATCCCGAGAAGATGGCGGAAATGTTGCCTTTGAAGATCAAGGCCCGCGATGACCTGATGCTGCGCGGCTACCTCACGGTGCCGCCCGACAAGGCAATGAAGAACCTGCCGCTGGTGGTGTTGGTGCATGGCGGGCCGTGGGGGAGGGACACCTATGGTTTCGACCCCCAGGTCCAATTTTTGGCCAACCGGGGCTACGCCGTGTTACAGATCAACTACCGCGGTTCGACCGGCTACGGTCTGGATTTCTACAAGAAGGGCTTTCGCGTTGTGGGCACCACCATGCAGGATGACATCGAAGACGCCACCCGCTGGGCCATCGCCAAGGGCATCGCCGACCCCAAGCGAGTCGCGATCATGGGGACCAGTTTTGGCGGTTACTCCACTCTGATGGGTCTGATCCGCACGCCGGATCTTTACTGCTGTGGCATCGACGTCGCCGGGGTGACCAATTGGCCCGACATTATCAAGTATGGCGGGGCCATGAATCCGACCGGCTTTGCCTTCAATGTGGATCGCATCGGTGATCCGGTAAAAGATGCGGATGCCTTGCGGGCGATTTCGCCGGTTTACCACGTGGACCGGATTCAGGCTCCGCTTTTGATCGTCCACGGGCACGACGACCCGGTGGTGCCTTATGATCAGGCCAAGGAACTGGTCGCCGCGCTCGACAAGGCGGGCAAGTCCTACGAGATGGTCGCCAAATTCAACGAACCGCACGGCATCTTTAACTACAAGAATCGCATCGATTTCTACAATCGCATGGAAGCCTTCCTGACCAAGCACATGCCGGCCGGGGAATGAGTTGAAGTTCGGTCCGATGATTCAAGCCATTGATCATTTGAATATCGTGGTCGCCGACCTTCCGAGATCGGTGACCTTCTATACGGAACTGCTCGGTTTTCACCTGATCAAGGAGGCCCGGCTCGAGGGGGCGTGGATCGATCGCATCGTGGGCCTGAAGGGGGTGCGGGGACGGGTGGCGTATGTGGTGGCACCAGCCGGGGAACCGCGCATCGAACTGTTATGTTACGACTCGCCCCAGGGCGAAGCTCCGGAGGCAAATCGACAGGCCAATACCCGGGGGTTGCGTCATCTCGCGCTGCGCGTGGCTGATATTCATGCGATGACAGCGAGACTCCGCGCTGCCGGGGTCGAGGTCTTCAGCGACCCGGTGCAGGTGCCGCAAGGAATCGTGGAGCATGAGCAAGGAGCAAAGACCCTGGTCTATTTCCTTGATCCCGACGGGGTGATTTTGGAACTGGCAGAGTATCGCTGACCTTCCGGGGACTCACTTGGCCCAACGTCCGTAAATGCCGCAGGGCAGCACCTTGCCGTCCGACTTGACCGGCAGCCCGACTTCGCCCGCGGTGATCTGGCCGCCCCGGTCATGCATTAGTTCAGCCAAGAGATTGGCCACCACGGTGGGTGACAGCCGGGCCGTGTAGGCGTTGATCAGGAAGAACAGCGGCGCATCGCTTAGCACGGCCCGGCATTCGGCGAGCAAATTCCAAAGATCGTCCTCCAGTTTCCACATCTCGCCCGTGCTGCCCCGGCCGTAGGTGGGCGGGTCCATGATGATGGCATCGTAGCGGCGGCCACGGCGGGCTTCGCGGCGCACGAATTTGAGGCAATCATCCGTGATGAAGCGAACCGGGGCATTGGCCAGACCGGACAAGGCAGCATTTTCCCGGCACCATTTGACCATGCCTTCCGCGGCATCCACGTGGCAGACACTGGCGCCGGCTGCCGCCGCGGCACAGGTCGCCGCCCCGGTGTAACCAAAGAGATTGAGCACGTTGACTTCGCGGCCGGCCCCCACGGCGGATTTTATTTTTCCGCCGCACCATTCCCAATTCACGGCCTGTTCGGGGAACAGGCCGGTATGTTTGAAATTGGTGGGGCGTATCTTGAAGGTCAGGCCCAAGGGATGGTAGCGCACGGTCCAGTGCTCGGGCAGGGGGCGGCGAAATTCCCAACTGCCTCCGCCGCTTTCGCTGCGGTTATAAAATCCGTCCCAATTGGGCCATTTTGCTCCCGGAGCATGGCCATGCCGCGGCCAAATGATCTGGGGGTCCGGCCGCACCAGGTTGAATTCGCCCCACTGCTCCTGTTTCATGCCGTCACCGCATTCCAGCAGCTGGTAATCCTGCCAGTGATCGGCCAGCAGGAGGGCGGGGCGTTGCGGTGTCATGGATGCAGCATGGAGCACGATTTTCCCCGATGAACACGAAAAAGCGCGGTCCGGTCGGTTCTTTTTCCCGACCAGTGCATTATTGACACTCAGCGCGGGGGAACTTTCGTATGACCGTTTATATTTTAACCATGCACCTTCCCAGATCATTTTACGCGGCAATCACGGTGGCCTTATTCGCCATGATAGGCTTGGGCCAGCTGACGGCTGATATCGTCGAAACCAAGAACGGCGCCCGCATTGTCGGCCAAGTCACCAAGATCGAGGACGGCAAGATTTTCGTCACCACGGACTACGCGGGCGATCTGGTGATCAAGCAAAGTGAGGTGGCCGGCCTGACCACGGAAGCTCCGGTCTTTGTGCGGCTGGTCAGCGGCACCACGCTGCAAGGCACGGTGGCCCGGGAGGGGTCCAGTATCAAGATCGTGGGCGAGGACGGGGTGTTGAGCACCAACATCGAAAAAGTTGCGGCCACTTGGTCAGCCGGGGCCGAAGACCCGCAAGTCATCGCCCTGCGCAAGCAGGCAGCGGACATGGAGCGTCATTGGGCCTACGAAGTCGCCCTCGACGTGAACGGCAAGAGCGGCAACAAGAGCCAGCTGGGCACGGCGGTCAGCGCCCGGGCCACGTTGAAAACCAACGTGGATACCCTGCAGTTTTACACGGCCTATGACCGGCAGGAGTCGGATGGCACCAAATCAGCCGATCAATTCAAGGCCGGCAGTGATTACACCAACAATTTTTCGGGACAGAAATCGTGGTATGTGCGCGATGAAATCGGCTTCGACCGGGTGAAGGATATCGAACTCTACAACGTCGCTGCGGCCGGTTTGGGTTATGACTTCATCAAGACACCCAAGCGCATCCTGACGGGCCGCGCGGGTCTTTCGTTTCGCTATGAAGGCTATAAAAATCCCGTGACTGAAGATGTGAAGAGTGCGGGTCTCGATTTCGGGCTTAATCACGAGTGGGAATTTGGTGATTCCAAGTTGGTCAATCGACTGGCCTTCGTGCCGGCTTTCGATGATTTCGGCAATTATACGATCAAACATGAATCGTTCTACGAACTGCCCCTGGCCAATCCGTCCTGGAAACTGCGCATGGGTTTGAGCAATGACTACAACAGCCAGCCGGGAGTGGGGGTCGACTCACTGGACTCCTCCTACTTTACGCGTTTGGTGCTGAGCTTTAAGTAGGACTTTGCGTGATAATTGCAGCCCGGCCCGCGGATTTGTCCCCGGGCCGGTTTGCTTTTTGACCGGCCCAGAGTTGGCTGGAGGTCACATGATGCGACAGGACTACATTCTGCGTCTGATTGCCGAGCTCCGGCAGTTTGTGGCCGCAATGCTCGGCACCGGCGACCCGGCCCGCGCCGGTGAGGCGTTGCATGCCGTGCTGCATGCGCAGGAGCGGTTGTTTCAACGCCCCCCCGCTGAATTTCTCGGACTCACGATCGACGAACAAGTGGCATTGTTGGGTCGTGCGGAATCACCTGCCGCGGCAGTCGAGAAAGTCATCACCTATGCCGCCACCCTCAAGCTGGCCGCCGAGGTATACGACGCCACCAATCGCGACGCCCTTGCCGCCAGTTCACGGCAGCTTGCCCTCGGCGCGCTGTTGACGGCCGCACAACGCTGGCCGGAATCCGGGACAGATTTCCTGGATCCGATCAACCGTTTGAAGGGACAATTGCCCGACGAGCTGTTGAATCCGACGGTGCGTGAGCTGCTGGAACAATACCGTCCCAAAGAGCCCGGGCAAACCGGCTGATGCCACAACCTTGTGGTCGGCTCAAGTGCCGTAGAGTCGGTCGCCGAAGTCGCCCAACCCGGGCAGAATATACCTGCGGTCATTGAGTTCGCGATCGTGGGCGGCGGTGTAAATCGGCACATCAGGGTGCGCGGCGGCCACGGCGGCCACGCCTTCGGGTGAGGACACAATGCACACAAAGGTCAACTCATGGGCCCCGGCTTCCTTGACGACGGTGAGGGCCTGAGCGGCCGAACCACCGGTGGCGAGCATCGGATCCAGCACCAACACGCGCTTGCCGGTGAGCGGGGGCATCTTGCAATAGTAGCTGCGGGCCACGGCGGTCTCATGGTCGCGTTCCAGTCCGACATACCCGACACTCACATCGGGGAAAAGATCGAGAAACGGCTGCATCATCCCGAGACCGGCCCGCAGGATGGGCACCACCACCAGGGGCCGGGCCAGGACTTGTCCCGCGTGGGTTTCAAGGGGTGTTTGCACGGTTTTATCCTTCGTCGCGAGATCACGGGTCGCCTCGATGGCCAGCATCAGTCCGAGTTGGTAGGCCAGGGTGCGAAAGGTGGCGGGTTTGGTAGATTGATCACGCAGGTGGGTCATCACGTGTGCGGCCAAGGGATGATGGAGAACGTGCAGGGACATGGGGGCTGGGGGTTAAAGGGCTGGGCCTTGGGATTAATTGACCGCGGCGCTGCGGTGCGCGGTTTTACAACAGGCGTTTGGCGACTTTTTGTTTCATGATGGCTTCCAGCTTTTTGATCAGCGGCTTTTCCTTGCCCCGCAGGCCGGGCATCAACGCGATCCAGCGGTAGACGTCCTCGCGGAGTCGCTTGGGCATGGCGGGCTTCAATTCCACGGCCCGGTCGAGCGCGCGCACGCATTGGGCCGCGACATGCTCGCACATCAGTTGCGCATCGGCAGAGCTTTGTTGTCCCGCCAAACGCAACGCATCATCCAGGGTGCGGCGGCGGCGGTGGGCGATGGCTTTGTAGTTGCCGAGACTGTTGGCGACGACGTTGACGGTGCGGGGGAAGAAACTCGACATCAGGTTCCAAGGGTCATTGCCGTCCCCGGCCTGCCGGATATCGCTGCGCAGAATCACCGCGGGAATGTCGGCAAACTTGGCGATCATGAATTCGATCACCGTGCCCGAATCGAGTTCGGTGCCGTCGTAGTTGAACAAGCCGAGGTCACATTCCAGCAACGCCCGGATATCCTGGTCACGAATGGTGCGGGGGGCCTTGCCGCGGGGTTCAAAATCCTGGGGCAGTTTGCACCGGTATTTGCCGTGTGACTTCTCATAAATGGCCTCGGCCAGGTAGGCATTGCCGATCAGGTGCTTGAGACTGAACAGCTCACTCCCGAAATAAACCGTGTAGTTTTTTTTGCTGGTCTTCATTCGCGCCGTGCGACCAGCAAGCCCGCAATGGCCGGTCGGGACAATGCCAAACTCGCGCCCGCTATCGGGCAGACAGGGTGAGGTGATGGGTCGCTTCGCCCGGGAGGAAAGGAGTGGGTTCGCCGCGCACCCAGGCGTCGTGCCCGGCCCCGTAGAAAGGAGAAAGGGGGTGCCCGCTCTGGCCTCCGGGCATTTCAAACAGGCCCTCGGCTTCATGTCCGGGTGAAACCACGAATCGTTCGCTGGCGCCGAAATCCGGACGTTGCACCCGCGGAGTGATGCTGTCGCCGGGCAAGGGGTCAGTCGGCATGTTCAGCCATCCGGTGAGCCAAGCAGGCAGGGCCGTGGACATCGGATGCCGGATTTGGGCCTGATTGCGCTGCCCCCAGGTGGCCTCGTCAACGGCGACACCTTGATCGGTCAAGTTCGTTACGACCCGGTCGGCGGCGGCCAGCAGCATCTCATGCCACGATGCAAACTGTGGGTTTAGCAGGTGGGGCGGCTGCTCGGTCAGTAATAGCCAAAGAGGCTGCTCGTAATGAAACCGATGCCAGGAAAACCCTTCAAATTGGATCACACTGGGTGCAAAGATGGGATTGAAGACGAGATTGGCCGTCTGTTGCCGGAACAGGCGCACCAGCCGATAGCTCACGGAATCAATCCGGGCACGGCCATCCCAGTCCGCCAGCAGTGACTTCAGCTTGGTCCGTGCCTTGTTTCCTTTCACCGCTTCCGGAGTGAGCGCGGCCAGCAGCAATTCGTGCCAGCGGTCCAATATCGGAGCGCGGTCGTCCAATTGTATGGCGAGCAGGTCCGCCGGGGTGGCACCTTCGACCAACGCGAGACGGTCGCGAACTCTGGCCGCGCGATGGGGCCGATCATAACCTCCATCCCCCATGATATCCAGGGCCGGTCCCCCGATGATGCGGTTGTTCGCGGTCCATAGGCGACCATCGACCGGGTCGGCCAGCACGGGCACTTCGGTTTCGGGCACATCGCCATCCCAGTAGCGGTCACCATAGGTCCAGGAAACGGGGAACCGGCCATCGTAACCCACCCGCTTGGGCAGGAAACCGGCGATCGTCCAGGCCATGTGACCTTGGTCGTCCACGATGAGGATGTTTTGCGCCGGCATGCCAGCCCGGTGGGCCACACTGACCGCGTCGCTCACACTCCGGGCGGTTTCCATATCCACGAGGGAAAGGTTGATCGCACCGGGTTGATGCACCGCCCAGTGATAAACCAAGGGCCGGGTTTTCTCACCGCTGCCAATCACCGGACCCCAGACGGTTGTCTCGACCACAAAGTCCACCGGGGCACCGCCCTTGACTTCAATCGTTTCATGTCGCCGCTGAAAGGGAACCAGTTCGCGATCATTTTTATAGAGCGAACGAGCGATGACACTCGGTTCGACTACCACGATATCACTGGAATCGGCATAGGCATTGGTCAGACCCCAGGCCACATGGCCATTGCTGCCGGCGACAACCAAGGGCACGCCGGGCAGGGTGACACCAGTGACCTTGTGCCCCGGTCCCTCCGCCGGCGCCCGGGTATCTTCGGTCCATGCCAATGAGGCGCGATACCAAGTATTGGGCACACGCAAATGCAGGTGCATGTCATTGGCAAGGAGGGTGGCTCCGTTGGCGGTATGTGCACCCGAAAGGGCAAAACTATTACTTCCGCCGCTTGATGGGGCATCATCCGGATTGTCCGGTCGGGCATCCGTCACCGGGGCACGACGCAGATCGATGACCTGCTCGGATGGGATGGGCGGGCTGGTCGCCGGCATCGTGCCATCCAAGGCGGCATCGGCGACGGTAAGCAAAGGGGCGAAAAAATCCACCGCTTCACCGCCATAGACTTGGCGCACCGCGGCCAGCGACCGCTCGTAGTTGCCCTCATCGTGCAATTCCAGCGCCATCGCATACGCGACCAAAATGGAATCTTCCGCGAGCCAGGCCTGTGGTTCGGCGCGCAGTGCCAGGTATTCAACCGGGCTCCTTGCCAGCGCCCGCAACCCGGCATTAACGCCCCGGGTATAGGCTTCGACCAGGGCGCGTTCTCCGGAGTTCAGCCGCAAAATGGCATCCTCCGCGAGAGCTCGAAAACCATGGATGCGGGCGGCTTTGTCCGCCGCAAGGGTCTTGGCCCCGAAAAGGACGGAAAGTTCGCCTCCAGCCCGTCGGCGCAACAGGTCCATTTGGAAAAAACGGTCCTGGGCATGCAACCAGCCCAGTGCCGAGGCCACGTCGAGCCGGTTCGCACCAATGACGGTTGGCACCCCCAGGGCATCGCGCTCGATCGTCACGGTGGAGGTCAGTCCGGGCAGGGTGGCCGTGCCGTCCAGTTGCGGCAGGCTGCGTTGCATCTGTTGGTAAAACCAGCCGACCCCCAACCCCAAAACCACCACGGCAATGAGCAGGAGCGCCCCCAGCCACGTGAATGTTTTCCGCCGCAATGTGCTCATAACGAATACGCGTCGCGGATGGCCGCAACCAAAGACGTGGTGTCCGCCGCAATGTCCAGGGTGAGTGCGTCAATTGGCTCCTCAAGGGTGGCCAGCTGGCTGTCGAGCATCGCGGGTTTCATGAAATGATCTTTCCGGCTGGTGATGCGCTCCCACAACAGGTCACGGCTGCCTTGCAGGTAGACGAGCTTCACTCGCTCGGGATCCACGCGGATCACCCTTCGATAGGTTTCCTTCAACGCCGAGCAGGTGACCACGACTCCTTGCCCGCGGGCCAGACAGGTGGCCAGATGTGCTCTGATGGCTGACAGCCATGGGGCGCGGTCCTCGTCTGTGAGGGGGATACCGGCACTCATTTTGGCCACATTTTCCGGGGGATGAAACCCGTCGGCGTCGTTGAATTGCCAGCCCAATTCAGCGGCAAGTTGCTGGCCCACGGTGGATTTTCCGCTGCCGGCGACGCCCATGACAATGATGGCTTCGGGTGAATTCACTGTTCCCATGCGCGGTGGGCAACAGGATCACGGCCTTCATCATACTCGATGTAGTCAAACATGGTCTCAATGGTCTTGTCCTCGAAGCCTGATTCCTTGATGCGCATTTGCAGGCGTTCTCTCAGGGCATCGCGCCAGCCGCGCTTCATCATGAAACCGTTCCAGGTTTCGCATTCCATGTCACTGCGGGCACCGCCCTGCTCATGGCACCAGGCGAGAATTTCCTCATCGGTGCCACCCTCAAGGGTCCGCTTTTGGAGCGCGCCATGGGCAACCTTCAGAAAGTGGCAGCAACGCTCATCAAAGCCGCTTCCGACATTGGGCGTATAGTCGGCGGGGAGCTGACCGGCAGCGAGCAGGCGGATCTTGTCCAGCATGCGACCGAAGTAAACCAGTCGACCGACCCTGGCGTAGACACTGCGAAGTCCGGGAACGTTGGGCATAGGGGGATATTCCCGCGTTTTTCTCTCCACCCGGCGAGCCGAAAAAGCCGGTCAACGCCGCACGTAGTAAACCAAGGTCGCGAGCAGGCCCAAGGCAAAGGTTGGGGCGTTGATCCAGAGCTGGTGAAACGGCACCGGCCAGTGGTTGCAGGCATAGATTACCGCCACGTGCTTGATGGCGATCAACACCCAGCAGATCATGATGAAACGCTCAACTCGCGGATTGCGCACGGGCTTGGGGCGCACGTTGACCTCCATCACCGCACCGGCAGGCGATGGTCGGAAGATGAGATTGAGCAGGTTGGCATTCATGGTGAGACACATTATACGCTTTGCGGATGGAATTGGAAGCCACTTGAGGTCTTTGGGGTTTCGGTTGCCGTGGGTGGCGTCGGGATATTGCGGATAAGCCATGATTGATTCTGGACAAACGCCACTCTGGGCGCGTGAACTGGCCTTGAACCCGAAGGGTCAACCGTTCAGGTTGTCCATGCACCCAATCCGACGACCAGATTTACTGGTGAAATGAATTCCACCCAAACCCCATCCCGTTCCCCTGATGCGCGCACGCTGCGCGCGGACGTTGAGTCGTTCTATCATCTTACTCATGGCGAGCATGTTGGCAAAGCCTGCCAAGGCACCGCCTGTTTCGCCGCCCGCCACCTGAATCCGGCCTGCTGGGCGGAGGCGATGCAGAACAACCCCCGGGTTTACTGTCTGGGTGAATGTTTTGCGGCTCCGGCCAAGGGTCAGACCCATCCGCGACCGCCGGTCAAAATAACGTCCCGCCAAGGTGTGGTGCTCGGCCGTCTGGCCAATGGCAATGCCCGCACAATCGAAGCCTACGTGCAGCAGGGCGGTTACACCGCGCTGGCCAAGGCGCTCGAGTCTTCGCCCGAAGCCGTGCTGGCGGCCGTGGAAAAATCCGGTCTGCGGGGGCGGGGTGGGGCAGGTTTCCCGACCGGTCGCAAGTGGCGTTCCGTGGCGGGACAACCCGAAAAAGTGCGCTATGTCGTCGCCAATGCCGACGAGGGCGATGCCGGGGCTTACATTGACCGTTATCTGATGGAGGATGATCCGCACAGTCTGATTGAGGGGATGATTCTGGCCGCTTATGCCGTGGGCGCGGCCAAGGGTTACATTTATCTGCGTTCGGAATATCCGTTGTCCGGGAAAGTCCTGCGTCAGGCCCTCGCTGATGCCGGGGCGGCGGGCTGGTTGGGCCCGAAAGTCGGCGGCACAGACTTTGCCTTCGATCTCGAAGTGTATGCCGGACATGGCAGTTATGTTTGTGGCGAGGAAACCTCGTTGCTCCGCTCCATCGAGGGCAACCGGCCCGAGGTCATGGCACGGCCGCCTTACCCCACCGAAAGCGGACTTTGGGGCAAACCGACCCTGCTCAACAATGTGGAGACGCTGGTCAACGTCCCGTGGATCGTGAACCACGGGGGTGAAGCCTATGGAGAACTGGGTTTTTCGAAAAGCCGTGGCACCAAGGTGCTTTCGCTCAATTCACTCTTCAATCGGCCCGGACTATACGAGGTCGAGTTCGGTGTGACGGTGCGACACATTGTCGAGGAACTGGGTGGCGGTCTGCGCGGTGGGGGCACCTTGAAAGGGGTCATCATCGGCGGTCCGATCATCGGCATGATTCCGCCGCACTTGCTGGACACGCCGCTGGGCTTTGAGGAACTCGCGGCAATCGGGGCCGGAGTCGGGCACGGCGGGGTGGTGGCCTTTGATGAACATACGTCCATCCCCGATCTGGTGGAACACGTTTTCTCGTTTGGCGCCTACGAATCCTGCGGTAAATGCACGCCGTGCCGCAGCGGGAGTGGCCGCATTGAGGAACTCTTTGCCAACGCCATCGCGGGCGATGCCACCAAGGCGGACCTGCAGGAATGCCGCGATCTCGTGGTGGCCTTGAAACTTACCAGCCTCTGCGGCCACGGCACCGGCCTCGCCCGGTTTGCGGAATCCATCCTGCGTTATTACCCCACGGAGATCGAACCATGCTTCAAGTAACCATCAACGGGCAGTCGCACCAGTTTCCCGAGGGTCTCACCATCAACGAGGCGCTCCGTCGCCTCGATCTCGAGGTGCCCACACTTTGTCACGACGACCGGATCGATCCCTATGGATCATGCCGGCTTTGCTCCGTGGAAGTGAAGGGCATGAATGGTCTCGCCACGGCCTGTAACACGCAGATTCGCGACGGCATGGAAGTGCTCACGCATTCACCCGCCGTCCAGGGTGTGCGCAAGACCCTGCTCGGGTTGCTCGCCAAGGATTACCCAGCCGAGGCCGTCGCCGAGTTTCCCGAAAAACAATTTCATCGTTACCTCAATGAATACGACGTGAAGGCTGGCGGCTCACGCTCCGCACCGCAGCCCGAGGTTCCATTCATGAAGGATGCGTCGCATCCTTACATCAATATCGACATGTCGCAGTGCGTGACCTGTTACCGCTGCGTGCGCATCTGCGAGGAAGTGCAGGGTCAGTTTGTCTGGAAAGCTTGGAACCGCGGTGACGAAACCCGCATTCTGCCGGTCCGCGGCGAGACGCTGCTCGATGGCGGCTGCGTGAGTTGCGGGGCCTGTGTGGACACCTGTCCCTCCGGGGCCTTGGAAGACATCACGGTGCTCGCCCGCGGCGTGCCCACGGAATGGACCAAGACCATCTGCTCCTATTGTGGCACGGGTTGTGAGGTGAATGTGGGCACACGTGAAGGCAAGATCACCACCATCCGGCCGTCCGACGGCCCGAGCAATCATGGTCATACCTGTGTGAAGGGCCGATACGCTTTCGATTACGTTTACGCCGAGGAGCGCATCACCTCGCCAATGATTCGGCGCGACGGCAAATGGCAGGATGTCAGCTGGGAAGAGGCGATCGGTTACATCGCCGAACGGTTTGCCGCCACGGCGACGGCCCATGGCCCGGACAGCATCGGCGTGCTCAGTTCCGCCCGTGGCACCAACGAGGAGAATTACGTCGCGCAGAAATTTGCCCGGCTGGTGCTCGGCACCAACAACATCGATTGCTGCGCACGCGTCTGCCATTCGCCGACTGCCGCTGCGATGAAGATGACGCTCGGCACCGGCGCAGCCACCAATTCGCTCGATGAGATCGAGATCGCTCAAACCATCATCGTCTGCGGGGCCAACCCGACCGAGGGACATCCGGTCACGGGCGCGCGCATCAAGCAGGCCGCTCTGCACGGGGCGAATTTGATTGTGGTGGATCCGCGCGAAATCGAGCTCACGCAATACGCCACCCTGCACCTCCAGTTGACGCCCGGCACCAATGTCGTGCTGTTCAATGCCATGGGCGCGGCGATTGTTGACGAGGGTCTCGTCGACGAGGAATTCCTGCGCACCCGCATCACCGAGTTTGACGAATACCGCGATTTCATCCGCGAATTCATGCCGGAAAAGGTGGCGGAAATTTGCGGCGTGCCGGCCGAGAAGATTCGCGAGGCGGCGCGGCTTTATGCCACGGCCAAGCCTTCGCTCAGTGTGCATGGCCTGGGCATGACCGAGCACGTGCAGGGCACCGAGGGCATCATGGCACTGGTCAACATTGCCCTGCTCACCGGCAATATCGGCAAGCCCGGTTCGGGCATCAACCCGTTGCGCGGCCAGAACAACGTGCAGGGTGCCCCCCACATGGGTTGCGAACCCAAGCTGCTGGCCGGCTATGTGCCGTTGACCGAGGCCCGCGAGAAATTTGAAACCGCCTACCACTCGCCTTTGCCGACCCATCCCGGTCTCAACATGATCGAGATGCTGGCCGCCGCGACCGAGGGGAAATTCAAGGCGCTCTGGGCGATTGGCTACGACATTTTGATGACCAACCCCAATGCGCATGAAACGCGTCGGGCCTTGGAACAGGTGGATCTGGTCATCGTGCAGGACCTCTTTCTCAACGCCACTGCCCGCGAGTATGGCGACGTGTTTCTGCCCGCGGCCTCGTCCTTCGAGAAGGATGGCACGTTCATGAACGGGGAGCGACGCATCCAGCGCGTGCGCGGGGCCGCCCGGCCGCAGGGGCTGGCCCGCTCCGACTGGGAAATTGTCTGCGAGGTTGCGCGCGCCATGGGCAAGGGGGAACATTTTGCTTACCGCTCGGCCGAGGAAATTTGGGACGAAGTGCGTTCACTTTGGCCCGAGGGCGCCGGGATTACTTACGCCCGGCTCGATCAACTGGGCGGCATGCAATGGCCCTGTTTTGATGAAAACGATCCCGGCATGCCGATCATGCATGTGGACGAGTTTACCCACGGTAAAACCACGGCATTGCGCCGCATTGAGTTTTTGCCTCCGCCGCTGGTTACCAGCGCCGAATTTCCGTTTGTGCTCACGACCGGTCGGAATCTATTCCAATACAACTCGGCCACCCAGACCGGCCAGACGCCGAACCAGAGCATGCAAACGACCGACTTTCTGCAACTGGCTCAGTCGGATGCCGCAAAACTCGGTGTGGCCGATGGCGAAATCGTGCGTTTGTCCAGCCAGCAGGGCACGGCAGACTTGCCGGTGCTGATCAGCAAGGCCGTGAAAGCAGGTGAAGTTTACACCACATTTCACTGTGTGCGGGTGTTTCTCAACCACATCACCACCGCCCAGCTCGACCGCTACACCAAGACTCCGGAATACAAGATCACCGCGGTAAATATCCAAAAATTGCCTGCTTTGAGCGGCGTCACATCCTAACTCATTGCCCCAAGGGCTCCTGCGCTCTTTGCGGCCGGTTGGGCGATTGGGGCGATGAAACATTTTTCAGGACCCTGGGTCATAGGCCTCATCATGAAAACCAAGACTTTATTCATTGCAGCCGTCATGGGCTTGGGCGTTTCCGGGGTTATGTTCGCGGCGGACGCCGCCGGGGAGAGCCAAAAGGTGCAGGTCAAGTTTGTAGATGCGGAAAAGTTTTCCGATGTGCGCGACGCTTATATGCCCACGGAAAAGGGCCAGGCCGCTTATCTTGATATCATCCGCCAATATGTGGAGGAAGAGGCGGGCCGATATGTGGGTGATGGCCAAAAGCTGGAGATCAATTTCACCAACATCGACATGGCGGGGGATTTTGAACCGTGGCACAAGCCCGGCATGGACGATGTGCGGATTATCAAGGACATCTATCCACCGCGGATGGACCTGAATTTCAAACTCACCGATGCTGACGGCAAAGTGCTCAAGGAAGGCAGTCGCGAACTCCGGGATCTTTCCTTCATGATGCATCTCAACCTGCGGCGCAACGATGAGCTCAATTATGAGAAGGAAATGCTCAAGAACTGGATCGGCAAGGACATCAAATCGGCCAAGACCGGCTGAGCGCCATCACATTTAAAACCCATTTGCACCCGGCCGCGAGTTTCACAGACTCGCGGCCGTGTCGTTTTCCCCTGACAGTCTGCGCATCGACAAGTGGCTTTGGTGTGTGCGGCAATTCAAAACCCGGGCCTTGGCCACGGCCGCCTGCCGCGCGGGTTCGGTGTTGGCTCACGGTGAACCGGTCAAGCCGGCGCGGGAAGCCCGGCCCGGTGATATCATCTGTGTCCGGGCGGGACTGATCACCCGCACCCTCCAGGTGCTAGCCTCGCCTGCATCCCGGGTGTCCGCCAAGCTGGTGCCGGAATATTGCACCGACCTGACCCCGCCGGAGGAAATTGAAAAGCTGCGCGACCAGCGCGTGCAGCAGTTTCTCGCCCGCGAAAGGGGCCTGGGCCGGCCGACCAAACGCGATCGTCGGGCCATTGATCGTATGCGGGACGGGTTCTGAATCCGGAAGTCGTTGTCCCCGGGGTGCGGATGGCGATTGCACATTCCGGTTGGTTCCTGTTTTCCAGTTTTCGCCCAACATGAACGTCTATTCCAAATTTGAGACCGAATTGGCGGTCCGGCCCGACGATATCGATCTTTATCAACACGTTCACAGCACCCGGTATCTCGACTATGTGCTGGCGGCGCGCTTTGAGCAAATGGAGCGCTACTACGGCATGTCCATGCAGGATTTTGCCCGGCTGGGTTTGGGCTGGTTCATGACCACGGCCAATATTGCCTACAAACGGCCCCTGGGATGGGGCGACCGCATGACCGTGCGCTGCTGGATCGAACATTTCACCACCATGGGCTGCCGTGTGGCCTTCGAAATTGAGAAACTGCCCACCGGCAAGCGGGTTTGCGACGGGTTTTGTGACTATATGCTGGTGAATCTGACCACGGGCCGGGGCGTCACCCTGCCCGAGGACATCAAGGCCAAGTATTCCATCTGAACCATGCCGCCGGCGGGGGTGGGGAATTAGGCTTGTGTCTCCCGGAGTGGTCTGCCTTGCTCGTCCCCCTCGATAGAGAAAACGTTAGATGACAGGATCTGGTGAGTCGTTAGCTGAGCAGAGGCTCAAGTGATGATTTCGAAACCCACGGTGGGAACGGAACTGGCAGCGGACGGTGGATCTTCGAATCATCAGATGAGTAATTCAAAACTATATGTCGGCAACCTGTCGTTCAAAACGACCGAAGACGAACTTCGTTCACACTTCGGCCAGTATGGCAGCGTGACTGACGTTTACGTCGCTATGGACCGGATGACCGGTCGTCCCCGTGGATTCGCATTCGTGACCATGGGCACTGCAGAAGAAGCACAAACCGCAGCTGAGAAAGTCAATGGCTCCGAGCTCGATGGCCGTCAATTGACGGTTAACGAAGCTCGTCCCAAGGAAGAGCGTCCAGGTGGCGGCTTCGGCGGTGGCGGCGGTGGCGGCGGCGGTCGTGGCTTCGGCGGCGGCGGCGGCGGCGGACGTGGTGGCTTCGGCGGCGGTGGTCGCGGTGGCGATCGCGATCGCGGCGAGCGTCGCTACTAATTGTAGCACCGGTCCCAAAAAACCGATTTCAGAGGGACGGAGTCCAACCTTGGGCTCCGTCCTTTTTTGTCTCAATATCTCCTGCCTTTGCGGTGGGGTGAGGACGGGTATTCACACCTGTCCGTGGGCGCGCGGGTCGCGCGCCTCTGCCGGGAAACTCCGGCTTCAACCGACCCGCTCCCATTATCATGCCATTCAAGTCTCTCAATCTCTCCGAATACGTGCTCCGCGGCGTCCAAGCCGCCGGCTACTCAGAACCCACGCCGATTCAATTACGGGCCATTCCGCTCGTGCTGGCCGGCGGCGATGTCATCGGCTCGGCCCAAACCGGCACGGGCAAGACCGCCGCGTTTGCCCTGCCCATCCTGACCCGCCTCGAAAGTCACGGTAAGGTCCGTGTGCTCGTGCTCGAGCCGACCCGCGAACTTGCGGCCCAGGTGGAAACTGCATTTCGCGATTTCGCCCGCTTCACCAATCTGCGCACCGTTGCGGTCTTCGGCGGAGTCGGTTACGGCAACCAGCGCAAGGAAATCGCCCGCGGGGTGGACATCATTGTGGCGACACCCGGCCGCCTGATGGACTACCTCAAGGCCGGCACCATCAATCTGCGCGACATCAACACGCTCGTCCTCGACGAGGTCGACCACATGCTCGACATGGGCTTTCTGCCCGTGGTGAAGGATATCATCGGTCGCTGTCCGCGCGAACGCCAGACGCTGCTCTTTTCCGCCACCGTGCCGCCGGAGATCCAGGCAATTGCCTCTTTTGCCCTGCGCAATCCAAGCCGCATCGAGATTGGCGTGGCCCGCACCGTCAACGAATCCGTCAAACATGCGCTTTACCCGGTGGGGTATGACCAGAAGTTCGACCTGCTGCTCGCGCTGTTGGAAAAAACCGATTTTGACAGCGTGCTGATCTTTTCCCGCACGAAGCACGGCGCCGACAAGATCGCCCGCCGGCTCAAGGCCGCCAACCATAGCGTGGGCGTGTTGCACGCCAACCGTTCGCAGAACCAGCGCATCGAGGCGCTCGAGGGTTTCAAGTCAGGTAAATACGAGGTCATGGTTGCCACCGACATCGCCGCCCGTGGCATCGATGTCGCCGGCGTGTCACATGTCATCAACTATGATGTGCCGGAAAAGCCCGAAGACTATGTGCACCGCATCGGCCGCACCGGCCGGGCCCAGGCCGTCGGGGATGCCTTCACCCTCGTCACCCCGGAGAACGAAAAAGACATTCGCGACATCCAACGGTTCATCGGTTCCAAGATTCCCGAACTCAAGCTGGCTGGTTTTCCCTACGGACCGTATACCCCGCGTCCGCCCCAACCTCCGCAACAGCGCGAAAGCCGTGGCCGGGCCGCGGCCCATGGCGACTTTGAACAAAAACGCGGTGGCTTCCGTGGATTCGGTGGCGGGGGTGGTGGCCGTCGCGGCGGCCGTCGGTAGGAAGCGTCCCGACAACCCGGTTGGGCGGTAAACGTCCGGCGGGTGCCGTCGTGGGAGCATTGAACGGCTGACAGGAAACTGGATGGGGCGCAGAATTTTTTTGCATCCTTTGGCGAAGTGCTGCGTTAGCCCAAGGGAAATCAAATCCTATATGAGCACACCAAAATATCCCGAAACTGAACAGATCCGCAGTCACATTCGCGAACGCTACGGCGCAATTGCAGAACAGGCGGACGAATCCTGCGGTTGCCATGCCAGCGGGAGTTGCTGCGGCAAGATTGAGAGCTACGGAGCCCAACTCGGCTACACGATGGAACAGCTTACCTCTGCCCCGGAGGGATCAGATCTCGGGCTCGGGTGCGGAAATCCGTTGGCCATTGCCTCGATCAAGCCTGGCGAAACGGTGCTCGACCTAGGCAGTGGGGCTGGGTTCGACTGTTTTCTCGCCGCACGACAATTGGCTGGGACGGGGCGGGTGATTGGGGTCGATATGACCCCGGGCATGATCGTGAAGGCAAGGGCCAATGCAGTAAAATCCGGATACGCCAACGTGGAATTCCGTCTGGGCGAGATCGAGGCACTGCCCGTGGCTGATGAGTGCGTGGACCTTATTCTCTCCAATTGCGTGATCAACCTTTCGCCTGAGAAGCAGCGAATTTTTTCAGAAGCATTTCGGGTGTTAAAGCCTGGCGGACGGCTGGCCATAGCGGACGTCGTGGCCACAGATCCACTGCCGGCGGCACTGTCCACAAAACTGGAATCGATCGGTGCCTGCATCGGCGGTGCGGCGTTGGCTGGTGATCTGCGGGCAATGTTGCTCCATGCCGGCTTCACCCAAATCGAAATTAATGAGAGAGTGGGATCGCGGGATCTCATCAATCAATGGACCGAAGATGATCGGGCCGGCGATTTTGTCGTGAGTGCGCTCATAACGGCGTGTAAAAGCTGAGCCATGATTCCGGACCCAATCAGCGGAACTGTGTTTGACGAGGCGGTGGTGGGCTTCATCTCGAAACTCCGCAGTTTCGTCCGGCGACGGGTGGCAGACGATGCGACGGCAGACGATCTGACGCAAGAAACCCTGTTTAGGATTTATCGCGCCCGCAACACTGCGAAACTACCCGACACACAGCGGCTGGAGGCGTGGATCTACCGCATCGCCAGGAATACTCTCATCAGCTATTATCGGAAACAGCGTCCCGTGTCGGAGTTACCGGAATTGCTGGTGGCCGAGCCGCTGGAAAAGGAGGATGAGTTCCGCCTCGCGGTCTTGGCGGCCATGCGCCGATTTTTGGGTGAACTCCCGATTATCTACCGTGAACCGGTGCGACTGGCGGAATTGGAAGGCCTGCCCTTGGCAAAAATCGCGTTGCGTCTCAATCTTTCACTCTCGGCAGTCAAGGCCCGGGTGAGGCGAGGCCGGGTCATGTTACGCAAGAAACTGCAGGCATGCTGCCGGTTCGAGTTTGACCGGATGGGCAAGGTGATCGATTGGGAGCGGCGAAAGCCCTGCGGCTGCTGAATCCCCGTCTGATGGCCGGTCAGATATGCTGCATTTTGTATTTTACCGGATTGGTTTGGTTTTTGGTTTCCTCGGGTTCATTCTGTGCCCATCCGTTTAGTCCGTGGTTCTCCCCAATACCCCCTCTGCGGCACCGGCCCATCCCATTAATAATCTGTTTCCCGACTTCGAATCGTTTTCACCGGAGGAGAAGATTCGCCAGATCGAGTGCCTAACCTCGGCGGCGCGGGCACATCCCAGTGGCATCATGGTGTGCATGCCCAAGGTTGCCAAAGAGGGGTTGCGCCAGATTCGTCTGTCGGATCTCGAGGGGATGGATCAGTTCTCGGTGAACTTCGGCCACAAGTTCAAATCCATCACGGATTTCTTTGATAATGAAAATTCCATCACGGCCTCGGGGAGTCACCTTGCGGCCCAAAGTATCCGGTTCAAGGCCACCGGCGAAGCGGAGGCATTGGTGGCGGCGCGTGTGGCCTACCGATCGCTGCGCATCGTGTTTGAATTCGGGGTGCAGGCGGGGCAGCGGGGTTTCATGGGTAAACCGTTTCATTTCGAGTATTCGTGTCACACCACGGGCGACCAATCCCTGCACGCGCTCTGGGGCTGGTGGAGTTTTCTTCCCATCGCGAATGCCGGGGAGCAGGCGGAAATCAGGGAAATGATCGTGGCGGTGGCGGATTATCAAATCTCGGTCGACTACACGATTTTCAACCGCAGCGGAGGCAACTGGTGCATGCGAACCGATCCCTCCGACTACAATGCAATCATGGCCGCCCTGGTGGCGGCGGCCTACAAGCTGACCGGCGCACAAAAATATCTGGACGCGTATGAGCACGTCATGCTGACCGGCAAGTGGAGGACCCACCGCCGCCTCGATTATATTGTCGAACAGTTCCAGGCGGGCACCTATCAAGCCCAACCCTGGGATCGGATTGCCGGCGCGAGGGTCGAGGACGGGGAGTTTGCCCATTGGGAGCAAATTCAGCACTGCCAGTTCACGGCGATATCCGCGGCCATCATCCATGAGTGTGTGCCCGAACGGTTCACGAGCGAGGACCTGAGCAACGTGTTGGCGCTGTGGTGGGCAGACCAACCGGTGGGCTTCGACCGGGGCTATTGGGGCTATCTTTATTGGTTCATGGTATCGGTGCACGACCGGTCATGGCGGCGCGCTCCCCGCACCGAACGCTTGCCGCGCGAGCAGTGGTTCGGCGGTCATCCCATGCTCTCGTTTGCCTCGTCATGGATCTACGGGGATTGCTTGGCGCGGTTCATGTGGACGGCGCTGGTGGTGGCGCGGCACTGCCCGCCCAAAAAGGCCGAAGCGGCGGCTTTTGCGGAGGAAACCTTTCGGCGCCTGCAGCCGAAACACTTGTTGTGGATTGCCGATCCGGACGGGCAACAGATCGCTCCGGAGCTGCGCTACTTCACCGAGTTCCTGAGCAGTGAACTGCCGGAGTGCCTGATTGCTTCCTATTGGGAGGGTCGCCGGCTCAACCTCTGGTCCTGACGCATGGACCCGGCACCTTGTTTACGTCGATGCGAAACCCCGACCGGGGTCCGCTTCGGTATCTGGGGTCCGGAACTGACCGGTCCCGCGCCGATTCTGATAATTCTGGCGAACACCATCACGGGCACTCTGGAGGATCCTTATTACCGGCAATGTGGCACGACCTTGGCGGCCGAGGGCTGGTGCTGCGCGTCGATCGATTTGCCGTGTCATGGGGCGGAACACCGTGCCGGTGAACCGGCGGAATTGCTCGGCTGGCGGCACCGCGCCGAGGCCGGGGAGGATTTTGTGGCGGAAACCAACCGGCGGCTGACCCAAGTGCTGGATCATCTCATTGCCACCCGCCGGGTCGATGGGGAATGCGTGACGGCATGCGGCACATCGCGCGGCGGGTTTCTCGCGCTGCATTTTGCCGCCCATGATGAGCGCGTCAAAGGGGTGGCGGCGTTTGCTCCGGTTACCGATCTGCTGGCGTTGCGGGAGTTTCGTGATGCCGGGGCCAATCCGCTCATTCAGGCCCTGGCCTTGCGCCAACACGCGGCGATCCTTGCCCGGCGGGACCTCTGGCTGGTAATCGGAGATCAGGATGAACGGGTCGGCACCCACCATGCAGTCGAGTTGGCCGACCGCATCGCCACGGTCGCCTGCGAGCAGGGTCGACCCGTGGCCGTGGAAATGCACGTTTTGCCCGAGCCACGTGGTCACACCACGCCGACCGGGGCGGAGGAAAGGGCGACGGCATGGCTGCGGGGTCGCTTCTAGGGATATTGCGGGATTAACCTCTCTGCGCCCACAATCACTTTATGAGCAAGGATTCCTCCCAAGCCTCATTGGCCGCGGTCGAAAATCATCTGATGACGTTGCGGACCTGCACCAAATGCCCGCGGATGCATCCGCCGGTCGTGGTGGGTCGGCCGGTGCCGAGTCGGATACTGCTGGTGGGCCAGGCACCCGGCGACAAAGAGCCCAAACTGGGGCGACCTTTTGCCTGGACGGCGGGCAGGACGCTTTTCAAATGGTTTCAAACCGGATTGGGCTGGACCGAGGACGAGGTGCGCGACCGGATTTATTTTGCGGCGGTGTGCCGCTGCTTTCCGGGTAAGAAGCCGACCGGGGGTGACCGGGTGCCCGCCCCGGATGAAATCGCCAATTGTGCCGGCTGGCTGCAGCAGGAGTTTGACCTGCTGCGTCCGGCACTCGTCTTGCCGGTGGGCAAGCTGGCAATCGCCCAGTTTCTCCCGGTCGCCCCACTCATCGACACGATTGGGCGGAAATTTTCGATCACCTACCACGGTCATCGGGTCGATTGCGTGCCCCTGCCACATCCCTCGGGGGCGTCGCCCTGGCCCCGCATGGAACCGGGCCTGACCCTCCTCCAAAAGGCGTTGCGGATGGTCGCGAATCACCCGGCGATAAAAAAATCCGTGTATTCGTGAAACAGTTTGCTAAGGCTAACTCCATGTTTTGTCGCCGCGTCCTCCTCATGCTTCTTTTGCTTTCACCCTGTGTGCTGCACGCCCAGCGGGAAAAACTGCCGCCGGATGATCTCGCCTGGGTGGAGGAAAATTTCCCCAACGCCAAGAAATCCAACACGGGAATCCGCTATTTGGTGCTGGAAAATGGCAGCGGCGAAACCGCGAAGCGCGGGGACATGGTGTCGGTCGTCTACATCGGTCGGTTCATCAACGGGGATTCATTTGACGAACAAATCGATCCCAAGAAGCCCTTCACCTTCCGTTTGGGCCGGGGCAAGGTTATCCAGGGCTGGGATCAAATCCTGCAGCTCATGCGGCCCGGCGACAAGTGGTTGGTCATCATCCCGCCAGAACTGGCCTACGGCACGCGGGGTTCGCTGCCGCGCATACCGGCAGATGCCACCTTGGTTTTCACCATGCAATTGCTGGCGGTCAATCCGGACTGATTGCTGCTCCGCTGCTGCCAGATCGCATCGGCGGTGTAGATGGCCAGGCCGGTCCATATGAAGATGAACGACTGGGCCCGGACCGCACTGAAGGCCTCGTGAAAAAACCAGATGCCGAGGGCGAACTGCACCGTGGGGGCGACGTATTGGAGCAGCCCCAAAGTCGTGAGGCGCAGCCGCCGCGCCCCGTAGGCAAAGAGCAGCAGGGGCACCCCGGTGATGATGCCGGTGGACAGCACGAGCATTTGGGTCAGGGCCGGGGCCGTGCCCAGAGCACCCGTGCCCTGGGACGCCCGCCAAAGCAGAAACGCCCCCGCCAGGGGGGCGAGGAGCATGGTTTCAGTGGCCAAACCGGCCAGGGAACCCAAGGGCGATTGTTTGCGCAACAAGCCGTAGGTGCCAAACGTGCCCGCCAGCGCGAGGGCGATCCACGGCAAACGCCCGAGTTGGACCAATTGCCAGGACACCCCCGCGACGGCCAAGGCTATCGCCACCCACTGGGTCCGGCGCAAACGCTCATGCAACACGAGCCGACCCAGTGCGATATTGACCAGGGGCACCAGAAAGTAACCCAGACTCGTCTCAATCACATGCCCGTGGTTGACCGCCCAGACGAATACGAGCCAGTTCAGGGAGAGCAGCACCCCACTCAAAGCATACAAGCGCAGGGCGCGACCGGTGGAGAATGCGGCGTAAACCGGTTCGAAACCCTTGCGCCACCACAGCAGGAATACGGTGAAAAACATCGTCCACAACAAGCGGTGTGCGATCAGTTCGGTCGCATCCACTGCCGCCAGTAGGTGCCAGTAAATCGGAAATATCCCCCACGCGAGGTAGCATCCGAAGGCGGCCAGCACGCCTTTTCCCGCCGCTGGACTGGGAGAGGATTTCATTCCTGCGCGGCCGAGGTAAACTCGTAGCGCTCACGAAATTCGCGGACCGATTGGCTCAGGGCTTCCTCGGGACTCTTGCCCTGTCCGATCAGCTCCGCACTCCGTTTTTCAATCCAACGGTGTTTGAACGACTGTTCGATCTGCACGGTGATGGCTTTATCCTCCGGGGCCTTGGTTTTGGATGAAAAGCAGCCTGGGCACAGGGGAAGAGCGAGGAGCAGGAGCAGGAGAAAGGGACGCATTTTGACAGACATGGTTTGATTTTAGACTTAGGATCGGTCTCTTTGACCGCGAGCGAATCTTTTTGTTTTCGCGCCGTTCGATATTAGTGTTAAGCCAATTGCCGAAATGAGTGACGAGTCCAAGCCCCCGCCGTTGCGGCTCAAGCCGCGTTTGCGTCCCGAAGATGGTAGCGCTGCGACCACGTCGGCGGCACAGCCCGAGACCCCACCACCAGCCGAAACGTCGAGCACATCCGAAGCGGAAGCACCCAAATTGCGTCTCAAGCCACGTCTGGCTGCCGATACAGGTGAGGCCAAGCCCGCGGAATCAGCCCCGGCGACCGAGGATCCGGCCGAGGGGGGATTGCGTCTCAAACCCAAATTGAAGCTGGAAACCGAGCCAGTCGCCGAAATGACGGCTGATACCCCGACGCCTGCAGCCGCACCGGACGCCGGCGAAGTTCGCCTCAAGCCCAAGCTGAAACTGGAAACGGAACCGACCAAGGCGGAGACACCTGCCGAACCGGCCCCGGGAGGTGACCCAACTCCCGCTCCGGAAACCGCGCCGGCGGAAGGCGCATTTAAACTCAAGCTCAAGCCCAAGGATCCAGCCACCAGTCCTCCCGCTGCGTCGGCTCCGCCACCACCTGCAGCTCCGCCGCCACCTGCGGCATCGAAACCTCCGATGGTTCCCCCCCCGGCGGCGGCTGATGGAGCATTCAAATTCAAGCTCAAGGCCAAGGACCCGGCCGCCGGTTCCGCCGCGCCAGCGGCCCCCTCAGCTTCAAAGCCGCCCATCCCAGCCCCGGAGGCAGAAGGCGAACCCGCCGCCCCCAAGCCACTTCCCTTTGCGGTAAAAAAAGAACCCGCCCCTGAAGCGGAAGCAGAGGAAACTGCATCCGAAGAAACGCAAACTGAGTCCGCCCCGAAGAAGCGGAAATTGCCGGGCAAGCCATCGATGAAGGTGATGATTTTGGCGGCGCTGGTTATGGTCCTGGCCGTGGTCGGGGTGGTGGTTTGGAGGGTATTTCTGAGTCCCCCCCCGCCAGTTGTCCTGCCCATCCGACCGGCGGTGGTGAAAACAGAACCCGCGGTTCCTGCTGCTCCCGAGTCGCTTGCCGGCCAGATGATCGACAAGGCAACCCAAGTCGCCACTGAGCACGGGATCAACCTGACCGATCCGGTGGATGAGGTCATGGCCGGCGAAACCACCCCGGTGCGGTCAGCCCCGGATCCCCAAAAGGAGACTTGGGTCACCGCGACGACCCAGAAACAAATCTCAGCCAATGTCACCGCGACCGTGATCACGGAGATGGCCGCAGTGCAGGCCAGCCCGGAATTTCAAACCTACGTCGCCCAACTCACGATCAGCGGGGTGTTCCAGGGCTCGCCGGCCCGCGCCTTGATCAACGGCAAGACTTTTCAGGAAGGGGCTTTGATGGACCCGGTATTGGGAATCAGTTTTGACCACATAGAGGCCGAGACGAAGAGCATCATTTTCCGCGATGCCGGTGGCGCCACGGTCAAACGCAGATATTGAAATTACCAAGCTTGGGTTTGGTTGCAACCAGATGCCCGTGGGGTCAGGTGGCCCGTGGCAGGTTCGATCCCGGTCGGGTCACTTGCTGGCGAGCGCATCGCGGATACGGTGCAAAAACTCGGGATCCGTGACGATGGCGCTCACGCCATTCACAATGAACTGAATGCCCACGCACAGGATCAAAAAGCCCATTACCTTGGTCAGGGCGTTCATGCCGGTTTGGCCGATGACCAGCACGATTTTGCCGGAAAGGCGCAGCGTCACGTAGATGATGACCGCGACGATCAGGATGCCGATGATGATCGCAATGTAATCGGTCCAGTCGGTGGAAAGGGAGGTGAGGCCGATCGTCACCGCGATGGCGCCCGGACCGCTCAGCATGGGCATCGCGAGCGGGGAAAAGGCGATGTCGCGCTTGGCCCGCGCGGCCTCATGTTCCTGACGGGTTTGATTGGGGTCACGCGGCACCGCGACCAACATGCCCGAACCGATACCGGCAACCAGCAAGCCACCGGCAATGCGCAAGCCGGGGATGGAGATGCCGAAAAACCCCATGATGAAGGTGCCGCCAATCAGAAAACTGACGAGGATTGCGACCATGTAGAAGCATGCCATGCGCAACTGCTGATTGCGGCGGGCCGGTGTGTCGCCCTCGGTAATCGCCAGAAAAGTGGGCGCCGCCGCAAACGGATTGATCAGCGGCAGCAGTGCAATCACGGTCGCGAGGATCAGTCCCCAAAAATGGCTTACAAGATTCATTGGGTGTCACGCAGGCAGAAAACGGGGCGCCTGGCAAAGGTGGAGCGCACTGCTCACCACACCTCCACCGGCCCTTTGGGCACCGGGATGGCACTGCGGTTGAGTCCAGCGGGTTCCTCGCCAGTGCTCATGAATGAGGCCGCCATCGGGCCCAGTGCAAAACGCGGCAGGAGTTCACCCTGGTCGTCGCAATACTGCGCACGCCAACCGACATAGTCGGCAATCACCGCATCGAAGTCCGACCGGGACTTGATGGTGATGACGCGCTGTTTGAAAGGCTTGGCTGGTCCGAAACGTTTGGCATACCATGGCGCCACCTTGCGGAAAAGACGGGCCCCATGGTCCTCGCCGTAGAACTCGCAGTAGCGCTCGAAATGTCGCCGCATCACCCGCACCCGCTCCGCAAAGGACGGCTCTGGCAACAGTTCACTGGTGATGAGAAAATGGGCGGTGCGCCGGAAGATCCAGGGATCGTAAAACGCGCCGCGACCAATGCTGACTCCGGCACACCCGGTTTCGTTGAGCATGTGGATCGCCGCCTCCGGAGTCGTGACATCGCCGTTGCCGATGACCGGGATGGATTTTACCGCGGCGACCACCGCCCGGATCCCCGCCAGATTGACCCGTCCACTGAATCCCTGCGCCCGGGTGCGACCATGCACAAAGATGGCGGCGGCCCCCGCGTCTTCCAACACGCGCGCCAAATCGGGTGCGGTGAGGTTGTCGTCGTCCCAACCCAGCCGCATCTTTGCCGTGATGGGGATTTTGACGGCATTGATCATGCCGCGAACCAGGGCCGCGGTTTTGTGGAGTTCGGTCATCATGGCGGAGCCCCCGCCGATTTTGACCACCTTCTTGACCGGGCAGCCCATGTTGATGTCCACGGATTGAGCCCCCAACTCCTCGCACATCACGGCGGCGTCGCGCATTTCCTCCGGCACGCTGCCAAAGAGTTGGATGGCGAGCGGCCGGTCCTCGGGCGAGGACTCGACCATCTTGAGGGCGTTGCGATTGCGTTCGATGAGCGAGCGGGCGTTGACCAGATCGGTCGTGGCCCAGCCCAACCCGCCGAGTTCACGCAAAGTCACCCGAAAGGGCAGGTTGGTGTAACCCGCCAGCGGCGAAAGAAACAGATTGGTGGCGAGCTGGTGGGGGCCGATGTGCATGTTCAGTTGGTCGGTGGGGGGCGGCGAAACCGAAGCATCAGCGCAGTGACCAAACCGGCCAACAGAATGAATTGACCGATGATCAAGGGGAGCAGCTTGAGCTGCAGCTGTCCGCTGAGATTGGCGACGAAGATTTGTTGAAAAAACAGGATAAAGAAGCCGAGCACCACGCTGCCACAGGCGTGGAGCATGGCGGCAAGTGTGCCCAGGGTGGCGGTTCGTCGACCTGGAGCCATCCAGTATTCACGGTGGGGGATGTTGACCAGTGCATCCGGCAGCTTGCCGACCAGCCACCCCATGCCGCCAAACAGTCCGCCCAGAAGGACCGCGAGGCCGACCTGATAGGCAATATGGGAGGCGCGCAAATCCCAGCCATTGGCCTTGCCCTGCAGATCAAAGTGCGTGGCGATCCGTTCCGGCAGATGGGCCTGATGGTAGGCCGCCTGCCCCAGCGCCAGCAGGACAAGGGCATAAAAAAGCCACCGGGACACGCGTTGCATGAACAAGACCTAAGGCCAAGACTCAGATGGCTGCGACCGCAATTTTCATGCGCCGGAGCGCCTCTTGCAGCGTGACGCGCGGGCAACCGAAGTTGAGGCGCACGTAGTCTCCCTTGGTCGCACCGAAAAACGCCCCGTCGCTCAGGCCCACGCCGTGCGTCTCGAAGTGGGCGATGGGATCCTTGAGTCCGAGGCCGCGCACGTTGAGCCAGGCCAGGTAGGTGGCCTCGATCGGGGCCTCGATCACCACCCCCGGCAGTTCGCGGGCGACAAAGTCGAGCAGCAGATCGCGGTTGCCCCGGAGATGGTCGAGCAGCGCCAGCCGCCACGGCTCACTGTCGCGGTAAGCCGCTTCACAGGCATCATAACCGAGTGTGTTCACTTCGGCCACGATGCCGGCCGTGGCGCGCACAAACCGGTGGCGCAGAACGCCGTCGGGTATGATGGCAAAGGAAGTGCCAAGACCAGGCACGTTGTAGGTCTTGCTCGGGGCCATCAGGGTGATGCTCCGGCGCGCTATTTCCCCGTCGAGTAATGCGGTGGGCAGATGCGGCAGGTCATCGAGGATGAGATCGCAGTGAATCTCGTCGCTGCAGAGCACGAGATTGTGGCGCACGCAGAATTCGCCCAGCTGCGTCAATTCCTCGCGGCGCCACACCCGGGCGACCGGATTGTGCGGATTGCACAGGAGAAAGAGTTTGGTCCGCGGTGTGATCGCGGCGTCCAATGCGGCCCAATCGATTTCCCAGCGGCCGTCCCGCAGTTGCAGGTCGACGGTCACGGAAACCCGCGCACTGTTCTTCGGCGCGCTCATGAACGGCGGGTAGATGGGCGCGAGCGTGAGCACCTCGTCACCCGGTTCGGCGAACGCCTGGGCCGTGACATTGAGTCCGCAGACGAGACCGGGGAGCCACACAATCCAGGACGGTTCAATCTTCCACCCGTAACGTGATTCCATGGCCGCCACCATGGCGTCCATCGTGGACTTGGTTGGTCGGGCATAGCCGAAAACTCCATGCTCCACCCGTCGGTGGAGGGCGGCGAGGATGGCGGGGGAGGACCTGAAATCCATGTCGGCCACCCACATGGGCAGCACATCGCGTCCGGCATATTTCTGCCATTTTTGCGAGTCGGTGCCGCTGCGGTTGATGGGGGTATCGAAATCGAATTTCATGGGTGGGAAGGCAGCACCCAACCACGTCCGGGGAGATTGAGCACGGATTTTTTCCGGCATAAGCGGGGATGCGGATGATCCGCAAGGTTTGGCTTCGACCTGGTCTCCCCACCACAGATTGCGCACTTAGCGCTACACCAGTCGGCATTGCCGCCTCACTGGCTCCGCGACGCTGTTTCGCCATCATGGGGTGCGGTTCTCGGCATCGGATGTTTCAGGATACCATTGAAATCTCCTATCGAACCGATGCCCAGCTGGTCGCGCTTTGCGACTTGAATCCGGGTCGGGTAGAGGTCGCACGACATCGCTCCTTTAGAAATGGTGCCTCGGTGCCTCCGGGTTATGCCCACACCGACTTTGAAAAGATGATTACTGAGACAAAACCCGATGCACAATCAGCCCGACCGAACGGATCGTAGGCGGCTTGGGCAGCACCTCACGGATACCTTGGTTGTGAAGCTGTTTCTCGCTGGCTGCACCCATGTAGCCTGAAGTCAGGATGATGGGCAGATTGGGACGGATAGCCTGCAGTTCGCGGGTCAGGTCAAGACCCGTCATTTTCGGCATCATCATGTCAGTGATGACAAGATCGAAGCGATACGGGTCAGATCGGATTAGCGCAAGCGCCTCGACGGGATCGCTCTTGGTCACAGGCTTGTAGCCTAGTTGCTCCAGAATTCTCCCTCCGAGTTCAGCCAAGACAGGTTCATCGTCAATGAGGAGGACCTGCTGCCCCTGCCCGGCAGGTATCGGGACGCTATCGGTGCTGGTCTCGGTAGATATTGCTGCCAGCGCGGGAAAATAGAGCCGAAAGGTTGTTCCCTGTCCCTGCTGACTGTAGACGGTGATGACCCCACCGTGACTTTTCACGATGCCGTGGACGACGGAAAGACCAAGGCCCGTGCCTTCACCGGGACCTTTCGTGGTGAAAAATGGCTCAAAAATGTGGTCCATCGTTTCACGGTCCATGCCTTGGCCGTTGTCGCTAACCGAAAGACGAACATAGGGGCCGGCGGTGAAACCCTGATTGCTCCGAGCCAACAGCTCGTCAGCGTTGAATTCTTCAAGCTCGACGGTCAGGCGCCCGGACTTATTCCCCCGCATAGCGTGCCACGCGTTTGTCCCAAGATTCATTATGATTTGGTGAATCTGAGTGGCATCAGCAAGGACGTTAAGTAAATCGCGGTGAAGCAGTCCCTCAATCTCGATTGTGGTTGGAATGGTAGCACGCAGCAACTTGAGCGACTCAGCTATGATGAGCCTGAGCTGGAGTGGAGCCCGTTGCTGTTCCTGCTGCCGGCTGAACGCCAGGATTTGCCGGATCAGGTCAGCCGCCCGCTGGGTTGCTTGAGCAACCGGTTCAAGGAACTCTTTGGTCTTTAGGTCCTTGGCACTCATTCGGGCAAGTTCGGTGTAACCCATGATTGCCGACAGGATATTATTGAAGTCATGGGCAATACCGCCAGCCAGTGTGCCCAGGGCCTCAAGTTTCTGCGTCTGACGTAGCTGCATTTCGAGCGTGTGCTGTTCCGTGATGTCCGCAGCAAGGAGCACAAGCCGGTAAACCACCCCTGAAGCATCGCGCACGGGAAAGGCCCGCTCCTGGATCCAACGCAGCTTTTGGTCTGGTCGCTCAATACGGTAGGTCTCGTCGTATTTCCCGGTAATCTGCTTGGTGCGGGCAGCTTCCGCAATCCGTGCCCGGTCCTCGGGGTGGATCGAATTTTGCCAGATCTCTGGAGACCGGTAGAGTTCGGCACAAGAACGCCCCCAAATGTTCTCGAAGCGCGGACTCACGTAGAGCATCTGCTGGTTGACCGGGTCAGTTACCCGGATCACATCGTTGACGTTCTCAGCAATCTGACGGAACCGCGCCTCGCTCTCCCTGAGGTCCGCCTCCGCTTTCCGCCGCTTGGAGATGTCACGGGACACCTTTGAGGCTCCAACGAGCTTTCCGCGTGGGTCGAATATGGGCGAAACCGTGAGCGATATATCAACGGAGGTGCCGTCCTTGCGCAGGCGAACCGTTTCATAATGGGAAACTGATTCGCCTTGTTGCAACTGGGAGAGAATTCCGGCCTCCTCGGAGGCCAGATCTGGTGGCAAGAGTTGCAGCACGGATTTCCCGAGGATCTCCCGGGAATCGAAGCCGAAAAGTTTCTCTGCTCCATGATTCCAACTCGTCACGATCAGATTCAAGTCAACGCCAATGATGGCATCATCGGATGACTCCACGATGGCGGCCAATTGGGCGTTGGCGGCCGTGGACAGTCGCCGTTCGACTTCGTGCGCATTCAGCGTTCGGGCGTAAAGCCAGATGAAACCGGCGAACGCAATCGTGAAGGCAGTGGTCAGGAGCGCGAGGCCGAACTCGGCATGAAACAGCTTTGTGTGTTCGCCCTCAAGCCGGAGCCACGCCAGGAGCAGTGGCACCAGAACGGCAACTGGCAGGAGCCGGCGGACCATCCAACCACCGGCATCCTGACTGTGAACCGTCGTCATAAAGCCGCACTTCGGTCGAATGCAGAGGATGCAAACGCTCAACGCCAAGAGAATGATGGCCGTGGGAAATGATACTGCGGAAAACCACACCGCGGCATATCGGTCTCGTTCCCCAAGAACGTAGCTGGAAAACATGACGAAGCCGATCGCAGCCCCTGCAAGTGCGAGATACTGGGCCGGACGTTGTTTGCGAACCTCCAAATCCAGAAGCAGCACGCCAAGGCTCAACAGCACCACACCAATGGCGGAGACTTGGGACATGCGGCCGGGGAAGAGATGGTGGGCCGCGTGCTGTGCGTTGGGGAAAAGCCAGGTGTCCATACTGAACGTCGTTCCCGTGACATACTCAGTCAGGGTCAAAATCCCGACGACACCCGCCAACGTGCCAAGGGTCACCGCCATGATACGCCTTTCACGGAATGTAGAATGGTTATGCGTTTCACTTTCGAGACGAAGGGCCAGGGCCAGCAGGATAAAGCAGACCGCCGTGTTCGGCTTCATAGCCGTTGCCCCCGGCAATAATGCTTTGATCGTCTCCCAATCGAGCAACCAGCCTGCGAGAACCGTCAGGCTCAAAATTATGGCAAGCAACGTTGCGCCGTCGGCTACCTGGCGGCAGAACAGAACAGTCGTCGTCAAAGTCTCTCCTCCGGTGTCCTGCTCGGACGAATCAGTCACCATATCGCTCTCAAGCACACTTGATTGGTTGCCACCTCTGGGATTTGCCGAACCACTGCTCATACGTCGAAGAACACCGACTCGACCACACTGATACCCCTATGGGGTATAAAATACTGCATGTTACATCCCGCGCAAATGCAATTGTGCTACCGCTATCCACATGGCGATGCGCAGGGGCCAACTGGTGTGGCATTCAACGGATTCGATTGGCAGTAGATGAATGTAGGCATGTGTAGGGGTGCTGGCGCATACCCCTTCTTTAACAACGCAGGGGCACTTCCATTGTTTGTCCGGCATCAATCGCTCCCGTCTTCGGCCAAAACCGCACGTATTGTTCGATCCACAAAAATTATCTGTGAATTTTTTTCCCAAGTGTGACGGACGGGCGCGCCAGAATTTCGCAGCGGGAAAATAGTGATGTTACTTAACTGACTGTTCCACAATTGGATAAACCGTGGCTCGGGGACGGCATCGCGTATGCAGTGAGGGGAGCGCGGTAGTTTAACCATTAACTCAACCAGGAAATAACATCATGAGACTAATTCGATACAATCAACCTTACGCACGCGGTTATGCCCCGGTTCTTCGTGGCCAAAACCGCTCACCATGGGCCGGCCTCGAGAGCGAGATCGACCGTTTGTTCAGCTCGACCTTGGGCGATTTTGTGGGCGCCTCGTCCACCCGCTTTCCGGTCGATTTGTATGAGGACAAGGACAATGCCTATGTCCGCGCGGAGCTGCCCGGGATCAATCGCGATGACATCCACATCGAGATGGTCGACGGCTATCTGACGATCAACGCGCAGCGCAAAAGCAAGAACGGTGACAACGAGCAATCGTTTGAGGTCAACCGCTCGGTCAGCCTGCCTGACAGCGTGGCCGCCGACAAGGTGGGGGCGACCTATGAGAACGGAGTCCTGACCGTCACCTTGCCCAAGCGGGAGGAAGCGAAGCCCAAGAAAATCACCGTGGCGGTCAAGTGAGCCGCCCCAACCCAATCATCCAACAGGAGGAACACCCATGTCATTAATCAATCCCGTCACGCCTTTGGTTCGTCGCGAACGCGAAGGAGTCATCCAACCGGAAGGGCCGGTGCAGAAGCCGGCTTACCAAGTCAATGAAACCGATGAAGCCTACCGCCTGGTCGTGCAACTGCCCGGAGTGGACAAGAAGGGCCTGGAGGTCACGTCCGACAACGGCGAAATCCGCATCGTGGGCCAGCGGGCCTGGAAGCGGCCCGAAGGTTGGACGACCCTGCATTGCGAGTCGGACGACTCGACCTACGAACTCGTGCTCACGCATGACAACGTGGTGAATCACGACAAGATCGTCGCCGAGTTGCTCGATGGCGTGTTGACCGTGACGCTCCCCAAGGCCGAGGCGATCAAGCCCCGCAAGATCACAATCAAATAAGGCGCAGGTCAGAAAACCTGACACGCGAAAGGCCGGCCGCTTGCGCGGTCGGCTTTTTCGTAACGAAGGCATGGATTGGTAGGGCGACGTCTCATGCCGACGCTCCGTTCGACGCGCTCGGGGCCATGGCGCAGGCCGAACCCCGCCGGCAATTTTCATCGAGAGGCCGCGTGCCACCTTTTCGAGGCTCGCGCAATCGCCAACGGGTGGGCCGTGCGCTCCGCGCGCGGCATCGACACGTTCCTCCTACCAAAGCCCCGCGCGCGGAGCGCACGATCCACCGCAATAGCGCGTCAGTTCATTATGCGAAGCCCAATAGCGGTTCCGCGACCGGACACGAATCGGCTCGCGGCGGAAACCAGCGGCATTAAATTGGCGGGATGCAAGAACCGTGGCTGTTGCCCGTGCTGATGTTTGGAGGCTTCCTGATATTTTTCGGGGTGATCCTGCGGATGGCTGCGATCACTTCCCGCAAGGCGGTGGACAATGTGCGGCACCTGGCGGAGCAGATGCGACTTACCATGAAGGAAAATCGGCCGGTGCTGGGGTTTTGCCGGTCCCCCGAGGCCACCGGGACGATCCGGGGCAAAGCGGTGCGCCTCTACAACTACACGACGGGTTCGGGGAAATCGAAGACGACTTGGGCGGCGGTGGCCGTCGCGCCCGCGGCTCATGGCAATTTGACCTTCAAGCTGAGCCACCAAGGTTTCGGCACAAAGGTGATGGAGCTTTTCGGCGCCAAGGAAATCAAGGTGGGCGACATGGCGTTCGATCGTGACTGGTTCATCCAGACCAATGCGCCGGATTTTTTTGGCGCGGCATTGTTGCCGGAAATGCAGCGCAAGATCCAGCTGAACAAGGGCACTTGGAAGCTCGCCGACGGGATGGTGGTCTACTCGGAGCGCGGATCCTTTGCCGATGAGCGGCGTTGCGCGCGGTTTGTTTCCGTGGTCGACGCCGCTTGCGATCTGGCCGACATTGCCGAGGTTTACGCGCAACATGCGCAAGGCCGATGACAAAACCTGAAAACACTCCCGGGCCGGTGCTGTTGTTCGACGGTTCCTGCGGCTTGTGCAACCGCTGCGTGCGGTTGTTGCTCAGGTTTGATCGACAGGACCGGATGCATTTTTCCCCACTCCAGAGTGCGCCGGCGCAGGATTTTCTGCGCCAACACGGTTTGCCCGCCGAAGACTTTGATTCGCTGATTTTTGTGCCGGACTGGTCGGAACGGGAACGCCCGGATTTTTTGACCCGCACCAGCGGAGTGGTGGCGGCCTTGCGGGTCTGCGGAGGTTGGGCGAGTGCCGCTGGGAGGGTGTTGGGCCTCATCCCGGCATCCTGGCGGGATGCGGGCTACAAGGTGATCGCACGGTGGCGATACCGCATCTGGGGTGAGTGGAAACCGCGACCGCTGGCCAAGCCGGAATGGGCCGCCCGCTTTTTGGGCTAGGTTTTCTTTTCCGGGATCAGGAGCGACATCAGCACGGCGGTGGTGAGCACGCCGCCGATCACGCCCAAGGAGATGCCGATACTGATGTCCACCCAGGCCTCGATCAGCATTTTGACGCCGATGAAAGTCAGGATCAGGGCGAGACCGATCTTGAGGTAGCGGAAAAGCTGCATCACCCCGTTAAGGGCAAAGTAGAGCGAGCGCAGCCCGAGGATGGCAAAAATATTGGAGGTCAGGGCGATGAACCCGTCGCGGGTGATGGCGAGCACGGCCGGGAGGGAATCCAGTGCAAAGACCAGATCGGTGGTTTCCACCACGATGAGCACAATGAACAACGGCGTGGCCAGCCACCGGCCGTTTTCCCGCAGGAAAAAATCGCCGCCATGGGTTTTGGTGGTGACGGGAAAAAACCGCCGGAACAGCCGCACCGCAGGATTGTGATCGGGATCGACATCCACCTCCTCCTTGCTGGGCAGGGCCATCTTGATGCCGGTGTAGACGAGAAACGCGCCAAAGAAATACAAAATCCAATGGAAGCGGGCGATGACGCTCACCCCGACGAGGATGAAGACCGCCCGCATGATCACCGCTCCGACAATACCCCAGAAGAGCACCCGGTGTTGGTAACGGGGGGCCACCTTGAACCAGGCGAAGACGAGAATGAAGACAAAGACATTGTCCACGCTCAGGCAGAGCTCGACCAGATAGGCGGCGAGAAACTCCTGGGCAGGCTGGGCCCCACGCCACCACCAAATGAGACCGTTGAAGGCCAGGGCCAGGGTGAACCAGACGCCGCACCAGCTCAGGGCTTCCTTCATCTTCACCTCATGGGCTTCACGTTGGAAAATCCCCAGGTCGAGCATCAGCATCGCCGTGATAAAGAGGAAAAACCCCGCCCAAGCCCACCATGGCAGGGCGGGTAATGTTTCCACGAGGGCGAGGGTGCTTAGCATCACCGGCACAGAATGCAGGCGCCCGGGGCATGGGATCAAGCCACGGATTGACTGGTGGAAAAGTAGTCCGGAATTCCACTGCCGGTCCGGGCGGGCTGCCTCCCGGGGAGACTTTGACAAGCAGCAGGTCCCTGTTTCAGTGAGGGACTTTATACATGAAGCGTTACGTTTCCCTCTTTTTGGTTTGTCTGCACCTTGCGACCGGCGTCCTGGCCCAGGAGGAAGCCTCGGGGACTGATGTCTCCGCGCCCTCCGCGACCCCCGTGGCGGACACGACGCAAACGGTCAACGCGGCCGCGGCTGTGGCCAGTGGTCACGCGGCGCCCCGCCCACCTGATTTCCTTGAAGCGGTGGTGGATGGTGCCTTGGAAATCTTCGACGTGAAGAGCAGTGGCAACACGGCCACGCGCTACGTAATTGCGGTGCTCCTCCTGGTCATCGCATTCCTGCTGCGCCGGGTGGTGACGATCGTGATCTTCGGTTTCTTCCGGAAATTGTCCGCGCGGACCAAAACCACGCTGGACGACAAGCTGTTTCCCGCGCTGGAGGATCCCGTGGCGGCCCTCATCGTGATAACCGGAATCATGAGTGCCCTCAAGGTGCTCAAGCTTTCGCTCGCCGGGGATGAGGCCCTCGGCTACGCCATCACGGTATCTTTTTCCCTGGGGCTCTTCTGGCTGTTCCTGCGTGCCTTCGACACCCTGTTGGATCACTTGCAGTCGGCGGCCAAGGAAAAGCAATTGGGCATCGCGGCCTTCATGCCGTGGATCAAGAAAACCCTGATTGCGATTTTTGTGGTGTTCGGCGTGCTCATGATCGCCCAGAGCCTGGGGGCGGATGTGAAAGCGTTTCTCGCCGGCTTGGGGATCGGCGGTCTGGCGTTTGCCCTCGCGGCACAGGACACCATCGCCAACGTCTTCGGTTCGATTGTGGTGGCGATCGACCAGCCCTTCAAAGTCGGCGAGTTCGTGCAGATCGGTTCACTCAAGGGCACGGTGGAGGACATCGGGTTGCGCTCGACCAAACTGCGCACCCCGGAACGCTCGCTCATCATCATCCCGAACAAATCGGTCGCGAGCGACCCGGTGACCAATTACACCCGCATGCCGCAGCGCCGGGTGGATCTGAGCATCGGCCTCACCTACGACACCGCCCCGGAGGCGATGGAGGCCATCCTGGGGGACTTCCGTGAAATCTTGAAAAACGATCCGGAGGTGCACCAGGAATTCTTCGCGGTGCATTTCACCGGCTACGGGGCGTCTTCGCTCGATATCACGATCATCTATTTTGCCAACGACCCGGCCTTCGCCCAGGCCCTTGTGGTGCGCGAGCGGATCAACCTGAAAATCATGCGGGCGGTCAATGCGCGCGGTCTCTCCTTTGCCTTTCCCACGCAGACGGTTCACGTGGCCACGTTGCCGCCGGCTCAGGGGGTGGCGCCGATGGCCCGGTCGTAGGCGGCGCGGGCATTCAGATAGTCCCAGCGCGCACCGGCCAACGAAGCCTCGGTGCGGGCCAGGGCGGTCTGGGTATCCAGCAAATCCGTAACCACAGCGCCGCCGTTTTGGTAGCGCTCCTGCACCACGCGCAAACTTTCCTCGCTGGCCCGCAGGGCGGTTTCATTGGCCGCTATGGCGGCCCAGCTACGTTCCAACTCGACGGATGCGGCCCAAACCTCCTGGCGGATCTGCAGCTGGCGGGTTTCCAGCGCGGCTTGCTCCCGGGCGAGTTCGGCCCGTGAGCGCGCGATGCGGTGAGTGCGACGACCGGCATCAAAGACGGGCACATCGATGGAAAGACCGGCCTGCCACTCCTGAGTTTCCGGCACCCAAGTGGTATCATTCCAGCCAAAAGCAGCGTCTGCCCGCAGTTTGGGGGCACGACCGGCGCGGGCGGCATTCACCATGGCGCGGGCTGCGTCCGTCCGCTTTTCCGCGGCGTTAAGCTCGGACCGTTGAGCCAGGGCGCGGTTGATGGCCGGGCCCAGATCTTCCGGGGTGGGGGGTGGAGCAATGTCATGGTCCACGGCAATGTGCAGGGGAGCTTCAGCCGCGCGCCCCATGACGGTATTGAGACGGCCGGTGCAGATGCGCACATTGCTTTGCGTGCCGATCAGCTGCAGTTGGGCGTGGGCCACCTCGGCCTGCAAGCGCAGGACATCCGCCTGCGGCACGTCGCCGGCCGATCGACGAATTTGGGCAATCGACAGGTGATGTTCGGTGCGGTTGAGGTTTTTTTCGGCCACGGCTTGCAAGTCCTGTGCGGTGGCAAGGGCATGGAAGGCCAGCTGGGTCGAAAGGCGCACGTCGGCCTGGGTGGTGACGACATCAGCTTCGGCGCCGGCCTTTCGGGCGCTGGCGGCCGCCAACCCGGCACGCCGTTCGCCGAAATCATAAAGGGTCACCCGGGTGCTCAACCCACCGGTCCAGTCATTGAGCGGTCCAATCTGGTCGGGGATGGGTTTCCCGGGGAGGGTCAGGCCGGAGGGCAGAAAAGCGCGGCGTTGCCAGCGGTGATAACCGGCATTCAGGTCGACTTGCGGATAATAGGGCGCCCGGGCCTCGCCCACGGATGCGGTCGCCGCGGTGACGCCGGCCTGTGCCGCCGCCAGGGCGGGTTGATGGGCGGTGGCATACGCAAGACATTCAGCAAGGCTGAAAGTTGCCGGGGTGACCGGCTCGGCGGGATCGGCCAAAACGACAGCGCAGACGGGGCCAAGGACAAGCAAGAGGGCGGCGGCGGGAATTTTCATGGCGGGCGGAGTTCGGACGGTTTTCAGGAAATGGTTTTGTGGAAACGCGAGACGGCAAAAGTCAGCACGACCAGGCCCAAGGCGAGCAGCGCGAGATTTTGGGGCCAGAGCACTTCGAAGCCCACGCCCTTGAGAAACACGCCCCGGATGATGATGAGGAAATAGCGCAGGGGATTGAGGTAAGTGAGCCACTGCACCACGGTGGGCATGTTGGCGATGGGGTAGACAAAACCCGACAGCAACATGGCCGGGAAGAAGAAGAAGAACGTCGTCATCATGGCCTGCTGCTGGGTGCGGCTGACCGTGGATATGAACAGGCCGATGCCCAGCGTGCTGAGCAGAAACAACGTCGTGCCGAGCAGGAGCAGGGGCAAGCTGCCCCGCATCGGAATGTCGAACCAGTAGAGTCCGACCAGGGTGACCATCAGCACATTGATATAGCCGATGAGGCCGAAGGGGACGCATTTGCCCAGAATGAATTCCACGGGTCGGATCGGGGTGACCATGATCTGTTCGATGGTGCCCACCTCCTTTTCCCGCACGATGGCCATGCTGGTCAGCATCAGGCTCACGAGCATCACCAGGGTGGCAATGATGCCGGGCACATAAAAGTTGCGGCTTTCAAGGTCGGCATTGAACCAGGCGCGCGCACTCAAGGCCACGCTGCCCACTTGCCCGATTCGTCCGGCCCGACGCAGTTGTTGATTGAGCAAGACCTGCTGGTTGAACGTGCTGGCGATGATGTTGCTGTAATTGAGGACGAAACGGGCGGTGTTTGAATCCGACCCATCGACAATGAGCTGGGCAACGGCGGTGCGGCCGCCGTGCAGGTTGGACTCGAACCCGCTATTGAGCTGCAGGATCGCGGCGGCTTTGGCGGCATCGATGGCCGCACTGGCGGCTTCCGCGTCCAACGTGTGCATGACCGCATCGAAATATCCGGAACCGGTAAAGCGGGCGATGAATTCGCGGCTGGCCGGGGTTTGATCGTAGTCGACCACCACCAGTTCGACATGGCGCACATCAAGCGTCACCGCGTAACCAAAGATCAGCGTCTGGACCACGGGCAATCCAAGGATGACGAAGCGCATCCGCGGATCGCGGAAGATGGAGCGAAACTCCTTGCGGAGCATGGTAAGGATGCGTTCCCACATGGTCGTGAATCAGTGATTGATCTGCGTGGCGGACATGACGTTCGAGGGCGGTGGTTGGCCGGGGTTGGCTTCAGATGAGTTTCTTGCGAAATTTCAGGATGGCGGCCGCTGCGACGAGCACCGCGAAGACGAGCAAAAAGAGGGCATCGGGCCAGAGGGCCGCCAGACCGACACCGCGGAGAAAGACACCCTTGACCAAGGCCACAAAATAACGCGCCGGCACGATGTGGGTGATGACGCGCACCGGCAGCGGCATGTTGGCAATGGCGAAGGTGAAGCCCGAAAGCAGAAACGCCGGGAGAAAGGTCGTGACCATGGCAAACTGGCTCGCGAGCAACTGTTGCCGCGCGACCGTGCTGATCAGGATGCCCTGGGCGAGTGTGCCGATGACAAAAAGGGTCGCGACGCCGAACAGCAACGGCACGCTGCCGCGCAAGGGCACCTGAAAGAGAAACACGGCCATGAGCACGGCGATGAGCACATCCACCATGCCAATGACAATGTAGGGCAGCAATTTGCCGAGGATGAGCTCGGACCCGCGGACAGGAGTCGAGATGAGTTGCTCCATCGTGCCATTTTCCCATTCGCGGGCCACCGTGAGCGAAGTGAGCAGGGCGGCGATCAGCCCCATGATCACGGCGATGATCCCGGGGATGATGTAGTTCTTGGATTCGAGATCGGGGTTGAACCAGACCCGGGGCCGCAGATCCAGCGCCCCGCCTCCGGTGCGGTGCGGCAACAGGGCCAAGGCCACTTTCTGATTGAAGCCAAGCGTGATGCCCTGGGCATAGCCCAGCACGATGCTGGCGGTGTTGGCATCGGAACCATCGACAATGGCTTGCGCGGCGGCCTCGCGGCCGGTGGACAGTTTACCCTCGAAGTCCGGCGGGATCACCAGGGCCAGCCATGCCCGCCGCGTGTCGATCGCTTTTTCAAGATCGCGGTAGTTGTCGACCGTGCCTTGAAAAGCGAAATAGCGCGAACTGGTGAACTGCGCGAGATAGTCGCGACTGGCCGGGGTGCCGCTCTGGTCCCAGGCCACCAAAGGCACGCGGTCGACATCGAGGGTGAGGGCATAGCCGAAAAGCAGGATCATCAGCATGGGAATGCCGACGGCCAGGCCGAGACTGCGCGGGTCGCGACGAATGTGGATGGTTTCCTTGCGGGCCACCGCCCAAAGTCGACGCAGGTTCATTGGGCCACCTCCTTCTGCGTGCCATCCGCCCGGTCCCGCGCCTCGATCAAGGCCACAAACACATCCTCAAGGGTCGGGGTGATACGCTCCAGGCGCTGCACCACAAAGCCGGCGCCCGTCAGGGCTGTCCGGGTGGCCGCGATGGCGGCCGCATGATCGGGGGTGACCAGATGCAGGCCGTTGCCGAACAGCGCGGACGACTTGATTTCCGGCAGTCGTTCAATCACCGCCATGGCGTCGTTGGCCCGGTCGCACTCCAGCTCAAGCACGGCATCGGGCATGTGTTCAGTCTTGAGCGACCGGGGCGTGCCGAGGGCGATCAGCTCTCCGCGATAGATGATGCCGAGCCGGTCACAATATTCCGACTCCTCCATGTAGTGGGTGGTGACGAAGATGGTCACGCCCTGGGACGAGAGTTCGTAGATCAAATCCCAGAATTGCCGCCGGCTGTTGGGATCAACGCCCGACGTGGGTTCATCGAGGAAGAGGATGGGCGGTTCGTGCAGAATGGCGCAACCCAGCGCCAGCCGTTGCTTCCACCCACCGGACAACTCGGCCGTGCGCGCATGCCGGTGTTGCTCCAGGCCGGCCATGGCCAGCACCCAGGCTTTGCGCACGGCCTTTTTCTCCCGGGGCAGACAGTAGATGCCACTGTAGAAATCGATGTTCTCCTCCACGGTCAGTTCATCGTAGAGCGAGAACTTCTGGCTCATGTAGCCGATGCGCGTTTTGATTTTCTCGGCGTCCCGGCGGATGTCGTAGCCGGCAACGGTGCCGGTGCCGGCGGTGGGGGCAAGCAGGCCGCAAAGCATGCGGATGGTGGTGGATTTGCCCGCGCCGTTGGGACCGAGAAAACCGAAGATTTCGCCCCGCCGCACGGCAAAGGATACCCCCGCGACCGCCCGAAACGTGCCAAAGCGTTTCTCGAGGTTTTGCACCTCAACAATCGTATCCGCAGTGACGGGTGGGGTGCGCATCGGGATCAGGAACGGCCGTCCATGTTGTCCGGATCAGTCGCGACCAACGCCACGAGGAGCACGAGGATGATGATCGCTATGATCATGATGCGGCGGCGGGTTGGGCGATGACCGAGACAAAAACGTCCTCGAGGGACGGGGCGATCGGACGAATGGAGAGCACCTCGAAACCGGCTTCGTTCAGGATGTCGCGGGCTTGTTTCTCCGTGGCCACGGCATCGCGGGTGGCGAGATGCACCCGGTCGCCAAAGAGTCCCACGGTGGCTTCGGTGAGTTTTTCGCGCAGCAGCGCCGCGGTGCGGCGGGGAGCGTTGGTGCGCACCTCCAGCAGCGCACCCGGCATCAGTTGTTTGACCTCCTGGGGCGTGCCGACGCCGACCAGCCGGCCTTGATGGAGCAGGGCGAGACGATTGCAGCGTTCGGCTTCGTCGAGGTAGGCCGTGGAGACGAAGATGGTGACGCCGTCGCGCACCAACTGGTAAAGGATGCGCCAGAAATCACGCCGCGACACCGGATCGACCCCGTTGGTCGGCTCGTCGAGGAACAACACCCGGGGGGTGTGAATGAGAGCGCAGGCCAGCCCCAGTTTTTGTTTCATCCCGCCGGAAAGGTTGCCCGCGAGCCGGTGCTGGAAGGGCGTCAAATTGCTGAAGCCGAGCAATTGGTCGATTTTCCCGCCGCGATCGCGGGACGAAACCCCGTAGATGTCCGCGTAGAAGTTGATGTTTTCCATCACGGTCAAATCAGCGTAGAGGCCGAAGCGTTGGCTCATGTAACCAATGTGCTCCTTGAGCGGCTCGGAGTCTTTCACCACATCGAACCCGGCCACTTGGGCCTGGCCGGATGTGGGATTCAGAATCCCCGTCAACATGCGCATGGTCGTGGATTTGCCCGCGCCATCCGGACCGACCAGACCGAAGATTTCACCCGCGGTGACATCGAGGTCGAGGTGGTCAACGGCCACCAGATCCTTGAAGGTGCGGCGCAGACCGGAGGCGTGGATCACAAGTTCGGACACGATGAGCGAAAGACCGGAAATCAGGGGTTGGCCGAAATGATCACGTCGGCCGGCATCCCGGGTTTGAGTTCTTCCTGCGGGTTGGCGACGTCGATCTTGAGGCGAAAGACCAGCTTCACCCGTTCCTTGGGCGTTTGCACGGTCTTGGGGGTGAACTCGGCCTCGGAGGCGATGAACGCGACCGTGCCCGCAAAGTCACGCCCGGGAAAACTGTCGGTGTGCACCACGACGTGTTGACCGTGGTGCACGCGGCCCAGGTCGGTTTCGTTGAGATAGGCCCGGACCCAGATGTGGGCGGTGTCGGCCACCGTGATGACGGGGGTGCCCGGGGAAACAAATTCGCCGGGTTCGATGTTGTGGGAGAGGACAATCCCGGTGAGGGGTGACGCGAGGAGGGTGTTGTCCAGTTGGGTGGTGGCCAGATCCACCGCCGCGCGGGCCTGGGCCATGCGGGCGCGGGCTTGTTGGATGGTCTCGCTGCGCGGCCCCTCCTGGATGAGCTTCAGGCGCTCGGTGGCCTCAACCACACGGGCTTCTGCGACCTTCAGCTGGGCCTGCATGCCTTCAAACTCCCGGTCGGAAATGACCTCCTTGGCGCGCAATTCCTGCTGGCGGGTAAAGTCGAGCCGCACGCGGTCCCGTTCGGCCTCGGCACTGTGCAGGGCGGCGGCGATGGCGGCAATTTCCTGCGGACGGGAGCCCGCCTCAAGCTCGGCCAGGGCGGCCTCGGCCCCGGCCAGTTCCGCGCGCCGGAGGGCGAGTTGGGATTGTTGCTCGGCAGCATCGAGGCGGGCGACCGGTTGACCCGTGATGACGTGGTCTCCCTCGGAAACAGAGCGGGCGATGACCCGGCCACCGGTTTTGAAACCGAGCTGGGCATCGGTGACCTCGAGATTGCCCGAGAGCACAAGATCCTCGGTGGCATCCTGCGGCTGGCGGGAACAAGCGCCCAGCAGCAGGACAAGGCCCAGACCGATGGCAATCAGCAACGAGGGTTGGCCGCGACGGGCGCGGTCAGGAGGTGTGGCTTTTTTCATAGTCTTTGCGTCCGGCGGGGGTGAGTAAGCCGCCGAAAAAGAGATCAATGGCTTGGGTAAACGTCTGGTCGGGATTCAGCTGGAGGCGTTCCAGGGTATCCGGGTGCATGAGGCTCTGGATCGCCGGGCGCCAGAATTCGACGGCAAAAGCCGGATCCAAATCGGCCCGCACCATGCCGGCTGCCTGGCCTTCGCGCAGGATCTGGCCGAAGATGTAGGGGATGTTTTTGTTGCGGAGCTCCTCGACCAGACTGAACAGGTGCGGGGCGGAACGCTGCAGGTCCCGGAGAATGTGGGCGTTGACCCGCAGGCGATTCACCATGGCCGCACTGAAACGTTGCAGCTTGATCGTGAAGCCCAGGGTTTTGTCCTGGAACAATTCGTCGGCCGAGGCGCGTATTTGGGCGATAAAATCGCGCAGGATTTGCTCCACGATCGCATCCTTGCGCGGGAAATGGACGTAGAGGGTCTTTTTGCTCATGCCGAGTTCCCGGGCGAGCTCGTCCATGGTCAGGGCGCTATAGCCGTGGACAAAGAAAATCTTGCGGGCGGTGACCAGCACCCGTTCGACGGGATCCAGGACAGCGGTGGGAATGGTTTTTCTGGGCATGAGAATCTTAGGAAACTCAATAAGTATTTAAAGTTTCCCAAGCGCAAGGACTATTTTAGGGTCATTCTCCGCCTTCCCTTCACCGGCGCGAACTGAGGAGGGGGTGGTCTTCTGGGGCTCGTTGGTGGGCTCTATGTTTCCCCTCCTCCTCAAGCGGTTGGGGCTTGATCCGGCCACCTCGAGTGCCCCCTTCGTGGCGACGCTCGTGGATGTGACCGGGTTGATCATTTATTTCAGCGTGGCCTTCTTTGTTTTGCAGGGGACCTTGCTCTGAACGAGGGGATGACGGGAAAAAATTAAAAAAAATCGTGTATTCGTGCGCATGCTTTTTAACGTTGGGGTTCACATGTCAGAACCTCCGCCTACCACCGCCGCGGCGGTTCCCTCCAACGGGGAGCTGATCCGACGGCTGTTTGGGCTCGCGTGGCGCTACCGGTTGGATTGCGTCGAGGTGGTCGCCATCCAGTTGGTCCTGCTGACCATGGGCATCCTCGGCTTGAGTTTCACCGGGGTGGGCATCGATTACATCCGCCATATCGTCACCCCGGCGCGGGCGGACGGCACGCCGGCGGTGGCGGCACCGCATTTGAAATTTGGCATTGATCTGCCCTTGCAATGGGAGCCCATGAACGTGCTGCTGCTGCTGGCGGGCATCATTCTCGGCCTGGCCATCCTGCGGGCGGCCTTGAATTACGCCTATGCGGTTTCGGTCAACACGCTGGTGCACAAGAAACTGGTGCCTGATCTGCGCGGGGAGGTTTACGACAAGCTGCAGCGCCTGAGTTTCCGCTTTTTCGACGCCAACACCACCGGCTCAATCATCACCCGCGTGACCAGCGACGTGGGGGCGGTCCGCATGTTTGTGGACCAGGTCCTGATCCAAACGGTGATCATGGTGATCTCACTGACGGTTTATGTGGCCTACATGGTCAGTTTGAGTCCGGGCCTGACGCTCGCCTGTCTGGCGACAACCCCGGTGCTCTGGCTCATGTCGACCTTGTTCTCCCGCAAGATCCAACCCGAGTATGCGAACAACCGCCTGCTGGTGGACAAGATGGTGCAAACCCTCGCGGAAAGCATTCAGGGCATTGCGGTGACGAAGGGATTTGGGCGCGAGGAGGAGGACCGGGCCCGCTTTGACGTGGCGAACAACGCGGTGCTGACGCAACAGCGCAGCATCTTCGACCAAGTGAGTCTGTTCACGCCGGCGGTGGGCATACTCACCCGCATCAACATGATGGTATTGCTGGGTTACGGCGGTTGGCTCGTGATCCAGGGGCAGCTTGCCCTGGGGGCCGGCCTGGTGGTTTTTGCCGGATTGCTCGAGCAGTTTTCCGGACAGGTCAACAATGTGGCCAACCTCGTCAACACGGTGCAGCAATCGATGATCGGGGCGCGCCGGGTGTTTGAAATTCTCGATGCCCCCGTGGAAGTGCAGAACGCCCCCGATGCCGTGCGGCGGACCAAGCTGAACGGGGCGGTGCGTTTCGAGCAGGTGTCGTTTGCCTACACGGGCATCACCCCGATCCTGCAGCAGGTCAGCCTCGAGGTGAAACCCGGCCAGTGCGTGGCGATTCTGGGGGCAACAGGAGCCGGCAAGAGCGTGCTGATGAGTCTCATCCCGCGCTTCTACGATGCGACCCACGGCCAGCTGCTGATTGATGACATCGATGTGCGCCAGTTGAACCTCGATGATCTGCGGCACAACATCGGCCTGGTCTTCCAGGAGAGCTTTTTGTTCTCCAACACCGTCGCCGCCAACATCGCCTTCGGCCATCCCGATGCGACCATGGAACAGGTCATCAAGGCGGCGAAAATCGCCGCGGCGCACGAATTCATTCTGCAGTTGCCGAAGGGCTACGAGACCATCCTGGGCGAAAGCGGCAACACGCTTTCCGGCGGGCAACGGCAACGGCTGGCCATTGCCCGGGCGGTGCTGCTGGAACCGGCGATCCTGCTGCTCGATGACCCGACGGCGGCCATCGACAGCGAGACGGAGCACGAGATCTTTGAAGCGCTGGACCGCGCCATCACCGGGCGCACCACCTTCATCGTGGCCCATCGCCTGAGCACCCTGCGCCGGGCGGATTTTGTCATAGTGATGGACCATGGGCGCATCGTGCAGCAAGGCACCCACGAGCAGTTGATGCGGGAGCCGGGTCCCTACCTGCGGGTGGCGCAGTTGCAGCTGGTCGACGGCAGTGAATTGCAACACCTGGCCCTGCCGCCAAAGGAGGGCGAATCGTGAACGAGTCCGCCGTCAAGACCCGCAATATCACAGTCCTCGAAAAATCGCGGGACGAGGAGGACGAGGCACAGTTCCGCCCCTTGCAGTGGGGACTGATCCGGCGGTTGTTTACCTACACGACACCCGTCAAGGGCAAGACCCGTTGGTTGATTGTCATCGTGTTGCTGCGCTCCATCCAGCTGCCCGCGATGATCTGGGCTTCGTCGCGCATCATCTCGGGTCCGATTGCCGACGGCAAAATGGATGTGCTGCCCTGGGCGGTGTTGGGCTACGCGGCCCTCGCGATTGTCACGGAGGTGATGATGCGCTGGCGGCAACGGCTCGCCCTGGAGATCGGCGAGATCGTGGTCAACAGTTTGCGGGCGCAAATCTTTGCCAAGGTGCAGCGACAGCCGATGAGTTTTTTCAACCGGGTGAAACTCGGCCGGATCATCAGTCGCGTGACCAGTGACGTGGAATCCCTGCGGGTGGGCATACAAAATGTGTTTTTTGTCTCGCTCGTGCAAGGCGGCCAAATGGTGGTGACCGCGCTCGTGATGGCCCAACTTGATCTGGAATTATTCGGCGTGGTGCTCGCGATGGCGCCGGTGTTGTGGATGATCAACCGGCATTTCAGGGTGAAACTCAGCACCTTGACGCGTTCGGTGCAGGAAAGTTTCAGCCGCGTGACCGCCACCCTGGCCGAGTCGGTGAGCGGCATCCGGGTGACCCAGGGTTTTGTGCGCCAGGAGACGAATGCCGGTTTCTTTCGTTTGCTGCTCGCGGATCACTCCCGTTATAATCTGGCCCTGGCGCGGACCTCGGGGGTGTTGTCGCCCCTGCTGGAGTTGAACAGCCAGTTCTTCGTGGCCATCCTGTTGCTGTTCGGCGGCTGGCGAACCTTTCACGGCGACATGGCGATATCCTCGCTCATCCAGTTTTTCTTTCTTTCCAACTTTTTCTTTTCGCCGATCGCCACGCTGGGCAATCAATACAACCAGGCGCTGGTGGCCATGGCGGGGGCGGAGCGGGTGTTTCGTTTGCTGGACACCAAACCCGATTGGGAGGACGAACCGACCGCGCTTCCCCTGCCAGATCCGCGCTTGGGCGTTC